>CAMLRA010000102.1 GCA_946482325.1 uncultured Chromatiaceae bacterium | reverse complement strand
TCCGGGCTCAGTTCCGCCATCGCCGCAGTACAAGCTGCCAGCATCGCAGGCTGGTATTTTGCCAGTAATGCCAGATAGCGATCCGCGCGGAACATAAACATGCCGCTGTTCCAGTAATACTCACCGCTGGCCAGATACTGTTCCGCGGTCAGTAGATTCGGTTTTTCGACAAATGCATCAACCTGAAATGCAGTACCAGCGGCAACGCCACGCCGGATATAGCCATAACCGGTTTCCGGCGCCGACGGCACTATGCCAAAGGTGACGAGTTTACCGCTGGCCGCTAAAGGTTCAGCTTGTTGCACTGCACGACGAAAAGCCGCTTCATCTTCAATCACATGGTCAGCGGCGAGCACCAGCAGCAGCGCATCCGGATCAGTTGCTTTAGCCTGTAATGCTGCCAGTGCAATGGCAGGCGCGGTATTGCGTCCAACCGGTTCGAGTAAAATAGGCGCGCCCTGTACGCCAAGCTGACGCACCTGCTCCGCGGCAATAAAACGGTGATCTTCATTACAAATCAGCAAAGGTGCCTGATGAGCCAGGCCCTTTAACCGCAGCAAGGTTTGCTGCAGCATCGTGGCATCGCCGGTTAAAGCCAGAAATTGTTTTGGGTAATTGCCACGCGACAGTGGCCATAAACGCGTCCCTGAACCACCAGCCATAATGACGGGAATAAACATGGTTTTGTCCTGTATATACGAATATTTAAACGAGTCTGTCGAAAGCGTGGTTACCTGTCAAACCTTGTACCTGAACTATGCCCACAATAATCAGGCTACCGGGCACAACTGGCGCTGCACATCAGCCCAGGAATCCTGAGCGGCCAGCTTCTTTCTCAGGTAAATACATTGCTGGCGTTCCAGCTGATACTGCTTGATCAGTCGGATCGTGTTGGCTTGCAAAGGCCCGCCCATCGCATTTGCGACTCTGGCAAATACGGCTGCCTTTTGCGCCACAGTCAGCGCATGCCAATTGGAGAATGCGACTAATAAAATCTTTTCGTGCACTTCAGGCAGATAGCCACCATGCTGCTCCGCTAACTGTAACTGCGCCCAGCCATCTGCCAGCCGTAGCTGCACTGTTGCCAGAAAATAACCGTAATCAGCGTATGCCACCGGCCAACTCGGACGCTGAGCTATGGCCCGTTGATAAATTTGTTCATTGTTACTGATGAGGTCTGTCGACAATTGACCACTAAACCAGGCCCATTCTGCTATCTTGGCTGCCATCAGCTGATAGTGCGGGTTTTGTGGCTGCCAGCTCAGTGCCGTATTGATCTGCTCTTGTGCCATTTGCAGCTGTGCGGCTTCCGGTTTAGCCGATGATTGTTGCCATTGTTCAACAGCATAAGCCGCCGGAAAATAGTACAAACTGGCAACCCCAGCTTTGATAACCGGCCAGATCAGTGCCAGCAAAATGCCCAGACCACCGATTATCAAACTGCGGCGCAACAGCAAAGGCTTCATGCCACATCCTTAAAATGCAGGGACTGAACAATCATATCCGGGTTATGTTGCGACAGCGCCATCGCGTATTCTTCGTTGGTCAAAGCTGCCAGGCTTTGCACTGCAGCACGCAGTTTTGGCGGGCGTCTGTCAAGGTTGTGGCAATCGCTGGCCACTACATGATAAAGCCGCTGCGCCACCATATATTCAGCGCATTGTTGATGCCGCGCCCCTAAATCGCCCAGTAATGAACTACCAGTCAGCTGAAACAGACATCCGGCCCGCTTCAGCGGTGCCAGACACTGAAAATTGGCCTGGATGTCCCGATTGCGTTCAGGGTGAGCAATCATAGCGATGACATCATGCCGCGCCAGCCACTTCAGTAACTTGTCCGTGCCGGCCGGAACATGACTGTGCGGTAATTCCAATAACAGCACTTTTTGCCCCTGCCAGGTCCCCAAAAAAGGTAATAACCCCAGCTCCAGTGCCGGCATTAACTGATCGGTCAAGCGCACTTCAGCAGCAGCTGCGATTTCGATCGGCAGCTGATGCGCCGTGATCAGCTGCCTGACTTTCTTCAGCGCCGCCTCAATCGTGTGAGGTTTATTGTCAAAATACCCAGGGTTGATATGCGGCGTTGCTACCATTCGGCGGATACCGTCCGCGACCGCCAATCGCAACAGCGCCAGCGTTTCTTCCGGAGTCTCTGCGCCGTCATCCAGACCGGGCAAAATATGACAATGCAGGTCAATCATTCCTTGTCCGTGTTTTCCGCATAATAGCGGTAATAACCAAAGTTACCGTAATAACGCTCGGCAAGTTTTAAATCAAGATCATTTAATACGACACCTACGACCCGGGCATGTGCATTGACTAACTTCGCTAATGACAGCTGGATCAAACCAGAACGGGTTTGGTCAGCTCGCACGACCATCACAGCACCATCGACCTGAGTAGAGACGACCAGCGCATCACTGACCGCCTGCACCGGCGGTGTATCAATAATGATTTTCTGATAACGGCCACGCAACTGTTCCAGTAACTCCGGTAATTTATTTCCAGACAACAATTCTAACGGATTCAATGGAATAGAACCTGCTGGCAAGATATCAATGCCAGATTGCTCGTCTGTGACAATACAGTCATCCAGGTTTTCAGTGCCTGTCAGATAGTTGGCCAGCCCGGGCTGGAAAGACGGGAGTCCGAACCGTTTGGCGATTGTCGGTTTGCGCATGTCCGCATCGATCAGCAGCACAGACTCCAGCTGTTTAAAGGCAAATGCCAGGTTGCTGGCGACCGTCGACTTCCCCTCTTCCGGGATAGAAGAAGTCACCATCAGCACCTGCAAAGGCCGGTCTAAACCAAGCAATGACAAGCTGGTGCGTACTGAACGCACCGACTCAGAAAACTGGCGGGCATCCTGGGCGAAAAAAACACGGTTCATTTCAGCAATAGGTTTTTTGCCAACGATTTTTGGTACTATCCCCAACGAACGTTGTTGCAGGATACCCTCAACTTCCCGAGTGGTTTTGACCGTGTCATTCAGCGACTCCATCACAAATGCCACAATAACGCCAAAGCCGACAGCGGCGATAAAAGCCAGTACGACAATTAATTTTTTGTTGGGTTTAATCGGATCGACTGAGGCAACCGCTAAGTCAGTAAAGCGCGCAACAGCTGAATTAAAATTACCAGTCACTTCGGTTTCTTTTTGCCGCGCCATAAAGGTATCAAACAGCTGGCGGTTGGTTTCCACTTCCCGGGATAACCGCTGGTACTCAGCTTCTTTACCACTTAAATCCTGATATTGGCCTTTTGAACGCTGCATCTCAGCTTCCAGTGCCGCCAGGTTTTGGCTGACGGTATTGGCTTCTTCCGAAATTCCGTTAATCAGTTTCTGAATTTGTTCATGTAGGTTTTGCTGGATAGTAGCCAGTTCAGAACGTGCCGAAATGAGTTTTGGGTGCTTCGGACCATAAAACTTACTCAGCTCTGACACTTTGCGCTCTGCCGAGATCACTTCAGCTTTTACCTGCTGTACGCCAGGGTGCGCAGTGATTTCTGGTAGTGATTCCAGCCGGGCCATATCTTTGGCGCCAAATTGACGGACAGCACGAACGAAGCCATCGATTTGGGCTTTTTTACTGCGCATCAATGTGATTTCTTCACCGAGGCGTTCTAATTCCTGACTGCCAAGGCTGCGTACGCCGGCGACATCAATCAGGCCCTCACGTAAGCGAAACTCCTGTAACGCTTTTTCTGATGCATCCAGCTGCAGGCGTAATTCGCCCAAGCGGCCGCCTAACCAGTCATTGGCTTTTTGCGTGATCCCCATTTTGGCTGACAGCTGGCTATCGATGTAGGCCTCGCCAATCGCATTGGCAACATCAGCGGCCAGCTGCGGGTCATTTGCTTCATACACGATGTTGACCAGCTGGGTTTTTCGCACCGGTTCAATCGACAAGCGCTCAACAAAGGCGGAGACTAAACGCTCACGGTCGCGCAATTGCTGAACTTCGGCAGAGACTTTTTCGCGATTATTGGCCAGAAACGGCATTAATTGCTGGATACTGTCGCGCAGACCGGGTTTTGCAATAAACTCCGGATGTTTTGCCAGTTGCAACTTGTCGATCACGGTTTCAGCGATACTGCGCGATTTGAGGATCTCAAACTGGGTCAGATAATATTCCTGCTGACCTGAATTGATGCCATAGACCTCTTCAATCTTCACTGCTTTAGCCTGCTGAGCTTCAATTAACAATGTCGCTTTAGAGCTGTATACCGGCTTCATATTCAGAACGACAAAAACAGTCAGTGCCGACACTAACACTGCCAGTGCGAAAATACGCCATTTCGCCCGGCTAATTACATTGAAATATTTACGTAAATCAATTACTTCCTCAGCAGAAGCCTGAGTTTGCTCTGGGGTGCTCGTCATCAGAAAAATCTCTGTTCAATAGTCACAGTGTCGCCGGCGCGGATTTTGCTGTTCAGATCCGCGGTCAGTTTATTCGCCTTGTCTCCTTCTCGGGCAACAAAGATCTTCTCTTTTGATGCCCGTTCAGTCAGACCTCCGGCAAGAGCGACAGCCTGGTCAATCGTCATCCCCGGTTGATAGGGATAACCACCAGGCTTTTTCACTTCACCATGAATATAAAATGGACGGTATTGCACCATGCCAACAAAGACATTGGGTTCGACGAAATAATCACCTTTGAGACCATCATAAATCCGCTGTTCCAGCTGTTTTAATGTCATGCCGGTTGCTTTCACTGTGCCCAGAAACGGATAGTTCAGCGTACCGCTATCTGTCAGCTGCACTTCCAAATCTAACTCGGGTTCACCGAAAATTTTAATACGGATGGCATCGCCGGGCCCTAATACATAGTTGTCAGCGCCCTCTGTAGCGACAGGTTCAGCCTGCTGCGCCAGCGCAGTCAGACTGAACAGCAACACCCACACTAAGCTCAGATATCTCATCAACATCAATTTCCTTTACAGCGTCATCTGGACATTTAAACCGTAAACAGTCCGGTCATACACGATCACACCCAATGTAGAAGTCCGGTCTTCCAGATTGACAAAGCCTTTTAAAGTCAGCCAACGCAGTGGCTTCATTTCCAGCTCACCGGTGATAATTTTACGGGTATCCTCGCGGCCCAAAACGGTATTCGCCTGTAAGACGCGGTTGTATTCATCGGTTTGATATTCATAGGCCAGCTTACTGGATAATTGTTCTGACCATTGATGGTTCCAGCCGATCGCATAGGTGGTTTCAAGGATATAGTCAGAATTAATATTCAGCGCGTCGACATCTTTCGCCCGGCGACCGGTGGAAAAATCAAATCCGGAATAAGTCAGCGGCAACCACTGTACTATGGCTTCCCATGAGAAACCGTTAAATTTTTCCCGCGCGGCCAGATCAAAATCTTTATTTTGATAACCGAGCTTCAGAATACCGGTAGTCAGGGCAGTGATATCCCACTCCGCACCCAATCGATAGTTGGTATCTGTGTTGTTGCGTGAGCCGGACAAGTCTTCTGTCTTGAACTGAATGTCAGCTGTCGACAATTCTGCCACCAGCTTAAAAGCGCCTGGTGTTTGATAAACAAAACCACCGCCGATTTGGCGTGAATCAAAGTCGCGGTATTGCGTCAGTTCGCGGAAATTTTTGTAATCTTTGTTGTAAAAACGCGTATTGGCCCGCAGTTTACCGATAGAGCCTGCGCTACCATATTCATACTCTGCGCTCAGCGTTTGTGCATTAAAACGAGTCTCTTCGGCCTGCAGATTCCCGCGTCCTTCCGAAATCCCCGTTCCCCGGTCTTCATGCAACCAGCTATTGTTTGCTTTTAATTTCAGATTGTGTGCGCTGGCCGGCGATAACTTCGCTTCGGCATCCAGATAGCCATCAGTGAAATTGTCTGCACTGCTGTCGAAATAAACAGCGTTTTTCACTGCAGCAGAAAAGCCATAAGCATTTGGTCCATCAATGAGATTTGCTTTGAGCGTTGGCGCTAAGGTAGAAACCCAGCTGGAAATAGTGGCATCTGCATCCCTGACCACGTTGTCATCATGTTTTAACTCCGCCTGCAGCGATGGAATGAAATCAATGCCGGACTCGGTCCGAATGACACCTTCCTGCTCCTGCGCCTGGGCCAGACTGGAAACCAGTACGAATGCAACACAACTCAGCTGAAACCCTGTTTTACGACCTACGACTGTTTTAATACACATGCTGACCACTAAATCCCTTAAATACTGTTTTGAAAATTATCTTGATATCAAACCACAAAGACCAATTACGGATGTAATACAGATCATATTCAACACGCTTTTCCATTTTATCCAGCGTGTCGGTTTCACCACGCCAGCCGTTCACTTGCGCCCAGCCTGTAATACCGGGTTTTACTTTATGCCGCAGCATATAAAAAGACACCTGGCTGCGGTATTGTTCATTGTGCGCCACCGCATGTGGCCTGGGTCCAACCACAGACATCTGACCTAACAATACATTCAAAAATTGCGGCAGCTCATCTAACGAAGTTCGGCGCAACACCGCACCTAAGACAGTAACCCGCGGGTCATTGCGACTGGCCTGCACTACCGTATCAGAATTCTCCATCACTTTCATGGTGCGGAACTTAAACACACCAATTTTCTTGCCATCCAGACCATAACGGTCCTGCACAAAAAACACCGGGCCTTTTGAGGTGATTTTGATAGCAATCGCAATAATAAGCATCAGAGGCGCAAGCAGTAACAAAGCAACCAGGCTAAATACAATATCAAAGGTGCGTTTTAAATAGTTCTGCACGCCATAATGTGGAGACTCAAACACAGAGATGGTATCGATTTCGCCCACACTGCTGAGGCGACCATGCATCATGCTCATCAACAAAAAATCCGGCACCAGATAGACGTTTAATGTGGTGTCACCTAACTGCTCAACAATTTGCTGGATGCGTTTATCAGCATGTAAAGGCAGCGCAATATACAAGCGGGAAATCACCCCGGATTGTGCAGTCATGACCGATTCGGACACATTACCAAGCAACAAACCGCGGTATTCTGCCGGAAAGCGGTCCATTTCACGGTCATCAAAAAAACCAATGCATTCGAGGCCTAATTCAGGATGCTGCTTGATTTCATGATAAAGCTGAAGGCCACGTGGGGTCAGACCAACAATCGCCATTCGTTGTAAATTAACACCATGTTCGACCTGAATTTTGCGAACTGAACGGAAAACCAACCGCCAACTCAACATCAACAGCGCTGAGCCGCTGTACCAGGCAACGACAACAACCCGGGAAAAGGTTTCACTGACTTTAAACAGAAACAACACGCTGAGCATTCCGGCAAAACAAATCGCCAGCAGCAGGCAAACCTGCCACAACATGTATCTGAATTGATTAATCCGCCATGAGCGGTAAAGCTGCAGAGCTTCGGCAATATATGAAGCACCGGCGATATGCGCCAGCAACAAGATCAGATAATTTTTATCAAAAGGCACACCATGCGCCTGACAGACAAGCAACAGTACACAGATGTAAATTGATATATCAAAGAATCGATGTATAAAGGCGAAACCGTTACCGGCAGACTCAAAATGACTGGACTTTTTCGGCACGCTATCTTCCATGAATAAGTTGTATCGAGACGTCACTGTACGATTCTACCCCTGAAAACAACAGCTTGCCAATCGAAACTTGCCAGTCCGGCCTTGTTTAAGCCGCCGCCAAATTACGATCAAATCACCACAGGCTTTCACTCCCCTGCGACAATGTTATGATATCAGCCAATTTTCCCCCGCCACAGTTGGCCGCCAACAGATGCAGAAATTTCAGCTGTCACCTCTCCTGCTTTACTGTGTTTTTGTTGCCAGTTGCAGCCAACAGCCAGACAGCAACATCGGGCAAGCAACTGATGTGCAAGGCCAAGAGCACGAGCTCAGTGCGGAAATTGCCGAGACCTCCGGGTTGGCTTGTCTGGGGCACGGCCAGTTTCTGACCATCAACGATTCCGGCAATCCGGCGACAGTGTTTCAGCTTGATGCCTCGGGTCGGATCATCAACCGTATAGCAACCAATGGCCGCAATCAGGATTGGGAAGCGTTGGCTATCCATCAAGACCGTTTGTGGATAGCGGATATCGGCAATAACAGTGGTCAACGAGCAACACTGGCGCTCTATCACGCACCGATCCCGCAAGGTCAGTTGAAAGACCTGCAGATGGAAAAGCTTGAGCTGCGTTACCCGCAACCGCCGATGGCAAAGCCATCGTATTATCAACATGAACTGGATGCCGAGGCGTTGGTCAGTACCGGCGATAGATTGTTGGTTTTTTCAAAAAACTGGGCTGGGATGCAAAGCCGCGTTTATGCAGTTGATACCAGTGGCACAACAACCGTCCTGCAGCCAGTCGGTGAAACCGGTCCACTGCCAGGCTTGATAACTGACGTGGCCTATTCAGCGCAGCACCATGTTTTTGTTGTCGCTGGTTATGAAAATTTCCGCCTGAATCCGTTACCTTTGATGTTGAGTGGCAACTTTGCGCCATTTATTGCTGTTTTGGACGCAAATTATCAGTTCATTGCCTCAGTAGAGGTTCCGACCGGAGGACAGCTTGAAGCGGTTTGTCTGGATGAAGCGCAGAATATCTGGTTGTCACAGGAAAGGTCTTCTCACCACAAGGCAAAATTGTGGCGTTGGGGTCCGTTAGCAACACTACTGAACGCAACAGATTAAAAAATTTCACAAATATAAACATATTTTTCCGCGCGCCAGACCGCTATAATGTCGTAGTCTGTACGTGTTTCTGGCCGTCTGAAGTGAAACATCACTTGTTTGTCAGTTTTGTTTACATGTACCTGATTTCACCAGGAATTAAAATACATTAAATCAATAACTTAAACGCCATGGCATGTAAATTGCCTAGGCAACAATAAGTGAGATTTATATTTGTCACAGGAGTGTCCGGAGTGAGCAATCAAATGTATAAAGCATTAATCGTAGTCGCGGCACTGGCCGCAGGTCAGGCAAGCGCAACTTTAGTCACTAACGGCAGCTTTGAAAGCAATCCGGATTCCGCAATTGTCTATAACGGCAACGCACAAAACAAACCAATTAATTCATTCGATGATTACGGCACGCTGGGTAAAGGCTACAGCTGGGCTGTCTCAGCGTCTTTACCAGGCTGGACCGTGTTTTACGGCCCAGGCGTCGAAACGCAGTTTAACAACACCTTAGGCTTCAATGCGCAGGATGGCAGCCGTTATTTGGAGATGGATACTCACTTCAACTACAGCACGCCTGGTAACAGTAACTCTGGTATTTTCCAGCAGTTAACCGGCCTGCAGGTTGGCGCAACGTATGAGCTGTCATTCTGGTACCGTTCACGCACCACCGCAGCTGACGACAACGGCTTAGGTGTATATTGGAAACCTAACGCAGGTTTACTGAACCAGGCCAGCTACATCAGCAAAGTCGATTACGATGCACAAGCCGGTAACGACAAAGCCTGGACGCAATACAAAGTGACGCTGGTTGCGACTGCTAACCAAATGGTGCTGGGTTTTGGTGGTTTAGGCGACAAACTGTATAACAAAAATGCTGCAGCAAACGGCAATGGTAAAGGTGGTTTACTGGACAACGTCAGTCTGGAATTCGTGTCTGCACCAGTCTCTGCACCGGCGACAATCGGTTTGTTTGGTCTGGCAGCTTTTGGTCTGATGCTGCGTCGCCGCAAAGCTTAATCAGCTGAACATGCTTAAAAAAAGGAGTCCTGGTGACTCCTTTTTTGTTTGAGTTTTTATCGCCGGTTTCAGCCGGTTGAGGTCGACGCATTCGACTCAATCCCGATAAGCAGGCGCTGTCAGGCTTAATAATGAATACCACACCGCCGCCGCCAGCAATAAGCCGGTAATGGACATCAGGAAATCATCCACAGAGGCGGACCGATAACTCAGTGTCGACTGAAACCATTCGTCGGCCGCATACGCCAACCCCACCAGCAAGAAACAGCAGGCTTGCGTCAGCCTGCGGCGGCGATAGAGCCGAAGCAACCAGCCCACACATAACGGCAAGAAAAACCCCAGCAGCAGATGCATCGCCTTATCAGTACCAAATAATTGTTCGATCTGAGCAATAACCGGGTCTCCAACCAGCAAATAACGGGTTGCCCAGATACTCAGCAAAATCAACAAACACACACTGACCAACAGATCCAGCACAATCCGGCAGCGATGTAAAAACTTGCGCAGGCTCAGATATCGCATGACAGGCTTCCTTTGACTCCCGGCATGGCTCAGGCCTTATGCTGATTGAGGAGCAGCCATAAGCGTGGAAAACGCCGCCCCATCACTGCTTTGAAATACAATAAAGGCCACAAAGGACCGCCGTGTTCGCGAATAAAATACAACCATTCCGCCAGTGGCGGGCACTTGGTCGGTTTCTGCATCCAACCGACCCGAACAGACAGCGGTATGGATGGATCTTTGATTGAGCCTTTGACCGGATTTAACGCGCAGGCACCAAACAATCCAGGCGCAATCCATAGCTGCAAACCAGCGCGGCGCAGCCGGATGCTGTAATCAAAGTCGCCCATACTGTGGGTGAAACGCGCTGACAAGATACCGATTTTTTCCACTGCAGCTGCTGGCACCAGGCATAAGTTACCGTTGACGTAATCACAGCTTAACGCCTGTTGCTGCGGGGCCACCACAGAGCCAATCGCCAGCGGTAACCACGGATAAAGCGCACGGCGGCCACCATAGCTGAGGCGCTGCGACTGCGGATCTTGCATGGTGCCGACCACGGCCCCCACCGGGGCGCCGGCATGATGTTGCGCATCAGCACAAGCCACTAACCGGTTAACCGCGTCCGGCAATAAAGTGACATCGTCATTGAGCCACAAATAAAAATCAGGATTGGCTGGCTGCGCCTGTTGCCAACAAAACCGCATCCCGCCATTCCAAAATAAATGACCCGAGCCGGTGAGCAGCCGCACAGCAGGAAACTGAGCACGGACTGCCTCCGCGGTGCCATCCGTACAACCGTCATCGACCAGCCAGACGTCCAGGCTCAGGTCATTAAATTGCTGTGCAAACAACGAAGCAAGGCAAGATAACGTCTTTGCCTTGCGATTATGACAAGTTAATAAAACAGCTATACGACGCGTCATAACAGCCTCAGCACTTTTGCCGGCTGCCCCGCCGCCAGACAACCAGGCGGGATGTCATGAACCACCACCGAATTGGCTGCAATCACAGCGCCAGCGCCGATAGTAACGCCTTTGAGCACCACGACATTCATGCCAAGCCACACCTGATCACCTATCACCACAGGGGCACAAGCCCCCGGCTCGCCACGCTGACGCGCTGATGCATCAAGCGGATGCCGGTCGGTATCGGTGATGGTCACATTGGCACCACACATCACGCCATTGCCGAGCGTGATCTGTTGCTGTGCCGCAATCACAGTGCCACTAAAGCCACAGCCATCGCCAATTTGCAACGTCGCGCCCGCCGTTGCACTGAAAAAACACCGGCGGTTCAGCCCGATGGTGTTAGACGCAGGCGCAGAACGAAACACCAAATCACGCCCCAGCAACATGCGGCCCTGTGGATGCCGCACAAACCGCGCCAAGCCGTAAAAACAAGCAGGTCCCCGGAACTCCAGCCCCCACAGCCAGCCATAGCCGCGCATCAGCAAGCTGCTGATCACACGCGAGATCAGTTGCTGCAGCAAAAAACAGCGATAGACCAGAACACCTTTCACACTTGCCCCTTTCATTGGATTGTTTTTAGGCAAACACTTTGAATTCCAACAACATTATCACAAAACTTCAGTGCAAGTCCGGCCCTTAGCGGCCGGATACTGCGTCCTGCGCCAACAAGGTGCGCCGGCACTGCCGCAAAATAGGAATAGCGACAGCGCATTCTCCCAGCAACATAGCGAATAAAGCACCGAAGATCCCGGCCCCAAAGCAGCCACCAATATAGAGGCCAAGGAGTACCAACGGCACAGTTAACAAACTGGCACGCCAGGTCACGCTGGCTAAAAAATGAAATTGATCACAGGCTTGTAGCAAGGTACTGGCCGGGCCCCGCAGAGTGCGTAACAACGCCGCCAGAGCGACAAAACCGCCACAAGCGATAAAATGCGGCAAGGTCAGTAAATCCGGCCATACCCAGTCAGGTACCAGCGATAACAATAGCAATATCACCAGCAGATTCAGCAAAAAGGCAAAGGCACTGAGCCAGAGAAACGAGCGCCAAATGCGCTGTAAACCATGCCAATCTCCCGCCGCAACAGCCCGCGCCAGCCGCGGCCGCTCGATTTGCGCCAGACTGCTTTGCACTAAAGTCATGGGCCGCAAAAACAAACCAGCCGCAGCGACTGGTGCCAGTGCCGTCGCGCCTTGCAGCAGCATCAACATATATTGGTGGAAATTGGCAGTGACTTCGGCGGTAACAACACCGGTGAGCGCCGGTTTACCTTGCTGGATGAAACCGGCAGACCACAAACGCCAATCAGGTTTTGCCTGCATCACAGACCCAAACAGACGCCCAGCCGGCAACAAACTAACCACCGCAGCCAATAACAACAAATAGCTCAGGCTCTTCAATGACACTAACCCCAGCGGCCACAATAGCGCCGCGCCGACCAATGCCACCAGGCTAAAACAGATGTCTGCCAGTATCACCTGCTCAGGCGCGTCATTTTGCTGCACGCAGCGACAAAACCAGCGCAACAACAGCACAGCAGCGCTGAGTGCCAGCAGCACGATGGTATCGCCGGCTGTATCCTGCAGCCACAGCAATAACGCCTGCACTGCAGCACAAAGCAGCGCCAGTCGCAGCGCCAGTCGTAACATCGGGTGAAGCGCCGCTGCGGCAACAGTGCCATCGCGTGCAGCGATCAACAGAGGCGCGCCAAACAAGGCATTGACCACGCTGTAGGCTAATGCCTGAATTAACAAGTAAAACGCAAAGGCGCCATACTGCGCTTGGTTCCCCTGCAGTAATAGCAGATAACCCAACACAAAAGATGACAAGGCATAAGCTGCATTGGCAAACAATGCCCACAAGCGACGGTCATGCCACAGCGCCATCAACGCCGCCCAACCAACAGCAGGTTAAGCAGTGCCACCGGCTGTATCAGCAGCCGGTAGACCTGACTTAACAAATAAAACAAGATAAACGGCAGGCTCATCAGCAAGATATCCCACACAGGTTGTTGCACCACCTGATGCCAGCACTTACCTGCCAGCGTTAACAAAGGCTCATGTGCAGCAAAGACAAAAAATACCATGTCACTGCGCACGCCTGCCAAGGTTCCGGGGGCCTGTTCTGCAGGCCCGGCAAGGCGCAGTGCGAGGTTCCAGACCCACAGCGTCCCCACTAAGATCGACAAAGGCCGTGCCCATGACAGGTCAACAGGCACCGCAAAAGCTGCGGCTATCACCGAACATCCAATCAAACCAAACCAAAGCAAGAGGCCCCAACGATAACTGAGTTCCGGTAGTTTCAGGCTTACCCCTTCCAGCGCAGCCACAGCCCCCAGACCGAAAAATACCACAGACACCAGCGCCGGTTGAAACCAAGGCCACTGCTGAAACAAAAACAAAGCAACGAACACCAACGCCAGTGTCAGCCGCAGCAGCCGCCATAGCAGATAAAACAGTGGGGCCAGCAGGGTCAAGCACAATAAATCGCGGATAAACCAGAACTGATAAGCCAGCGGATTGCGATCAATGCCAATCATCAACGCGACAAATTCGGCCACAGAGCCCATTTTGGCACCTGCAGGATTATTTACCCAATGCGCCGGACCAAATCGCAACAGCAGGTTGTAGGCGAAAAACAACAACAGCCCCCACACCAGCAGCGGCACACCAAGCCGCAATAACCGGTGTTGCGCCAATTTCCGATAAGCCCGCCAGCCGGTTTGCCAGTGCCGGAACAGCAAATAAGCCGCACAAAAGAAAAATAACGGCCGCGCCACCCGCAGGGTTTGCTCCAGTATCAGCCAAAACGAAGAATGCGAAAAACGCAGTAAAGGTAAAGTGTGTAGCATCAGCACTGCCAGGATCAGCGGTACCCGCAGCCGATGGATGGCCAGACTGACACTCGGGTTGAGTACGGATTGTGGCGCTACATTTGCCATCAGAGCATATCCAGCAGTCAGCCGAGATAAGCTTTGGTATGCGGATGCACCCGCGCGTCGGCTAACAACGCTTCAGTTGTAAACCAACGATAC
>CAMLRA010000101.1 GCA_946482325.1 uncultured Chromatiaceae bacterium | reverse complement strand
GCGGTCCAAAGTAGTTCAACTTTGGTGCTCTCATGAAATTGCGCAGGCTGCACACCTTTTGCTTTGCGATGATGGAGGATGGACCAAAACATGGCACCAAAAACCACCAGGCCAATTGCGCAGCAAATATAGAAAATCGTCATATGCAGGTCGTAAACCTTTTGACTGATTTCCGTTACCCCCCGGGTCATATTCAGGGGCATTTCTGCGGCGATAGCCGAATCGACACACAACAAGGCAAGCAGCGAGCTACGATGGTACATCGCATTCGCCACAGCACGTCTCCTCTGTCAGTTTTGCAAAAACTGTTGCCAGAATCCGACGCGCCCACAACTATGCATCCCGATTCTGCAACTTATCGTTGTTATTTTTTCCTGTAAGAAACCGGCCCTGATCTTTTAATTGACCATTTGTTTTAGCAGGTTCTGCTTAAGAATTAGACAAAATAGCTAAAAAGCCAAGGTAAGAATGAAAAAAAACGCCCTCGTCACAAAAACGAAGGCGCCTCTTTTAGATTCAATGATTTAAATATCGTGTTACCAGGTCTGCGTCCGCACAACTCCGACAGCCAAACCTTCTATCGCAAAAAACTGTTGGGTTAAATCAACTTTTATCACATTAAAGTCGTTGTTTTCGGGGTGTAAGTAAACAAACTGTCCATCTTTGCGGAATCGCTTTACTGTCACATCTTCATCAACTCTGGCGACGATCACTTCGCCTTGCCGCGCCTCGGTCGTTTTGTGTACGGCTAACAAATCACCGTCCAGAATACCAATGTCTTTCATGCTCATACCTGAGACTTTTAACAGGAAATCCGCCGGCGGATGAAACAGATTGGCATCGATCTGGTGGTATTGTTCGATGTGTTGCGTCGCCAGAATCGGCTGACCTGCAGCAACTCGTCCAATCAATGGTAATCCCTGGATTTCAGGTTCGTTGGCTGCGTCGTCTGCTGCATCATCCACTAGCCGGATCCCTCTCGAGGTTCCTGGCAACATCTCAATAAAGCCTTTTTTGGCCAGCGCTTTGAGATGTTCTTCTGCAGCATTTGCGGATTTAAATCCAAGTTGCATCGCAATTTCAGCCCGGGTTGGCGGCATACCGGTCTGGGCCTGATAGTCTTTCAGAAGTTGCAGAATTTCGGCTTGTCTTGGTGTAAGTGGTCGCATGGTGCTGAATGCCTATACAGTGGATACTGGGAGTATATACAGTGAGTTCTGCTGTGCCAAGCCTAATTCCGTACAATTTACTGGTAAGACCTGAATTTGGCGCTGGTTTTCATTCCGTGCTAAAGTAGCGGGCTGTCTGTGTTGCAGGTTCCATATGTTTGCCCGATTAAAATTTCTGGCCAGATTATTATATTGGCCACTTAAACCGCTGGTGCAATGCAAAATTGTCACCACGAACACCCAGACTGGTACCAGCGACCAGCCCCTGTTTTATATCACCAAAGTGTCTTCCGCCACCGATCTTGCAACCTTGATGCGGGTTTGCCGGCAATTAGGTTTACCGGCACCGGATGACGAAGTGCAGCTAGGCAATGTGCGTTTACCCAGAACCCTGTATCTGGAGAACCCCAAAACCCTCAGTGGTCATCAGCATCCCAGCACTGCGCTACAAATCGGCCAGCATATGTTACAGGCGCACCTGGACCCGGCCCAAAATGCCCAACTAATGCCTGTCTCAATCAACTGGGGACGCGCACCTGGCAAAGAGGCCAGCGTCAAAGCCATTATCGGTGAGCAGGCAGCGCCGAACTGGCTGCAAAAACTATTTATCGTGCTGATTTCCGGCCGGCACACTTTAGTGCAGTTCTCCAACCCGCTGTCGCTGCAGGACATGACGACAAAATACGGCACCAGCCCGGACACCGCGCACAAATTACTGCGACTGGCCCGGTTTCAGTTTTATCGGCAGCAGCTCGCGGCCACAGGCCCGAGACAACCGGACCGTGGCGCTTTATTCAACGCACTGTTAGGCTCTGCATCAGTACGCCAGGCCATCGAAGATGAAGCCGCACAAAAACAAATTCCCGCCGCAGCCGCCCGTCAAGAAGCGTTGCTGTTGCTGGAAGAGATCGCGGCCGATCAACGGGAGTCAACAGTTCGGGTGGGTGACCGTTTTTTACGTTGGTTATTCAGTAAGCTCTACACCGGTATTCAGGTCCGCAATAACGAACAGGTCCGTGATTTGGCTCAGCGTGGCCATGAAATCGTTTATCTGCCCTGCCACCGCAGCCACATGGATTATCTGTTGCTGAGCTATGTGATTTACCAGCAAGGTCTGGCGTCGCCGCATATTGCCGCCGGTATTAACCTCAATTTCTGGCCCATAGGCAAACTGTTCCGCCGTGGCGGCGCATTTTTTATCCGACGCAGTTTCAGTGGTAACAAGCTGTACTCAACAGTATTTCGCGAATACCTGACCCAACTGTTTCGCAAAGGCTACGCCGTCAAGTATTACAGTGAAGGTGGTCGCAGCCGCACCGGTAGGTTGTTACAACCGAAAACCGGCATGCTGGCGATGACCATTCAGGCGATGCTGCGTGGAATAGACCGCCCTGTCACTATTGTGCCGGTTTATCTGGGCTATGAGCACGTGATGGAAGTGGGTACTTATCTGCGCGAATTAAAAGGCCTACATAAAACCAAAGAATCTGCCTTTGGTATCCTGAAAGCCGCCACCAAGCTGCGTAATTATGGTTTTGGCTTTGTAAATTTTGGTGAGCCGCTATCGGTCAACCAGTATTTGCAGCAGCAGGTACCTGACTGGAAAAGTGCCATAGACCCGCTGGAACCAGCAAAACCAGAGTGGCTAAATCCATTGGTCGCTGGACTGGCACATCAGGTCATGTTACGGATTAACCAAAGTGCGGCAGTGAACAGCGTGAACTTGCTGGCGACATGTTTGCTGTCGGCGCCACAACAGGTAATGCCTGAACAACAACTGTTAACACAAATGTCGCTATATCGCCGTCTGCTGCAGCAGGTTCCCTATCATCCAAACATTAGTTTCGCTGAAGGTGAGGTGAGCGACTGGTTACGCCATGCACAGCGATTGCAAAAAGTGCAGATTGAACAGGACAGCTTCGGGACTTTGGTCCGGTTTGCCCCGCATGATCAGGTTCTGATGAGTTATTACCGTAGCAATATCAGTCACTTGTTTATGATCCCAGCCATTTTGGCTACCGCATTGCTACGCCAGCAGTCGACCGCAGCCCAATTACAACAACTGTGTGTGCAACTCCAGCCGTTGCTGGAACAGGAATTATTCCTGTCCCCGCAGAATTTACACAGTTATGTCGAAGGCATCTTATTGTTTTTACAACAGGAAAAACTCGTATTTATCGAGCCAGCCAGTACCGAGTATCACCTGAACCTGCAAAACAGCGCGCCATTGGCACTGCTGGCAAATTTGGCAGATGGTATGCTGCAACGGTATGCCATGGTGTTGCAACTCATCTCCGGCTCAGAGCCGATGGAGCGGGATGTACTGGAACAGCAGGCGCATCAGCTGGCATTACGGTTGTCGACTCTGCACGGCCTGGACGCACCGGAGTTTCATGACAAAAAGCTATTTGTCACGCTGATTAACGCATTAAAAGATCAGGGCTACTTGCACGTGGACGCAGAACATAAGCTGCGGCCAGCCCACTCTTTTGCGTTACTGGAAGCCGCCATTTACCAGCTATTGCCGGCAACCGTCAGCGCCAGTATCCGTCAGATTGGCCAGCTGCCAGCTGCTTAACAACCGGGGCGCTCACTCGCCCCTGGCTTTCTCATAACTGCGGATCACGCCTTCCTGCATGGTCGAGGCCACCAAAGTACCAGCTCGGTTAAAAAACTGGCCGCGCACCAGGCCTCTGGCGCCTGACGCGCTTGGGCTATCCACCGCATAAAGCAGCCAGTCATCAAAGCGAAAATCTTCATGAAACCACATCGCATGGTCTATGGTTGCAACCTGCATATTGGGCGCCATAAAAGACTTACCGTGCGGTTGCAGCGCTGTTGGCAAAAAGTTGAAATCGGAGGCATAAGCCAGCAAATATTTATGCACCCGCAGGTCATCCGGCATAGCGCCATTCGCCTTAAACCAGACATAACGTTTGGCCTGACTCACCTGGGGTTTAAATGGATTATGAAAAGCCACAGAGCGCATCTCGATGGGCTTTTCACATATAAATTTACTGCGGATGGCCTCTGGAATCAGTCCGGCATGTTCGCGGTAAAACTCCAGATCTGACACCAAATCTTCCGGCTGCGGTACCTGCGGCATTAAATCCTGGTGGGCAAACCCCGGTTCATCGGCCTGGAAAGATGCGGTCATATAAAAAATAGGTTTGCCATATTGAATAGCACTGACGCGGCGGGTGCTGAAACTCTTGCCGTCGCGGATATTCTCCACTTCATACACTATAGGTCGCGCCGTATCACCCGGGCGCAAAAAATAAGAGTGGAAGGAATGCACTTTGCGATCTTCCGGTATGGTTTCTTTGGCTGCAGACAATGCTTGCCCCATCACCTGACCGCCAAACACTGCTTTGAAACCGAGATCCTGACTCTGACCACGATACAGGCCATACTCGATAGTTTCTAACTTCAATAATGACAACAGATCTGACAATACCTGGCTCATCGCTGCTCCCAAAGAGTCCCACTGGAAACGTATTCTGCAACAAGCAGCGATAAGAACCAAGTTCTAATGGTGGGATCAGATTCCGCTTCCTCCACCACCCAAGCTTTGTTGTAAGGTACGGTCGTTGACCATTCTTTCAGCCTGTTTTCGTTCCTCTTCCTGCTGCCCGACGGTTTTGCATACTTTTACGCTGCGGTTGCTTCCCAGCACTTTTTCCTTACGACACAACAAGCTACTTTTATCTGTGTCCTTCGTATATGCCTTGACGACAGTCACAGTAGCAGGTGTGGCACTCGTCGCTTGTACTTCAGGGGTTTGAGCGGACTGCGGCGTTGAAGTACAGGCTGTCAGACTCAGGCAACCAAACATTAGAATCCATTTCAGTTGGTACATTGCATTCTCCCATTATCAATAATGCAACATCTAACTTACGCTTTCAGTCCTTGCGGTGCAAGACCACAGCTGCTAATTTACCCACATTAACTACAAAAACTGAGTTAAGCGACATAATGCACTGGGTTTTTAAAACAGAGCCGGCTGAGTGCAGTATTTTGGACATTCAGGCCGCAGGCGCTAAAGGCGTTGTCTGGGAAGGTGTTCGGAACTATCAGGCCCGCAATTTTCTGCGCGATCAGGTCAAAATTGGTGACCAGGTGCTTATTCATCACTCCAGCTGTGATCAGGTTGGGATAGCCGGCGTCGGGATCATTTTAACCGAAGCTTTTGTTGACCCAAGCCAGTTCCAGCCAAATAGCCCATATTTCGACGTCAAATCAACGCCGGAAAAAGCACCTTGGGTAGCGGTACAGGTTGGTTTTGTCGAACAGTTTAATAAAGTACTAAGCATGGCCGAGCTTCGCCAAATCACAGGACTGTCCGGAATGCATTTATTGCGAAAAGGCAATCGGTTATCGATTATGCCTACAACAAATGCAGAATTTGACCTTGTACTTTGCGTGGCGAAGGCTTAAAGTGAAAATCGGGTTATTGACCAATCTTGGTTATTAGACTGAAACGGGGTTGTTAAAAATGGTTGCTGTAACCGAAGACAGACGCGCTGATGAAAAGAATCTGGATTATTTCTGGGACAGGTTAAATGTCGCTCAGAAGTTTTCTGTGTCTGAACTGCAACGTTTTGGTTATGAGCTGGCATTTGTGCGTCGCAGCCCGAGTTTCAGTATGGCAGTGTTAAAATCTGGTGAGCGACTGGCCGCAGTAGATCAAGATGGTCAGATTGACACGGCGCCGTCGATTGCATTGCGCAACTGAATATCTAACCTGCTATCTCAGGTTGTCCCGGTCTCTGCTCTTTGTGTGAATATTCTTTTGTCAGTAAATACATTTGCTGGCACATCTGTAGGTAACCGCTAAAACTCTGCTTCTGCCACCCCGGTATTAAACGGCCATGTCGGCTTATTGTTGCCTCAAAAGCCACCAGTTCTATATCGGCATGAAGTTTCAGTGCCCGTTGTAATGCCGCTTTAAAACTCAACCGACGACCAGAAATCTCTTTACACAAAGTCGGGATCAGCTGAATCGCGATTTCAAACTGATACAACTCGTCTTCCGGCATGCGGCTGAATCTGCGGGCTGCACCAAGCTGCAACAACAAAAACTGACTGAATTCTTCGGCAAGCTCGTAGGTGATTTGCTGAAACTGGGCAGATTCCTGATCCAGCATTTTAAATTGCACCAGCAGCCTTTTGTGTTCGGACGCCAGACTGTCAGTTTTAACCACCATCACAATCATCAGCACTATCAGGCATGCAATTGCCAAAACCCACCAAATCACCGCAACATCCCAAATACTGATTACAATAATTTATTGAAATTTAACATAAAAGGCTGTTGCTCAGCCAGCGCTGAGCAACAGTTTGTTCAATTTAACCGCGTTGAACCCGGGCGATGTACAGGTCGATTTGTTGTTCCAGCACTGACAGTGGCACACTACCATTGGACAATACCGCATCATGAAATTCACGCACGTTGAATTTCTCACCCAGCGTTTTTTCAGCTTTTTGCCTTAAGCGTTTGATGGTCAGTTCGCCGAGTTTGTAAGACAGCGCCTGCGCCGGCCAACTGATATAGCGGTCCACTTCTGTGGTCACGTTATGCATCGACAAAGCGGTATTCTGCGCGAGGAAATCAATCGCCTGCTGCCGGCTCCAGCCCATGGTATGCATCCCGGTGTCAACAACCAGACGACCGGCCCGCCACATTTCATAAGTCAGGCGACCAAAATTGCTATAGGGGTCTGTATAAAAACCTACTTCAAGACCGAGATACTCAGAATAAAGTCCCCAGCCTTCACCAAAGGCTGAGGTATAAAAACTGCGGCGGTATACCGGCAGACTTTCCTGCTCATTGGCCAGCGCAACTTGCAGATGGTGCCCCGGCACTGCTTCGTGCAGGGTCAGGGCCTCCAGCTCATACAAAGGACGGCGGTCCAGCGCATAAGTATTGACCCAGTAAAACCCTGGTTCGCCGGCCGCGCGGCCGCCAGCATACCGGCCTGTGGTGTATTTAGGTGCTATTTCCGCCGGCACCGGTTCAACACCATAAGGCGTTCTCGGCAGTGTTTTAAACAATTTCGGCAATTGCGCGTCGATTTTTTTCGACAGATAAGCCGCTTCTTTCAGCAGTTGCTCTGGTTTTGTCACATAAAACTGCGGATCAGTGCGCAGGAACTGGACAAATTCAGCAAAACTGCCTTTAAAACCGGTTTGCTGAATCACTTGCTGCATTTCGGCGCGGATCCGCGCGACTTCCTGCAGACCAATCTGATGCACCTGTTGTGGCGTCATTTTTAACGTCGTGTAGTGCTCCAGACGATTCTGGTAATAAGCGGCGCCATCCGGTAAGGCTACAGCCGCAATATTGTCCCGTGCACCCGGAACATATTGGGTTGTGAAGAAATCGAGGTATTGCTGATACACCGGCGTGATCTGCTGACTGATCAACGCACTGGCCTGTTGCTGCAGGGCTTGCCAGCGCGCGGGCTCAATGCCGGCCGGTTGTTTCAGTAGCGGCCGGTAAAATGGACTTTTTTCCGGGTCTGTACTGATAAAGGATTTAATACTGTCTTCATAGCCGGCCAACACAGCTTTAGGTTGGGTATAGCCTTTGGCCAACCCCTGACGCATCCATTCCATTTGCTGTTGCATATAAAGTGGCAACGCAGTCAGTTTTTCCAGATAAGTCTGCAGGTCTTTTTCAGTTTTTACTGACGACATATTCAGCATAAATAACACATCGCTGTGGAAACCGGATTCAGCCGTCAACGGCATGTAATGGGCGCCAAACCGGTACTCGTCAATGTCGTTCTGTAAACGGTACTGTAAAATCGCAAAGTTTATTTTTTGTTGTTCAGACAAACCACTGAGATTGGTTTTATTCAACTCCGCCAGCAAAGCCAAACGTTGTTGCTGCGCTTTATCCAGGGCTGCCGCCGACATATCGGGCAAACCTGACTTCGTATTACTCTGGACCTTTTCAACACGCTGCCACCAGTCGTTAGCGAAGCGATCAAAATCAGCGGGCGTAGAGGCTGGTTGCTGCGCGCAGGCCATCAAAGCAGCACAACACAGCGAAACCAATAATTTTTGTTTCATTTCCGGCAATCCAAATGGCTATATGACAGCACTGATTGTATACAATTCTGCACGTCGTTCAGTTGCTAACCAGCTTAGATTTTTGCTTATTGAGCGGATTTTATGCGTCAGCTCAGTAACCGATAGCAGCATGTTCAGACAAACACCTGAATAATCTGAAAAAAATCCTTTATAGTCGCAAAAAAGGCTTGGCGGCTGCAGGTTGTCCCGTTATTTTAGGTGTGACAGCGTTGGAATTTCTCGTGTGCGCTTGCGTTGGCATGGCTTTTCCGTAACATATCTGCCTTAAGTTACGCTAAGTCTATGCAGTATCCATTGGAGTTTTACTTGGCATGATGTATCAGGATTCAATCGAGCAAGCCAGCGAGAAGGCGGCGTTAGCCATTGCCTTCCTGCAGCGGCATCGTTTGGCCGCCCACCCGGTAAACTTCACTGTCGCTTATGAATATATCAGCGGCGTGATTGCTGAGCTTTGTCAGGCCATCGAAGATAAGCTGACCGCCCGCATTCCGTTTGACGATTTTGTCATGACGGAACTGTACAGCAACTACATAGTGCCAACTGGCCGGCAAAACGAAGCCATGATTGCCTCGGTCTATAAGATGGTCAACGCGCTGAATCAGCAGTCTGAACAGGCCGGTGAAGCCATTCACGACTATATCGATGTGCTTGACCACAGCCTGGTCTCGTTAAAAACTGAGACACCGGTGCAGGCTCGCGAAACTATCAATCGCATCTTGTCTGCTACCTACGACCTCAAAGCCAGTCAGCAAAAATTGCGGGATCAGTTGCTGAAATCCAACGAGCAAAGTTATCAATTACGCGCCGAGCTCGAACAACTAAAACGCGAACGTCATGTCGATGCCTTAACTGGCCTCTACAACCGGCTGGCCATGCAGGAACATATCGACCAATGGCTGGCAGAAAACCCGCACCGCCGGATCGCTGCCATCGCCGTCGATCTCGACCACTTCAAGCAATTTAATCAGGATTACGGTTACAACATCGGTGATGTCATCCTGTCCAAAGTAGCGAAGAAAATTAGTGCTTATGTACAGGAAAGCGGGCTACCGGTCCGGGCCGGTGGTGAAGAATTCCTGATTCTGCTGCCGGATGTCGACCTGCGCACCGCCAGTGAAATAGCCGAGCAAGTGCGCCGTGGTGTAGAGAAACTGCGCTTTGTGTCATCACGCAGTAAAAAAGCGCTGCCGAAAGTGACAATTTCGCTGGGTGTTGCCTTATATCAGGCCCAGGAAAACTGGCACCAGTTCTTGGCCCGCTCCAATCAGGTGCTGAGCGTCGCGAAAAAGCGTGGCCGCAATCAGGTTGCCACTGAAGCGATGCTGTAAAACCGCCGCATGAGCGCACCGCTGCTAAAAGATTTGTTAGATTTCCCCTTGTTACAGCGACTGGCGGTTGCCGTCAGTCAGCAACACCCGCGTTTCGCCGCCGATATTTTTATTCATACGCTTTGGGACTCTGCCTATGCCGAACTGAGCCTGAAGCAACGGGTGCGTCGCATCGCCACCACTTTGTATCAGCAGCTGGATTTGCCTTTTGCCGAATGCTGCGAGGTACTCAAACCGGTCAGCAGCGAAATCCGTGGCTTGCCGGGTTTTATCTTTCCGGACATCGTCGAGCAGTTTGGCCTCGATGATTTTGCCACCTCAATGCAGGCGCTGGCGCATTTCACCTGTTACTCGACTGCGGAATTTGCCATCCGGCCTTTCCTGCAGCGCTACCCGGAGCAAAGCCTGCAACAACTGCAGCAATGGGCCGGTTCGGATAATGTACATCTGCGCCGGCTCGCCTCCGAAGGCTGCCGGCCCCGCCTGCCCTGGGGGCAGAAGCTGCCGCAATTTATTGCCGACCCAAGCCCGTTGTTTCCGCTGTTACAACGCCTGAACCAAGACCCGGAAGATTATGTCCGGCGTAGTGTCGCCAACAATCTGAACGATATCAGCAAAGACCACCCCGACCTGGTGCTGCAGCTGGCGCAGCAATGGCATGGTCAACACCGTCACACCAACTGGATCCTGAAACATGCGCTGCGTGGGCTGTTAAAACAGCGCCATCCACAGGCGCTGCAGTTATTTGGCTGTAATACCCGAGTGCTGGATGCTTCGCTGACGCTGGCACAGCAGCAGCTACATTATGGCGAGGTGCTGCAATTTAGTGCACAGCTCAAGCTGCATGATGGTCCGGCACCGCTGCGGGTTGAATATGCGATTGATTTTGCTTCGAAAAACGGCAGTAAAAGACACAAAGTGTTCCAGTGGCTGCAGCGGGAAGCCGGTCCCGGCACCCTGGAACTACAAAAGTTCTATCGTTTCAGCGACCTGACGACCCGCCGGCATTATGGCGGCGCCCATCAGCTACACCTGATCGTCAACGGTAACATCGTCGTATCTGCGACATTCGATTTGATCCGCGACAATTGATCCACCGCTTTCGGTTGGAGTCTGCAGTGGGATCTTTTACACTAGCGCCACATTCTTTCTGGCTAAGGTTATTTCATGTCCGAACAACAGCATTCCGGCACGCAAGACAGTACCCATTTTGGTTTTAAAACTGTTGCCCGTGACGAAAAAGTGTCGATGGTTGCCAATGTATTTCACAGTGTCGCGGCCAAATATGACGTGATGAATGACCTGATGTCACTCGGCATCCACCGCCTGTGGAAACGCTTTACCATCGATTGCAGCGGTGTCCGCCCCGGCCAGAAAGTGCTGGACTTAGCCGGCGGCACCGGCGACCTGACCGCCCTGTTCTCTCGTCGGGTCGGTCCGACCGGCCAGGTGATTTTGGCCGATATCAACGCATCGATGCTGAACGTCGGCAAAGACAAGCTACGTGACTTAGGCCTGGTGAATAACATCAGTTACGTACAGGCAAACGCGGAAGCCTTACCTTTTGCCGACAATAGTTTTGACATCATCACCATCGCATTTGGCCTGCGCAACGTGACCGACAAAGACGCGGCATTGCGGTCAATGTTCCGTGTACTGAAACCCGGTGGTCGTTTACTGGTGCTGGAGTTTTCCAAACCGACCGAAGCATGGCTCAGCAAAGTGTACGACCTGTATTCTTTTAAGCTGTTACCGGCGATGGGCCAGCTGGTTGCCAATGACCGCGAATCCTATCAGTATCTTGCGGAGTCTATCCGCATGCACCCGGACCAGGACACGCTGAAACAGATGATGCAGCAGGCCGGTTTCGCTGAAACCAGCTATCACAACCTGACCGGGGGCATTGTCGCCCTGCACCGCGGTTATAAATTCTGACGAGCTGATGATGCTGAAACTGTTGCTGCCCGGCTTATTGTGCACTGTCGCGGAACAAGTGCTGAACCCATTGATTGGCATGGACCCGGATGCGCAGTCGCGGCTGCACCGGCTGCAGGGCAAACAGTTTGCGGTGCGGCTACGGGGTATTCCGCTGCGACTGGTATTCACGGCGCAGCAAAACGGCATCTGGCTGAACAGCCATGATGAGCCGGTCGATTGCAGTATCAGCGCCGACTTGTCGGCCTTGCAGCAACTCACTGACCCAAGCCAGCTGACTCGCCTAATCCGTGAAGACAAACTGCAAATCGATGGCGACCTGCAAACACTGCAACAGTTCTCGCAGTTTTTTCAGCAGCTGAACCCGGATTGGCAGGAACGTTTATCTGTTTATCTTGGCGACGCGGCGGCGCATAAAGTCGCTGGCGGCATCCAGTTGCTGCAGCACAGAATCCGCCAATATCTGCAGCAAAGTGAGCATAGCTTGCGCGAACTGGTGCAAGACGAATTGCGGCTGACACCGGTCGCCGCAGAAGTGCAGCAATTCAGTCAGGATGTCAGTGCTGTCGCCGCCCGCACCGAACTTTTACAACGCCAGCTTGCTGGCCTGCTTTCGCAGTCACAGGCCTTCGCATGAGTATCAGCCGTTTTTATCAAATCATTAAAACCTTATTGCAGCGCGGCCTCGATGAGCTGATCCCAACGCAGTGGCGTCCTTGGTGGCTTGGCCCCCTGCGCATAGTCCTGTTCTGGCTGCGAAACCGCCATCCGCAACAAAGTCCGGGCATCCGGTTGCGGCTGGCGCTGCAAAGCCTCGGTCCGGTCTGGGTCAAATTTGGCCAGATGTTGTCGACCCGGCGCGATTTGTTCCCACCAGAGCTGGCAGACGAGCTGGCTAAACTGCAGGATAAAGTGGCACCTTTTGACGGCCATCGGGCACAGCAGTTGATTGAGCAGGCGCTAGGCCTCAGTGACATCAACGAATTATTCAGCGAGTTTGCCGTGACACCGCTGGCGTCGGCTTCCATCGCGCAGGTCCATACCGCACGCTTGCGTTTGGCCGATGGTTCAGCGCCGGAAGTCGTGATTAAAGTGATCAGACCGGATATTGAGCAACAAATTCATGCCGACCTGGAGCTGATGGCCGACCTGGCCATCGCCGCTGCCCGGTTTTTGCCGGACGGCAAACGGCTACGACCGCGCGAAGTCGTCGCGGAGTACCGCAAAACCATTCTCGACGAACTGGATTTGCAACGCGAAGCCGCCAATGCTATCCAGCTGCGCCGCAACTTCGAAGGCTCCGAGTCGCTGTATATTCCCTTTGTTTACAGCGACTATAGCCGGAAAAATGTCATGGTGATGGAACGCATCTACGGTATTCCGGTGTCGGATACTGAGCGGCTGATTGCCAACGGCACCGACATGGAATTGCTGGCCAAACGCGGCGTTGAAGTGTTTTTCACCCAGGTGTTCCGCGACAGCTTTTTCCATGCCGATATGCACCCGGGCAACATCTTCGTCGCGCCGGACAAACCACATAATCCGCAATACATCGGTATCGATTGTGGCATTGTCGGCACGCTGAACCGGGAAGATAAACGTTACCTCGCTGAGAATTTTGTTGCCTTTTTTAACCGGGATTATCGCAAAGTGGCTGAATTGCACGTCGATTCCGGCTGGGTACCAGCGGACACCTCGATTGAAGAATTTGAAAGCGCAATCCGCACTGTCTGCGAACCGATTTTTCAAAAACCGCTGGCCGAAATTTCATTTGGCCAGGTGTTGATGAACCTGTTTAATACTGCGCGCCGCTTTAATATGCAGGTGCAGCCTCAGCTGGTGTTGCTGCAAAAAACCTTGTTATATATTGAAGGCTTAGGCCGACAGTTATATCCACAGCTCGACTTGTGGAAAACCGCCAAGCCGTTTCTGGAAAACTGGGTGAAACAGCAAATGGGCCCTTGGGCTATGCTGCGGCAAATTAGAGAAAACCTGCCGTTCTGGGCAGAAAAACTGCCGGAAATGCCCACTTTATTGCATAGCTATCTGCAGCAACAACCGCGGTCGCAACAACTGTTACTGGCACAATTACAGCTGCTGCAGCAAACCCAGCAACAGCAGGGTCGCAGCCTGAAACTGATGATTGCCGCTGCTGCACTCATCATCAGTGCCACTGTTTTATTGGCGCTCGGCCAGCAAACATTGGCTCTTGGCGCTTTTGCGTTAGGTGCCGCTGGTGCAGGTAAAGCAATATTGTCATAATTTTTTTATAGAATCCGCACAGGGATCAGCGCCGGGCATGGAGTTCGGGCAGATAACAAGCGTATACTGGAACAGTTTTTAGTCTGAGGAAGCATATATCATGGGTCTTGGTGGCGTAAGTATTTGGCAGTTACTGATCATTCTGGTGATTATTGTGTTGTTGTTTGGCACCAAACGTCTGCGCAATATCGGTAACGATCTCGGCTCTGCAATTCGCGGTTTCCGTAATTCAATCAAAGAGTCGGATGAATCCGCAGAGCAGGATGCAAGCTTTCCGGCCGAAGTAAAACGCGACGCTGCGGTGACAGCTCAGCCAGCCGCAACACAACCTGCAGCGCAGGCCCCTACGGCCCCAAACGCAGCTCCGGTAAATCAGGTACAAGATAAACACTGATGAGTTTCTGGGAACTGGTTGTTGTTGGCGTCGTTGCTTTGCTGGTATTAGGGC
>CAMLRA010000100.1 GCA_946482325.1 uncultured Chromatiaceae bacterium | reverse complement strand
CCAGTTTGGCTGTTCCAACTGTTCTAATTGTTTGGCTTGCTGCTGCACCCATAACAAACCGATTGAAGCAGCTGCACCTTTTAGTTTGTGTGCAGCGTCCTGAAACTCCTGCAGTTGCTGCATGGTGGCGGCTTCTACCATCTTATTGACGTAACCCGGCACTAATTGCTGAAACAGTTGCATACTGCGCTGCATCGGCGCTTTGCCAAGTGACTGCAAATAATCCTGTAAAGTCGATGTATCCAGCACTGTATCAGCAGCTTCATTTTCATCAGTCTCGGCAGTCTGGCTTTGCCGCACGGCACTGGGTGAAAACAACCGGGCCAGTATCTGGTCTAATTTGTTGGTATTAATTGGTTTTGCTAAAGCACCGGCGATCTGAATGTCTTCAAGCTGCTGCTCGGCCTTGCGCACATTGGCGCTTAACACCACAATTGGAATTTGTGCCAGATGCGGTTCTTGCTGCATAAAACGGGCTATTTGGTCGCCAGTCATGTCTGGCAATTGCATGTCGAGCAGTACCAAATCAATATCATCTTCGGTTTCGAGCAGCGCCAGCGCATCTTCGCCGGTTTCAGCATGCACCACGCTATGACCGCGTTGCTCCAGCAAATTGGTCGCTATCTCAGCGTTTAAGGGCACATCTTCCACCAACAGCACGGTCAGCTCAGGGCACACCAGCAACTGGCTGAGTTCCGGCGCCTGTTGTATTTCTGTCGGCAGCCGCACGGTGAAATGGCTGCCCTGGTTTATCTGACTTTGTACCGTGACCGAACCACCCATGGCTTCCACTAAAGCTTTAGATACGGACAGCCCGATACCTGAGCCAACAATACTCAAGCGCCGGCCGTCGCTGGATTTGTAGTACATGTCAAAAATGCGTTGTTGTTCGTGCACGGAAATGCCGATGCCGGTATCACTGACGACAAAAATCAGTTCGTTATTACAGAGCTCAGCGTAAAGACTGATTTCACCGCGGGCAGTAAATTTCACTGCGTTACTGAGCAAGTTCCACAGCACCTGACGCACCCGCGTCGGGTCCAGCTTTAAATGTCCCTGTAACTCGCCCACTTGCTGTAATTTAAAACTTAACCCTTTTTGCTGACAAATCAGCTCAGCAAAATTAGCGATATCGAGAATAAATTGTGCAATATCAGTACTTTGATACAGAATATCCAAATCCTGCCGATCGATTTTGTCCAAGTCGATAATGTCGTTAAAGATATTACCTAAAGTTTCGGCGCTACTAAAAATCGTATTGGCCCAGCTCCGCTGTTCGTCGGTCAGACGGGTTTCCAATAAACGCCGGGTCAGACCAACAATGCCGTTCAAAGGAGTGCGTAGTTCATGGCTCAGCGTCGCGATAAATTTACCTTTATCCTGATAAGCGCGCTCCAGTGCCTGCTCCGCCATTTTGCGTGATGTGATGTCCCGGCCAAAGCCGAGTAAACCGATGTACCTGCCCTGCCGGTCAAAAAAAGGTACTTTGCGCATCTCAAACCACATCAGCTGGCCATCCGGCGTGTTGTATTCCACGTCCAGCGTCAGTTCGGCTTGGTTTACTGAAACCTCGTGGTCCGTCAGAATGGCGGCGGGCGCCATATCAGGCGCATAAATTTCCGACGGATAATGGCCAATCAGCTCGCTCGAGCTTTTACCTATCATCCGCTCAAACATTTTATTACAGCTGGCGAAACGACCGGTTTCATCACGGTAATAAAACAAATCCGGCGAGCTGTCGACAATCGACTTCATCAGTAAACTCTGTTCTTCCACTAACAGCTGAGTCTTTTTACGCTCGGTGATTTCTTTACGCAGCTCATCAACAGCCTGACGTTTGGCCTGAAAGGCTTTTTTCCGTTCTTCAATCTCAAAGTTAAGCTGACGGATATTCTCCTGCAGATTTTCGTTGAGGCGTTTTTCCTGCCGTGCGGAGTCCTGCAGATAAAATAAAGTGGCATCGAGATGTTTAATCAGATACAGGCAGGCAGAAACCAAAGGCGGGGCAGCTACAGCAGCAAACAACAAAGCACCGCTGATAAAATCCCAGTCCACTCTGTTGTGTAATGTCAGGCTGAAAGCCAGTGCGATCAGGCCCGAAGCGACAATAATCAGCAAGGTGGTCAGGCTGAACAACTGCAACCAGCCCCACTGTTTCAGCACCAGCGCCAGCTGACCGACCCAGGGGTGGATCCGGTATTGACTCATGCAGTTACAACCTCTTTTGTGCCTGCGCAGGTGTATTGTAAGCGTATTTCCGCAAACCAGCACTCTGGTAAAAATTCGAAGTGAAACCGCATCTTATCATTGTCGTCACGGCTTGATTTGTACCTGTTAGATTATCTTGTCCTGACTGCTTTGCCAATTGCAGTTCGCTGGCAGCGCTGCGTCAGAAGACGCCGCTTCTGCGCCAGACCAGACAATAGCCTAAAACCAAGCTGATCCGGCTGACTTGTCAGTGCGTAAATGAAAGGAGTAAAATACCTGACTAAATTTATCAGGTATTAAAGCGCCAGCCCTCAAATAGCAGCGCACCACAGATAAAGTCCAACGCCGGTACGCCAATCGAGCGAAAAAATGGATGGCACCTTTGCAAATTTTTCATAAGACAAATGTGTGAAGCTTGATAGAATGCCGCCCTTTCCAGACCAAGCGTGCTGAAGTAGTCGCAACAGACAGACCCGGAGATTTCATGCCGATAGCGATGCCAGATGTAGCCAACCAATCATGTGCCACCACCGAAGGCACTTTAGACTGGGTTGGCATGAGCCATATTGAAGTGCCGCTGATGCTGGCATTACACGGCGAAGCGCCGCGTCAGGTCAGTGCTAAAGTAGAAGCATTCGTCAACCTGGCAGATCCCAAAGCCAAAGGCATTCATATGTCACGGTTGTACCTGGCGCTCGACGAATTGTCCCGCGAATCGAGCTTAAGCCATGCCAGCTTGTGTGAGTTGCTCGATACCTTTATCACCACTCATGAAGATCTTAGCGATCAGGCATTTGTGAAGTTTGATTTTGATCTGCATTTACGCCGCAAGGCGCTTATCACTGAAAAACAAGGCTGGAAAGCTTACCCTGTGACTATCACAGGCCAGGTGGTAGAAAACCAGCTGCAGGTTGAGCTAAAGGTTAATGTACCTTATTCATCGACTTGTCCTTGCTCGGCGGCATTGGCCCGTCAGCTGATTCAGGAAGCTTTTGTCGCTCGTTTTGCCGGCCAGCAGCAAATCAGCAGTGAACTGGTCGTCGATTGGCTGGGTACGACCCAAGGCATAGTGGCAACACCACACAGCCAGCGCTCGGTGGCGGAAGTTAAAGTGAAACTGCAGCGTAATGTCAGCGAGTTTCCAATCGTTGCGCTGATTGATGCGATTGAAGATGCGTTGAAAACGCCGGTACAGGCCGCGGTGAAACGCGCCGATGAGCAGGAATTCGCCCGCTTAAACGGCCAGAATCTGATGTTTTGTGAAGACGCTGCGCGCCGGTTAAAACATGCCTTAAACGGGCTGACCGAGTTCGAAGATTTCTGGCTGCGGGTCAACCACTATGAATCTTTGCATGCACATGATGCTGTTGCGGTGACTGTGAAAGGTCTGCAAGGCGGCTACCGCGCTTAAGTGCAGCCCCATCACGCCGCTGAATAGCGCGCATATTTAGCGCATATATCTGCGACTAAAAACCAACAAAAAGCTGCCGATGGCAGCTTTTTTTATGTCTCCCTCTGGCAAAGAAGCGCCGAAAAACAGCAATTTCTGTAATTTTATTACATTTAAGCCCAGCCAGCCGATGCGGTGAATCACCGGCACTCTGCCAAAAGTCATCTTGCAATTTTCAGCAAAAATCGGTATATCTGATAGCAGGTCTTTACGTTCAGACGTCCAGACCTCACTAAAATAACAACTCTAACAGCCATTGACCCTTGAAAGTACGACCGTTATTTTCTTTCACACGTAAAAACCAAAATTAAAAGAATATAAATTCACTATTTTTACATTTTTATTTATGCAGGACAGGTTGGAGGGAGTGTGTCATGGCGTTGTATCACCACAGCCAGGCCAGAGAAAACTGTGGCTTTGGTCTGATCACCCATCTTGAAGGGGTGGCAAGTCACCGGATAGTCAGAACTGCAATCAGCGGTCTGGCCCGGATGCAGCATCGCGGTGGCATTTCAGCAGACGGTAAAACCGGTGACGGTTGCGGCTTGCTGATGCAGAAACCTGATAGTTTTTTCCGTGCTATTGCCGCGGAAAATAACTGGGTGCTGGGCAAAAAGTATGGCGTCGGGATGATTTTTTTAAGTCAGGACCCGGTCAAAGCCGAAGTTGCCAAATCAATTATTGAAGCTGAGATCAGTCGCGAGACCTTAACACTGGTCGGCTGGCGCGAAGTGCCAACTGACGCCGCAGTGCTGGGGCCTATTGCGGCGAGCTCAATGCCAAAAATTATGCAGGTCTTTGTCAGTGCCCAACCGGGCTGGGGTGATCACGACCTTGAGCGGCGCTTATACATGCTGCGCCGTCGCGCCGAAAAGCTAGTCGCCGAGCAATTGCCGGACGACAGCGATTTTTATATTCCAAGTTTTTCCAGTCTGGTGACTGTGTTTAAAGGCCTGATGATGCCGGCCGACTTGCCGGGATTTTATCTGGATTTAGCCGATATCCGCATGGAAACCGCAATTTGTGTGTTCCACCAGCGGTTCTCGACCAACACCATGCCACGCTGGGCTTTGGCGCAGCCATTCCGTTTTCTGGCGCACAATGGTGAAATCAACACCATCACCGGTAACCGGCAATGGGCACGCGCACGGCAATACAAGTTTGCCTCGCCGCTGATTCCCGATATGTCACAGGCGGCACCTTACGTTGGCACTAAAGGTTCGGATTCAAGTTCACTCGACAACATGCTGGAGCTGTTTTTAGCCGGTGGCATGGACTTGTTCCGCGCTATGCGCTTGCTGGTACCGCCAGCATGGCAAGGCAATAAAGTCATGGACGATGACTTAAAAGCCTTCTACGAATTCAACTCTATGCATATGGAACCGTGGGACGGCCCGGCCGGTATAGTGCTGACCAACGGTCAGCATGTCGCCTGTAATCTGGACCGCAATGGTTTGCGCCCTGCCCGGTTTGTTATCACCAAAGACAAGTTAATTACGCTGGCTTCTGAAGTCGGGATCTGGGATTACACTGCAGATGAAGTGCTGGAAAAAGGCCGCGTCGGCCCGGGCGAGATGCTGGCGATCGATACACAAACCGGCAAAATCTGGCGCTCCGACGAAATCGACGCCGACTTAAAAGCGCGCCACCCTTACCGGCACTGGCTGAACCAAAACGTGCAGCGGCTGGTACCGTACGAGAAATTTGAAACCGACCTCATCGGTAAACGCGTATTCTCAGACGATGAGATGCTGGTGCTGCATAAGCTGTTTAACTACAGCTATGAAGAAATTGATCAGGTCATCACTGTCCTGGCGAAAGACGGTCAGGAAGCCGTTGGCTCTATGGGCGATGATACGCCGATGGCGGTGTTGTCGCGCAAACCGCGCACTTTCTATGATTATTTCCGCCAGCAGTTTGCTCAGGTGACGAACCCGCCAATTGACCCGTTGCGCGAAGCGCACGTGATGTCGCTGGCGACCAGTATTGGCCGTGAACACAACGTGTTCAGCGAAACCGCCGGTTATGCCCGTCGTATTCAGTTTGAATCGCCGGTGATGATGTATTCTGATCTGAAGCAGTTAAAAACAGCCGATCAGAACTTCTATAAACACCACATTATTTCGCTGAACTACGCACCGGAAGAAGGCCTGGAAAACGCACTGCGTCGCATTGCCGCCGAAGCCGTGCAGGTGGTGCGTGAAGAAAACGTCGTGCTGGTGATCCTGACCGATCGTAAAATCCAACAAGGTTTTGTGCCGGTACCAGCAGCCATGGCCGTTGGCGCCGTGCATCACGCTTTGGTTGATAACCAACTGCGCTGTGACTCCAACATCATTATCGAAACCGCAGGCGCCCGTGACCCGCACCACTTCGCTGTACTGGTGGGCTTAGGCGCGACGGGCATTTATCCGTTTCTGGCTTACGAGACCATCGAACAGCTGGTGGAAAAAGGCAACATTAACCTGACCGCCCGTCAGGCCGTGTTGAACTACCGCAAAGGTATTAACAAAGGCCTGTACAAAATCATGTCGAAAATGGGTATTTCTACAGTGGCCAGTTACCGCTGCTCCAACCTGTTTGAGGCAGTCGGGATCAACAAAAATGTGATGCAGCTGTGCTTCCCGGATGTGCCTTCGCGTTTAGGTGGTGCCGATTTCACTGATTTTGAAGCTGACGTACTGGTTCGCGCCAATACCGCATGGCTGAAGCGTAAACCGCTGACGCATGGTGGCCTGCTGAAATATGTGCATGATGGCGAATACCACGCTTATAACCCGGACGTGGTACAGACTTTACAAAAAGCGGTGCGTAGCGGCGATTACGAGGACTACAAAGCCTATCGTGATGTGGTGAACACCCGTCCGGTGGCGCATATCCGCGATTTGTTTGTGCTGGATAAGTCGAAAGCCACGCCTATCGCGCTGGATAAAGTTGCCCCCGCCGAACAGCTGTATCCGCGTTTTGACAGTGCTGCGATGTCAATCGGCGCTTTAAGTCCGGAAGCGCATGAAGCGCTAGCTATTGCGATGAACCGGCTTGGTGGTCGTTCCAATTCCGGTGAAGGTGGTGAAGATCCACGCCGGTTTGGTACAGAAAAGAACAGTAAAATCAAGCAAGTGGCTTCTGGTCGCTTCGGTGTCACGCCGCATTATCTGGTCAATGCTGAAGTTATCCAGATTAAAGTGGCGCAAGGTGCGAAGCCGGGTGAAGGCGGTCAGCTGCCGGGCGAAAAAGTTACGGCAGAAATTGCCCGCCTGCGTTATTCAGTGCCAGGTGTGACTTTAATTTCACCACCGCCGCATCACGACATTTATTCGATTGAAGATTTGTCGCAGCTGATTTTTGACTTAAAACAAGTCAATCCACATGCATTAATCTCGGTCAAGCTGGTGTCAGAACCCGGCGTTGGCACTATCGCTACCGGTGTGGCCAAAGCCTATGCAGATCTGATTACCGTATCAGGCTATGACGGCGGCACCGGCGCCAGCCCGCTGACTTCGGTGAAATACGCCGGCAGTCCGTGGGAGCTTGGCCTTGCCGAAGTGCATCAGGCTTTAGTGGAAAACGGCCTGCGCGACCGCGTGCGCTTACAGGTCGATGGTGGCCTGAAAACCGGTCTGGACGTAGTGAAAGCAGCGATTTTAGGCGCTGAAAGCTTTGGCTTTGGTACAGGTCCTATGGTCGCGCTTGGCTGTAAATTCCTGCGCATTTGCCATTTAAATAACTGTGCGACCGGCGTTGCTACCCAAGACGCGACACTGCGCCGTGACCATTTCAATGGCTTGCCGGACATGGTAATGAACTACTTTAAGTTCATCTCCACCGAAGTGCGCGAATTGCTGGCTGAACTTGGCGTCAGCCAACTGACTGATTTGATTGGCCGTACTGATTTACTCAGTGTCAAACCAGGGGAAACCACCCGGCAAGCCAAGCTGGATTTAACGCCTATTCTGCAGGCGAGCGGTGTCAGCTCCGACAAACCGCTGTATTGCGTACAGAACAACGACCCGTTTGATAACGGCCCGTTAAACCAGCTGTTAGTCGAACGCTGTGCAGACATGGTCAAATACAAAACCGGTGGCCGCCTTAATCTGGCAATTCGCAACACTGACCGCTCTGTTGGTGCCAAGTTGTCTGGCCTGATAGCCCGCACGCACGGCAATCAGGGCATGGCGACTGAGCCGATTGAAGTGCAGTTCAGCGGCACTGCCGGCCAGAGTTTTGGCGTCTGGAACGCCGGTGGTCTGCACCTGTCACTGCAAGGCGATGCCAATGACTATGTCGGCAAAGGCATGACCGGTGGCCAGCTCGCAGTGTATCCACCCAAAGGTTGTAGTTTTGCCAAAGACAACGCCACTATCGTCGGTAACACCTGTTTATACGGCGCCACAGGCGGTCGTCTCTATGCTGCAGGTCGTGCTGGTGAGCGTTTTGCCGTGCGCAACTCCGGCGCTATTGCCGTGATTGAAGGTACGGGCGATAACTGCTGTGAATATATGACCGGCGGCGTGGTGGTCGTGCTTGGCCAAACCGGCGTTAACTTTGGCGCGGGCATGACCGGTGGTTTTGCTTATCTGTATGATGAGCAAAACGATTTGGACCTTCGCGTCAACGGTGAACTGGTGGAAACACTGGAAGTCAGCACCCCCATTCTGCAGGAACATTTACGCAGTCTAATCCATCAACATTTTGAAGCCACTGGTTCCGAACGCGCGCATCAGATTTTGTCGTCGTTCCAGAGCTGTTTAAGTAAATTTAAGCTGGTGAAACCAAAAACCAGCGACGTGAACACCCTGCTGGGCCACCGTGCCCGCTCGTCCGCCGAGCTGCGGGTTCAGGCGATGTAAGGAGGACCTATGGCTCAGAACGTTTATCAGTTTATCGATGTAAAGCGGGTGGACCCACCGAAAAAGTCGCTGGATGCCCGTACTATTGAGTTTGTTGAAATCTATCAGCCGATGACCGAGACCCAGGCGGCCGGTCAGGCCGACCGTTGTCTCGACTGCGGTAACCCTTACTGCGAATGGAAATGCCCGGTGCATAACTATATTCCGCAGTGGCTGAAGCTGGCCAATGACGGCCGTATTGTCGAAGCGGCAGAACTGTCGCATAAAACCAACTCACTACCGGAAGTTTGCGGCCGGGTTTGTCCGCAGGACCGGCTCTGTGAAGGCGCCTGTACGCTAAACGAAGGGTTTGGCGCTGTCACTATCGGTTCAATCGAGAAGTACATCACCGACAAAGCCTTTGAGATGGGTTGGCGGCCGGATTTATCCGCCGTCGTCAAAACCGACAAAAAAGTTGCAGTCATTGGTGCAGGCCCCGCCGGTTTGGCTTGTGCTGACGTATTAATCCGCAACGGCGTGTCACCGGTGGTGTTTGATAAATATCCGGAAATTGGCGGCCTGCTGACCTTTGGTATTCCGCCATTTAAGCTGGAAAAAGATGTACTGAAGCTGCGCCGTGAGATTTTCACTGCGATGGGGATTGAGTTCCGCCTCAATACCACTGTCGGTGTGGATGTCAGCTTTGACAGCTTGCTGGAACAATATGATGCAGTGTTCCTGGCACTTGGTACTTACACACCGATGCAAGGTGGCCTGGCTAACGAAAACGCACCGGGCGTCTATGAAGCGCTGCCGTATTTAATCGGTAATGTGAATAACTTGCACGGCTGGACCACTGAGCACCCTTTTGTCAACTTAAAAGGCAAAAAAGTGGTGGTGCTCGGTGGTGGTGATACTGCGATGGACTGTGTGCGCACTGCCATTCGTCAGGGCGCCAGCAAAGTGATTTGTGCTTATCGCCGCGACGAAGCCAACATGCCAGGTTCACGCCGTGAAGTACAAAATGCGCGTGAAGAAGGCGTCGAGTTTATGTTTAACCTGCAGCCACTTGGCATCGAAGTGAATGCCCAAGGCGAAGCTGTCGGCGTCAAAGTGGTGACGACTGCTTTAGGTGCGCCGGATGCCAAAGGTCGTCGTTCACCTGAGCCGGTAGCAGGTTCAGAGCAAGTACTGGACGCAGATGCGGTCATCGTGGCCTTTGGTTTCCAGCCAAGCCCACCAAAATGGCTGGCAGATCAAGGTGTGGCACTTGATAGCAAAGGCCGGGTTGTGGCGGCAGAGGATAGCCTGTTTCCGCTGCAAACCAGCCAACAGAAAATCTTCGCCGGTGGCGACATGGTGCGTGGCTCTGACTTAGTGGTCACGGCTATCGCCCAGGGCCGCAAAGCGGCGGAAGGCATTCTGGATTATCTGGCGGTCTGAGAGATCAGGTGTACTTAACGAAAACCCGGCTCTTGCGCCGGGTTTTGTTTTTCTGCTTTGCCGATATCTGGTCATACAGCTCAGTTCAGCCCGAAGCCCGGCTGGTACAACCAGTCTTGTAAACATAATGTTGGAAATCAGGCCCATTCCTCCGCTAGGATGGAGAAAAAAGGAGCCTGTTATGTCACTGTCACGTAGTTCATTGTTATTGCTGTCGTTATCCAGTCTGACTGTTTCTGCCGCTACCACAGATCTGTCTCGCTTATCGTTGCCGCAAGCGCAAAATCTGCTCAATCAAGGCAAAATTAACGCTGAGCAACTCACCGAATATTACCTGAAACGTATTGAACAGCTGGACGATGCCGGCCCTGCCCTGCATGCAGTGACGGATATCAATCCAGACGCCCTGAAGCAGGCAAAAATACTGGATGCCGAACGAAAAGCCGGCAAAGTTCGTAGCCCTTTGCATGGCTTGCCGGTGTTACTAAAAGCCAATATCGCTACGGCCGATCAACTGCCGACTACTGCCGGCGCGCTGGTACTAAAGGATTTTAAAACCAGTGTCGATGCCGCACTGGTCAGCCAATTGCGCGCAGCCGGCGCTGTGATTTTAGGGAAAACCAATTTATCTGAATGGGCAAATTTTCGTGGTCAAGGCTCTGCCAGTGGTTGGTCAGCCTTAGGCGGCCAGACCAAAAACCCTTATGTGCTCAGCCAAAGCCCTTGTGGTTCCAGCTCGGGCTCTGGGGTCGCTGTCGCTGCAGACTTCGCATTGTTAGCTGTCGGAACAGAAACGGACGGCTCTATTACTTGCCCCGCAGCAATTAACAGCATTGTAGGCATCAAACCAACCCATGGTGCTGTTTCCGGTCATGGCATTATTCCTATCGCCAGCTCGCAGGATATCGCCGGTCCGATGACGCGAAATGTAGCAGATGCCGCGGCTTTATTGCAGGTTATCGCCACGCCGCAGGCACAACAGCGTTATGGAGACCTGAACGCTGCAGTTGGCCGGCAGTTAGTGAAACAAGTGGTACTGGTGCGTCATTACGACAAAGAATTTCCAGCCATAGCACAGATGCTCGACCAGTTGAAACAGCAGCTGACCGCTTTAGGCGTCACAGTCAAAGAACGCCAGACCTGGCAATTGGCTGACTCAGTCTATCAGGACGAATTTAACGTCTTAGTCTATGAATACAAACGCGATTTGAACCAATGGTTAGCGGATTTTAAAGCACCGGCGGCCGCAAAAGACATTAAAAGCATCATTGCCTTTAACCAGCAACAAGGCAAAACCGCTTTGGCGTTTTTCGGTCAGCAGTATTTAGAGCAGGCACAGGCCACAGATTTGGAAAAACAAAAAGCTACCTATCAACAAGCCCGCCAGCGCTCAGCGCAGCAGGCCGCGGCTTTATTGGACGAAGATTTGGTTGATGGTGCATTAGTGATAGTGCCGGCGACAGGCCCGGCCTGGGCTATCGACCATGTCAAAGGCGATCAATATAACTTCGGTTCAGCCAGTGCCGCGGCCATTTCCGGTTATCCGTCTCTGACGCTGCCGGCGGGTTTCGACGGTCATTTGCCGCTGGGGGTCAGTATCATCGGCAAACCATGGCAGGAAGCACGTATTATCGGCCTTGCGCACGCACTGGAGCAACAGCGCGGCCCGGTTGTGGCACCAACTTACCGCAGCAGCTTGTAAGTGCGGGTCCGCCACCAGGCCGGCGATCAGGCCATGTGGCGGATTTAATCCCAGTGAATACTATGCTGCGCTTTCACTGCAGCTTTGAGCATTTCCAAAAGCGGCACCGCACGCTGCTTCAGCCCCACAGCCGGCTCTTCCCCCGGTTGTGGCGGGACAGAGTTATCTGCCACATCGGCTAAAGCCTCCTGCAATTGCCACAACGCCTGTGGCACGTCGTCGGCATAAAATGCGCCCGGCACTTTGGGCTGAGCGCCCATCATCTGGATAAGTTGCAAGGCCGGCTCACCAAACATGGTGATCGGATAATGATCTTTGCTATGAAAAGTAACCAGCATCAGTTTGTACTCCTGTTTGATTGACAGTTCATACCACGCTATTGACCTTAATATACGCCGACACCATCGGAGCCTCAAGACCCAGCAATTAGCGCGACTGAGCTTGTGTCCCCGCTGCAGGCGTTGCAGTAAACAACGGCTGTAACGTCGCGATATTGGCATGGGGGACTATCAACAGTTCGGAGCCTTGTCGGACAAACCAATACACCGAGGTCCGGCTGACTAGCTGCACCGCGGGTAACAAAGTAACACTTTTGCCGTTTACAACTTGATGTGGGTAGATCAACTGCATCCGATAGCTGACCTGTTGCCCCTGCCGCAAGTTTTCAATACGCTGTTTGGCCGGCACCAACGCAGCCAGCACCAAATATGTCAGTAGTATCGGCCAGAGCAGCCAGCCATAGCTGTGGCTTTGTTTTGGTTTGCCGCTACGATACCCCTGCCACAAGCCCAATGCGGCAATCAGCACAAACAGCAACAACGAGGTCAACAAGTACAACAACATCTGCGGATAATGCAGCGGTGCCAGCAATAAATCTGCGATCTCAAGATAAGGCAACACATCCAGGCCGAATGACGCCAGCAGCGCGACATTAAACAACAAGCCGGCAACCCCGGCGGTCAGATACAACAAACTCAAAGCAAACCCTGGCGAGCGCATACATAAATCTATGCAATAGCGGAATTGCAGGTACATCGGATCTTGGCGCCAATGGTGGATCAGAGTGGCTGATTGTTGGTTGGGCTCAGTGGCAGCGCTACTACTTATTGTTGCTTTTGTCATGAGAAATATCGACCACGCCTATAAAGTGAACAAATCTTGTAGAGAGCGCAAACACTAAATCTGTACACATCTCTGAAGTTAACAATTTTATATCAACATTCAGTTCAGGACTCAAGCGGCCATCATCGCAACGACTCAGCACTAAGGTCAGATTTACAGCAGCAGCAGAACGGGGTATAACCAAGGAATTGAGCATTCACTCTAAAAAAACTATGCCACAGGCTCAGCACATTGCCGACATTATCATGCGCGGATTCCGCCGGCATTTCCGGCTATTTCAGCAAATTACCGCCAATGCCCAGCAAAGATTTGCCAATGCAGACTGGAGTGGTTTTTTAACTGACAATGCCGAGCGGATCTCCTATTACGATACTCGTGTCAGTGAAACCATCGCTGTACTGCAGCAGGAATTACCGGTGCATTGTCTGGACGAGGCGTTGTGGCAACAGGTCAAACAACATTATCTGGTTTATCTGCAATTTCATCCGCAGGCGGAACTGGCTGAAACTTTTTATAACTCAGTGTTTTGCCAACTGTTTGACCGCCAATACTTTCATAATCAGAATATTTTCGTCGAATCGACATTAAACAAACAACAATTGCCGGCGCCGGTGGCATCTGTCTATGACAGTTATTTTCCGGCGCAGGATGGCCTGCGGCATTGCTTGCGCCGCATTCTGAGTGGTTTTAGTTTGGGCGTGGCCTTTGAAAATCTGGACCGCGATATCCGTTTAATCGTCAAAACTTTTGTCGCTCAGTCCAGTCATGGCCGCCATCCGGTACACCAAATCCGTTTTGATATCCTCAAATCGGTGTTTTATCGCAACAAAGCGGCGTATGTGGTCGGCCGGGTGGTCAGTCCGGACGGCCAGCAGCCCTTTATTATGCCAGTGTTACACCAGCGCAGCCGCGGTTTGTTTGTTGATAGTCTGATCACCGACAGCCAGCAGATGACCATTATTTTTGGCTTTTCCCGTGCCTATTTTATGGTGGATTTGCCGGTACCTTCCGCTTTAGTACATTTTCTGCGCGAATTGCTGCCACACAAAACACTGGCCGAACTTTATGCATCGGTCGGTTTGCATAAACAAGGTAAAACTGAATTTTACCGCGAGTTACTGCTGCATCTGGCTAACAGCCGCGATGCTTTTGTCGCCGCGCCCGGCATTCGCGGTATGGTGATGATGGTGTTCACCCTGCCATCTTTCCCTTATGTATTTAAAGTGATCCGGGACAAATTCGCCGACACTAAACCCTTTGGCCGCGATACCGTCAAACGCCGTTACCACCTGGTGAAAACCCATGACCGGGTTGGCCGGATGGCCGACACTCTGGAATATTCCGATGTGGCTTTGCCAAAAAACCGTTTTTCGGCCGAACTGCTACACGAACTAGAACAATCTATCGCCGGCTCTTTGCAGATTGAAGATGACTTAGTGGTGATTAAACATCTGTATATCGAGCGGCGTATGTTGCCGCTGAATCTGGCGTTAGAACAAG
>CAMLRA010000099.1 GCA_946482325.1 uncultured Chromatiaceae bacterium | reverse complement strand
CACTGAGTGCAACGGCCCCGGCTTGGAGTTGGGTGCCGGTCAACACGTCGGTGAAGCTGCCAGTGCTGTCGCTGTGCCAGTACTGCGGATGTTCGCTGAAATTCACCACCACCAGCAGCCGCTCACCAGCCAGTTCGCGCTGATAACAGAACAAGTGTGGATTATCACTGTGCAGGATGTTGGTCGTGCCAGTGCCAAGCACCGGCAAACCCGCACGGGTTTTGACTAAGTGTTGCAGTTGCTGATAAATCCTGCCGGATAAAGTGCCGGGCTCTGTGGCTTTGGCCAGCTGCGCACTGCTGACGGCGACGCGGTTGACCCAGCGACTGTCGTCTTTTTTCGCCGGGTCCTGCAGGTAGCTGTAATCGTTGCGAAGACCCAGCTCATCCCCCATGTACAGCAGCGGCAGGCCGCCAATACTGAGAATGATGCTGTTCAGCAGATAAATCCGCGCCAGCGCATGCTCAAGATGCTCGTGGTTTTGTTCAGCCTCTGCTTTGTCGACGCCGGCGAGAGAGGCCAGCATACCGGCAACCCGGCAGTCGCCGGTGACCGGGTTTTGCTGAAAGGGTACACCGCTGGCAAAACTACCGGGGAACTGACCGGTATAAAAATGATTGAGGAACTGACGATGATGATCCGGGTTGGTGCCGAGTTGCCAGGCGATATTGTCGTCAAAGGTCCAACCGATATCGTCGTGACAGCGAATGTAATTGACCCAGCTGCACTGTGGATCAATGGCAAAGCGCCGCTGTAATGATTCGGTCAACAGCCGGGTTTTGCGCGTGGCAAGAGAGTTCCACAGCAGCGCCATCAGCAGCGGGTTATAGGACAGCTGACATTCATTCGGTGCAATGTATTTCACTACTTCGTCCGGATGCACAATGGCTTCGGATTTAAACTGGAGTGCCGGTGCAGCAATGCGGGCTACCGCATTAAAAGCTTTGATCAGTAAATGTGCTTTGGGCAGGTTTTCGCAGTTGGTGCCGGCTTCTTTCCAGACAAAGGCCAGCGCGTCGAGGCGTAATACGGCCGCGCCCTGATTGGCCAGAAACAGCATTTCTTCGGCCATGGCAGTGAAAACCGCCGGATTGGCGTAGTTTAAATCCCATTGAAAACTGTTAAAGGTGGTCCAGACCCACAAGCCAGACGCTTTGTCTTGCGTGAAACAACCGCGGCGGATCTCGGGGAAAATTTCGCGTAAGGTGGGCGCGTAGCGATCGCGTTCGGTTTCGGTCAGAAAGAAATAATAATCGCGATAAGCCGGATCGCCGGCTTTGGCTTTTTCCGCCCAGCGGTGTTCGTCTGACGTGTGGTTAAAAACAAAATCCAGTACGGGCCGGATGCCTTCTTGATGCAACTGCTGCATCAGACTGGCTAATTCGGCCATAGTGCCAAGCGAAGGCTGAGTGCTGCGGTAATCTGACACGGCATAACCGCCGTCGCTGTTGGGCTCTGGTGCTTTAAACAGCGGCATCAGGTGCAGATAATTAATGCCGGTTTGTTTTAAATACGGAATACGCTGCTTTAAGCCGTCGAAATTGCCGGCAAATAAATCGACATAACAGGCTGAACCCAAAGCCTGATGGCTTTTATGCCAGTGCTGAGGAGCGGCATCTTCGGCCTGCAGATAATCCGGCCGCTGTGCCGCGCTTTTCGCTAACAGCTTCAGCAGCTGTTCCAGCTGATAATAACAGTCAAACAAATCGCCGTAGAGTTGCAGATAAAGCCCGAGCAATTCCGGCAGCACTTGGGCTAAACGCGGTTGCAGTGCCGGCCAGCTGGTTTTAGCTGCGGCTTTTAAGCTGGTGCTGTGACGCTTGAGGATAATCTCTGCTTCGCGCTGCAGTAATGCCGGCTCAGCCAGCAACTGGGCAATAGTGTTTGGCATTTCGTCTGGTCCTGGCCTCGGCGGCTCTGTTTTTTGTTGATGGTTTGACGATGCAGACTGCAGGTCCGCCAATCGTTTTGCATTAGTACTACACCGGTTTTGTCTTGGTGTATAGCAGAATCTTAATCGATTTAGAAAAAAGCGCAAGAGGGGTTGATGCAAAGACAAAAATGACCTTCGGTTTGTTCAGATTGGAAAGTGAGCACAAAGTTAACAAGACGGATGGAATCACTCAGCAGACCTGGAGCCGCTGTCTGGTTTTAACTGCCGCGTCAGTCAGATCTGCCTGCCTGTCATGCCAGTTGGCGGGAGCGTACTTGCTGATCACAGCTGAACTGTACGCTTTTAAATTATGTTAATGTGGACTTTTTCAGTGAGGGAAGCACTGATGCAGGGAAACCATAAACCGGCTTTGCTGTCACAGCGGGCATTGGCGGGCATTGGCGGGCATTGGCGGGCGTATGCGGCGGTATGTCTGATGCTATCGGCTGGGAGCTACGATCAGTGCGGCAGTTATGGCAGGGGCTCAGTGTTGTCTCCGGTGGCCTGAGCTTAGCGATTGATAAGGGACAGGCCATCGCGATGTTGCGGCCGAACGCTGCAATGACCATGGCTTCGCTGAGTCCGGGCGAAAAAATCACTGAAATTACCAACTCAAAGCCCTGAGGTTGAGAAAACATGCAGCAAATCCGTATTTCACAGATGCTCTTTACCCTTGGCGTCGCAGTATTGGGCGCCAGTGTCTGTGCGCAGGCTCCGGCAGCCACCGGGCCCGAACAGCCACAAGTTGTCAGTGCCGGGCTTCCCGCTGACAAGCATATAGTACAAGCGGCGCAGCGCAGTTTTGCCGAGTATTTTCAACTGCTGGCATTGCCGAATGATGCAGTGAATGCGGCAGATATCCAGAGCAATGCGGACTGGCTGAGTGCGGCTTTTCAGCGCCGGGGTTTTGTGACGCAGCAACTGGCGAATCAGGGCAAACCGCTGCTGTTCGCGCAGTATCGCAGTGCACAGCAGGATGTACCTACTTTATTGTTTTATCTGCATTTCGATGGTCAGCCAGTGTTGCCAGAGCAGTGGGCACAACCCAGCCCCTGGCAAGCCGTGGTGAAAAAGCGGAGCAGCGCCGGCGACTGGCTACAGGTCGATACCGCATTGCTGCAGCAGAACCCGCTGGATACCGAGTTGCGGGTGTTCGCCCGCGCCGCAGCAGACGACAAAGGCCCGATCATGATGTTGCTGGCGGCTTTTGACGCGTTAAAGGCCGCAGGCCAAAGACCGGCTTTTCATGTCAAAGTGTTACTCGACAGTGAAGAAGAAAAGGGCTCTCCGACGATAAATGCAATAGCCAAAACCCATGCATCGTTGCTGCACAGCGATGGCCTGATTATTCTCGACGGGCCGCAGCACCCGAGTCATCAACCGACGCTGGTGTTTGGCAATCGTGGCGCTACCAGTTTGACACTGACAGTCTATGGACCTAAAGCACCCTTGCACAGCGGTCATTATGGCAATTATGTGCCAAATCCGGCGCAGCGGCTGGCGACTTTGCTGGCCAGTATGAAAGATGACAATGGCCGGGTGACTGTTGCGGGTTATTACGAGACGGTGAAGCTCAGTGCGGCGGAGCGGCAGGCACTGGCTGAAGTGCCGGATGACGAATCGGCGCTGCGTCAGCGCACCGGCATTGCCGGTCCAGATGCGGTTGGCCACAGTTATCAGGAAGCGCTGCAATATCCGTCGTTAAATATCCGCGGCATGCAAGCGGCCGCAGTCGGTGACAAAGCTGCCAATATTATTCCGCATCAGGCGGTGGCAGAACTGGACCTGCGCACCACGCCTGAAGCTGATTCTGCTTATCTAACCGCCTTAATTGAGCGCCATATCAAAGCGCAGGGCTGGTATTTGACTCAGGGCGAACCGACAGCTGCTGAGCGTGCGAAATACCCAAAAATAGCCTCATTGACTGCGGGCGCTGGCGGCGATGCAGCGCGCACACCGATGGATTCAAAGCTCGGTAACTGGGTGTATGCGGTGCTGCAACAGGATGGCCGCCGGGGCGTACGGATCCGCATGATGGGCGGCAGTCTGCCAACCGCGCAATTAGTCAGTGCGCTGCAGGTGCCCTTTGTGATTTTACCCTTGGTCAATGCTGATAATAATCAGCACAGTTTCGACGAAAACCTGCGGGTTGGCCATTATGTCGATGGCGTTCAAACTCTGGTGCGCCTGCTGCGCACCCTTTATTAAGTTAACGTTTGTTCAGGGAGAACAACATGGATTCAGCAAACCAGCTAAAAGCCAGCCTCGAATATGAAGAAATGCTGCACCGACAAAAGTTACTTGATGAATATCAACGGCTTGGTGCCCAGCATCTGCAAGTCAGTGACATAGTACAGATTGGATTACCGCTGCTGGTCTACGCGCTTTGCCGGCAATTTCTCGCGTTAGATGCAGGCGCTGTGATGGTGCTAGGCTGGGCATACGCGGCTTATGTATGTGTTCACGGTATCGTGATGGCGGAGCGGAAAAAAACCAACCGGCGCATCGATCTGCTGTTCCGGTTGATGCAGCTAGACCGTGCTTCCCGCGAGCGTTGAAACAACGAACCATGTCGACTGATTAGCAAGTCTGCTTGAACTGTAGTGTTGCTGCGTGGAGATTGCTGTCAGCTCAGCAGCCCGCACTGGCCCAAATTCGTTGGTGCGACCAGTATCCGTCATGCTGGCAATCGCCAGCTGGCGGCTATCCGGTGAAAATGCCAATAATACTGGCTGACCATTCAGTTGGACCCGCTGCGCCGCGCCGACAGGCACAACATAATAAGATGGCGCTTCCGGAGGGCGAAACCATAAAGGTTTTTGCTGCGCCTGCAGCATTGGACAGACCGCCAAGCCACAGAATAAACCCCCTAGGAAATTTCTAAACATCATACGCATCCTGCGATTTCAAAGACGCTGATCCTAATGGTAAAGGACACTGCGTCAAAGTCACAACTGTTCGCCTGTGCCGATATTTTGCTGATTTCGGTAAAACTAGCCTCAATATTGATTTTTAATCAATAAAAGTGATGAAGTCGACTCATTTAAGTCAGTTTCCTAAATAGCGATTCGCGACTACCTTTAATCCATCTGAACAAGAGCAGCCTGCTGCTTCGTCATTTAACCTGCGAATTGAACCCAAAAAGAAGGAACAATCAGATGGATAGTAATAAAAGCACGGGCGGCAAATGCCCGGTGATGCATGGCGCGAATACCACAGCCTCCAATGCCACCATGAATTGGTGGCCCAATGCGCTGAACCTAGACATCCTGCACCAGCACGACAGCAAAACCAATCCGATGGACCCCGGCTTTAATTATGCCGATGCCTTTAAAACACTGGATTTGGACGCCGTTAAAACCGACTTAAAAGCACTGATGACCGATTCGCAGGACTGGTGGCCAGCCGACTGGGGGCATTATGGTGGCCTGATGATCCGCATGGCCTGGCACTCTGCCGGTACTTACCGCATTGCCGACGGCCGTGGCGGCGGTGGTACCGGTAGTCAGCGCTTTGCGCCGCTGAACAGCTGGCCGGATAACGGTAACCTCGACAAAGCCCGGCGTTTGCTGTGGCCGATTAAACGTAAATACGGCAATAAAATTTCCTGGGCGGATTTAATGATCCTGGCCGGCAATATGGCTTATGAATCGATGGGACTGAAAACCTTTGGTTTTGCCGGTGGCCGCGAAGATATCTGGCATCCGGAAAAAGACATCTATTGGGGCTCGGAAAAACAATGGCTGCAAAAATCCGGTGGTGAAGGCAGCCGTTACAGCGGTGAGCGTGATTTAGACAATCCGTTAGCGGCGGTGATGATGGGGCTGATATATGTCAACCCGGAAGGGGTTGACGGCAATCCGGACCCGCTGAAAACTGCGCAGGACATGCGGGTCACTTTTGCCCGCATGGCGATGGACGACGAAGAAACTGTCGCGCTGACTGCCGGCGGTCATACCGTCGGTAAAGCTCACGGTAACGGCAATGCCGAGCACCTCGGGCCGGCACCTGAAGGTGAAGATATCCATGCGCAGGGCTTTGGCTGGCTGAATGGCAATGGCCGTGGCATTGGCCGCGATACCGTCACCAGTGGGATTGAAGGCGCCTGGACGACCAACCCAACACAATGGGACAACGATTATTTCCGCTTATTGTTTAGCTACGACTGGGCATTAACCAAAAGTCCGGCCGGCGCCTGGCAGTGGGAACCGGTCAATATCAAAGAAGAGGACAAACCGGTCGATGTGGAAGACCCGTCTATCCGCAAAAACCCAATCATGACTGACGCTGATATGGCACTGAAAATGGACCCGGCTTATCGCAAAATTTCCGAGAAGTTCTATGCAGACCCGGCCTATTTTGCCGATGTGTTCGCCCGCGCCTGGTTTAAATTGACCCACCGCGATCTGGGGCCAAAAAGCCGCTACTTAGGCCCGGACGTGCCAGCTGAAGATTTGATTTGGCAAGACCCAATTCCGTCGGTGGATTATTGTTTGACCGATGCCGAAATTGCTGAGTTAAAAGCCAAAACGCTGGCGCTGGGCATTGCGGCGCAGGATTTGATTGCGACTGCCTGGGACAGTGCCCGCACTTTCCGCGGCTCCGATTATCGCGGTGGTGCCAACGGTGCCCGTATCCGCTTAGCACCACAAAAAGATTGGGAAGCGAACGAGCCGGCGCGTCTGGCCAAAGTGTTGAGTGCACTGGAAACCCTGCAACAAAGCCTGAGCAAAAAAATCAGCATCGCCGATTTGATTGTGCTGGCTGGCAGTGCCGCAGTCGAGCAAGCAGCCAAAGCTGCCGGTGTTGATGTGACTGTGCCTTTTGCGCCTGGGCGCGGTGACGCATCAGCTGAGCAAACCGATGTCGAATCTTTTGCCGTGCTGGAGCCTCTGCACGATGCCTTCAGAAATTATCTGAAAAAAGACTACAGTGTTGCTCCGGAAGAAATGATGCTGGACCGGGCTCAGCTGATGGGCCTGACTGCGAACGAGATGACAGTGTTAGTTGGTGGCATGCGAGTGCTCGGCACTAACTTTGGCGGTAGCAGTCATGGCGTGTTCACTAACAGGGTTGGCGTTTTGAGCAACGATTTCTTTGTGGCGCTGACCGATATGGCCTACAGCTGGAAACCGGTTGGCAAAAACAAATACGAAATCATCCGCCGCAAAGATGGTCAGGTGCAATGGACCGCAACCCGGGTTGATTTGGTGTTTGGCTCCAACTCAGTGTTACGTGCTTATGCGGAAGTGTACGCACAAGACGATGGCAAGCAGAAGTTTGTGTATGACTTTGTCAAAGCCTGGGTCAAAGTGATGAATGCCGATCGGTATGATTTGAAATAACACACTGTTTTAACAATGAAAAACGCCAGCAACCGCCGGCGTTTTTTCGTTGTAGCAGCGGGGTTTCGTCGTGAACACCGTACGGCGACGCTACGCTTGCCGTTACCTGCACAGCCAACAAGATGGTAAGCTGTTGCTCAGTCGCGTTGGCGTTTCGCCCAAATCAGACTCAATAAAATCAGCAAAGAACCCGCCCCCAAAGTCCACCAGTTGACGCTGTGTTGCCAGAAAACAAAATTTACCAGTAGCCCGGCGGGGATCAGCACATTGTTCATCACGGCCAGCTGATTGGCACTGACCTGGCGTGCGCCGGCATTCCACAGCCAATAACCCAGTCCAGACGCAACAAGCCCGAGCCACAGTAAAATGCCATATTCCATTGGCGTATCAGGGACGCGCTGCCAGTTGGCAAACAGAGCGGTTGCAATCAGGCTGACGGTTGTTGCGCCGACAAAAAACCAGCCAAAATGCTGAGTCTGTGTGCCGACAGAACCTAACGCCAGCCGCCGGTAAGCAACCTGACCAAAGGCAAAACACAGATTGGCGCCCTGGATCAGCAACAGCCCGAACCAGAAGCCACTGCTAAGCGATTGATAACGCATCACTAATGCTCCAGCGACTGCCAACAACGCCGGCCCCAGCCAGCGCCAGTGTAATTGTTGATAACGCCAGTAATAGTCCAGCACAGAGATATAGACCGGCGTCAGAATGGTGAACAGCAACACTTCGGCCACCGACAGGTATAAAAAACTGTGATAAAGCAGCAGGTACATCAGGCCGAGCTGCACAGCACCAATCCCGGCAAGTTGCAGCGTCAGTTTTGGTGCCGTGCGGTACTTCAGTAAAAATGGACTGAATAACAACAATGCCAGCAGCATCCGGCTGCTGACCGCTAGATATGGATCAACCGTTGCAGCGAGAAACTCACCGATCAAAGAAAAACTAAAAGCCCAAATTGCGGTGACCAGCCAGAGTAAATGCATCCGAATTTTTCCGTCTCGTGGCAAAAAACCGGCGCAGCATAGCGGTTGTGTCGCCGGGGCGCAATTGTCGTGCACGGAGCGAAAATATACGGTGTGACAGCATTGTAGGCACGGCAAGCGCAGCGTCGCCGTGCGTTTGAAACGACAGTGTTAACTGAGCCGGATCGTCTTCCACGCCAGCAACGAGCCATCACTGTTTTGTTGCGTGCTGAAGATAAAATCAGTGGCGTTACTGCCAAATACCGTATCGCGGCCGGCCGCCAGCGTGGTGTCCTGCACGCCACGGCTTTTATAGTTTGCATGGGTGGTACAAATCTCTTGTGTCAGCGCGTCGGTAAAACAAAATTGCGACACGACCTGGTCGTTGTTGTTATTGCGCACGCGAAAATGAATGTGAATAGTCCGCCCTGAATACCAACCCGGGAAGCAGGATTTAAAGTTGACCCGGCCATTGCTGTCAGTGACTTGCGTGCCGCGATACCATTTGGCTTTGACTGCATTGGTATTGTTACTGGTACAAAAAGCTGAGTTAAAGCCTGAACTGTCGCTGCTGCCGCTGGTATCACCGGAATAAAGACCTGCGACATCACAGTGCCACACTTCCACTTCAAGGCCAGACAATGGTTTACAGCTACTGTCGACCACCCGAAGACATAACTGCATGGGTAGGCCCACCTGACTCTCAGAAATATCATCGCGATTGGTCACCGCGAAATAACAGGGCCCTTCGGTCAGCGCTTTGGTCAAAGCCAGGCTGCAACTGCTGCCCAAATCAAACAAAGTATCAGCTGGAAAATTAGCAGTCAGTGCGGCGGTGCCGCCCGTTGCCCAGGAGCCGGAAGTGTCAGTGCTGCCTCCGGTGCTACCGCCGGTACTGCTGCCACTGCTGGTGTCGGTGGCGCTGGTCGAGGTTTCAGTACTACCACAGGCGATAATACCCACCAAAGGCGCGGCAGCGAGCGCAAAACCCATTTGTTTAATGAAGCTGCGACGGCTTTGGCCCGGTGCTGTTTGTGGTTGTGTTGTTTGTGATGGAGTTAAGGGGAAACTTGTTTTGGTCATAGTGCGGTTCCTGCATCTGCTTAAAAAGACAATCTGTCGATTCTGAACGCAGAAAACCGCCGGGGTTTCAATTTGTACAATACTTTACCCAGCCGTAGGAGCTGGTGGCGGGTGTTGATATAAAAAGTGTTTTATATTATTGACTTACTTCAATAAGCGAGTGCCGGTTTTACCACCTGACACGATATCGTTTTAACCAGATACAACAATACTTAACATCAGGACTGACGCTGGTTAGCTGCATGCGCAACATTTGGCCGCGCAAGCAGCACAGATCTACCGGGCCACTTTTAACGAGTCACCGGCGCCGCGATTTTGGCGCTGCTGACCATGTTGCGCACATCGCTTAGCAGCTGCTGCGCGTCATACACCACACCATCTTTAATGGTATAGCGCACGCCTTTGGTGCGTTCCGGCTGGTTCTGCCCGTTAAGCTGATAATGGCCGTTGCCGTACAACACTTTAAAGTTGGCTAATGGGTTTTCCGCGACGATCACCATGTCGGCTTTTTTGCCCGGCACCAGACTGCCAATGTCTTTATCAAGGCCAAGAGCAATGGCACCATTGAGCGTCGCTGCCTGGATCACTTCCAGTGGATTAAAACCGGCTTCGCGTAGTAATTCCAGCTCCTGAATGTAAGCAAAACCGTAGATTTTGTAGATATAACCGGCGTCAGAACCCGCAGTCACACGGCCACCGTGATTTTTATAGTCATTGAGGAACTGCATCCAGACGCGGTAGTTTTCGCGCCAGGCGATTTCCTGCTCTGTGGTCCAGTTAAACCAGAACGAACCATGGGCATAGCGATTGGGTTTAAAGAATTCACTGAGTACCGGCAGCGTATAATCGGCGTGCCACGGCGCGTTGCGCTGTGCTTCGGCATTGCGGGTGGCTTCATAAATGGTCAGCGTCGGGTTGATGGTGAAATTGAGGCTAATCAACTCGTCCCGTACCGCGTTCCATTTGTCAGAGCCAGGCGCCGCGGCCTGTTGCCATAATTTGCCAGCTTCACCGAAGCGGTCCTGCTCGTTTTGGTAGTTGTAATCGGCTTTGTAATTCTGCACCACTTGCTTGGTAAACAGCGCTTCCGGCAGGCCGTACCAATGTTCCATTGAGGTGAGGCCAAGCCTGGCGCTGTCGAGTGCATTCATCCGCATCACGTTTAGTTGAGCGTGGTGCATCATAGTGCCAAGCTGTTGTTTTTTCGCTTCATCCAGCGCGGCAGCCATGATGGCCGGCGGGGCGCCAAAGAACTTAATCCCGGCAGCACCGGCTTTTTTAATGTTTTGCACCCAGTCGCGTGCTTGTTGCGGGCTGAACACCGGTTTACTTAAACCCTGACCAAAACCGACATAAGGCACAATACGCGGTGCAACGATTTTATGCTCGTTAGCCGCTTTGGCATGTTTTAACGTCCAGTCGAGTCCGTTAAAACTGCCGGGTTCGCGCACTGTGGTGATGCCGTGCGCCAGCCAGAGTTTAAACACGTATTCGGCCGGCGTGCCGTTGGCTGAGCCACCGATATGGCCGTGCATATCGATAAACCCGGGCAGAATGTACATGCCGCTGACGTCCATTTCTTTGTCACCGGCTTTGGCTTGAGGACGGCCCTCTGGCAGCACCGGCACCCCCGGATTACCGACAGCGGTGATTTCGCTGATGCGGTCATTTTCAATGACAATATCCACAGGTCCAACCGGCGGTGCGCCTTCGCCGCTGATAAAAGTGCCACCACGTAAAATCAGTCGGGTATAAGGGCCTTCGCCTTGATCGGCTTTTGGGGCTGAGGGCGTGCGTTCAGTCACGGCGGCCAATGCGGCCTGCGGCAGGCTGGCGGCGACACTCAAAGCCAGCAGCGCGGCAGGCAGCATCAAGCGGGTCTTGGGTTGAAATTGCATAGTTGTTCCCGGGGAGTTGTGGATCAGGCTTCGCTAATCCTCATTGTTTTTGTTTGTTTTTTATCGTTTTGCCAGAGTGATTTTTAACCGGCTCAGAGCAGTGTGGCAACAGGGGACGCGTGTCGCAAGCGGATCCGATTAACTGACACGCCGCTGCGACAACAAGCGATAACACCAAGCAGTCCGGGCAGCGCTCACCGTGAGGGAGAAAAGCACTGATTGTGTCAGCAACCGCTGGCTTTTATAGTGGTGTCATCCCATCGTCAGCTAAATCTGTGAGTACTGTGTGCATCCGGATAAAGTTAACCGCAATCAACTGAAAAAATTCACCGATCTGCCCAACATTGGCCCCGCCGGCGCCAAGGATTATCAGTTGCTTGGCTATACCGAACCGCAGCAACTGGTTGGGGTTTGCGCGTTTCATTTGTATCAACAGCTCTGTCAGATCACCGGTCAGCAACAGGATCCTTGTGTGCTGGATGTGTTGTTATCAGTTGAGCGTTTTCTGGCGGGTGATGCGCCAAAAGCCTGGTGGGCTTATACCGCGGAGCGCCAGAAAATACTCGGTTCGCAGGTTTAAAACTCCCGGCCGGGGCAACCGCTTTAATCAGGTTTGATTGGTCTTTAACAGACTGAAGACGTCTGCACTTCTGTATAAAAAACTGCACGCAGAGACCAATCTGGTATCGCTTTCATTTCGATACAAATAATTACAATTGTGAAATTTTTACTTGCGGCGCGAAATCGTTTCTGCCATGTTTTAGCAAGTTCTTAAGCAAACTGACTGCGACGAACTCACAAAATACAAAGATAAACGTCAGTACACAACATCCAAACGCAGGAACATTTTATTATGCAAAAACTGATCAAAATAGCGCCAATCGCTATTGCTGTGGCATCGACTCTGACTTTTTCCACGACTGCACAGGCCGAACGGGTCATTCTGCAGGTCGACAATCTGAACAAAGGCATCATTACCGCGATCACGCGCCAGGCCGGCGGTGAAGTGAAGGTGGATGCGGATGGTTTTGTTGCGGTAGAAATTCCGGGTAAATCTTTTGAAGAGCTCAAAGGTATTTTTAACAACCCGCACATTGAGCTGGTGGAAAAAGATGAAGTGCGCAAGCCAATGGCGTTGTTTAACGACACTGCTGGTAACCCGATGCAGACCCAGGTGACGCCTTATGCGGTGTTCCAGTCACAAGCCAATCAGGTCAGTTTTAACCCGGCGACCGCACCGAAAGTCTGTATCATCGACTCCGGCCTCGACCGCTCCAACATCGATTTCGACTGGGGCTCTATTACCGGTGATAACGACAGCGGTACCGGCAGCTGGGATTTCAACGGTGGTCCACACGGCACACACGTGGCAGGCACTATTGGCGCGGCAAATAACGGCGTTGGTGTGATTGGGATGGCGCCGGGCGTTAAGATGCACATTATCAAAGTGTTTAACGCTGAAGGTTGGGGGTATTCGTCAGATCTGGCTTATGCCGCGCAAAAATGTACTGCAGCCGGTGCAAAAATTATCAGCATGAGCTTGGGCGGTGGCGGTTCGAATACCACCGAATCCAATGCATTCCAGAATTTTGTTAACGCCGGTGGTTTAGTCGTGGCCGCGGCCGGTAACGATGGTAACAATGTTCGCTCTTATCCGGCTGGTTATCCGTCGGTGATGATGATCGGTGCCAATGACAATAACAATGCCATCGCCAGCTTTTCCCAGTTCCCAAGCTGCACCGCCAACGGTAAAACCGATGAAAACATCTGTGTTGAGGCCACAGCCGGTGGCGTTGATACCCTGTCGACTTACCCTGCGGGCATGGCGACTAATTCCAATCTCAGCACCAATTTAGGCGCTTTTGCTTCTTCAGCAATGGAGAACATCGGTAATGCCAGTGCGGCGACCTTTTTTATGGGCACTGCGGAGACTACCAATGCCGGCGCAGCCGGTAAAGTTTGCCTGATCGACCGCGGCGTCATTTCGTTCCATGACAAAGTGAAAAATTGTCAGCTGTCTGGCGGTGTTGGCGCTGTGATCATCAACAACGTCGCCGGGATGTTGTATGCGACATTAGGTGAAGGCACGGCAAACACCACGTCTATTCCGGCTGTTGGCGCTGCTTTTGAAGACCGGACGCAATTATTGGCGTCGACAAACGCAACTATCACTATCGGTGGCACTGATTATGGTCTGATGAGTGGAACTTCGATGGCGACTCCGGCAGTGTCTGGTATTGCCGCCTTAGTCTGGTCAAATCACCCGACCTGTAGCGGTGCGCAAATCCGCAGTGCCTTAAAAGCCACAGCGAAAGATTCTGGCGCGGCGGGTAAAGATGTGTACTTCGGTTACGGCATTGTACAGGCGAAAGCCGCCAATGATTACCTGCTGCAAAATGGTTGTGGCGGTGGTGGTACTACTGCGATTACGTTGACTGCAACGGCACAAATTCAGGGCAAAACCCGTTATGCCAATCTGAGCTGGGCCAATGCAACCACATCAAACGTGGATATCTACCGCAATGGTGTGAAAATTATCACCACAGCCAACGACGGTTCACATCGCGACAGCCCTACGGTGAAAGGCACATACAGCTATAAAGTCTGTAATGCGGCGAGCACGACCGCGTGCTCGGTTGAAAAATCAGTGACTTTCAGCAAATAAATCCGCGAGTAAAAAAGGAAGGCCTGCCAATTCAGCAGGCCTTTTTTCTTTCTGCCGAGATGAAACAGCGTTCAGTATTGTCATGACAATTTATTGTTGCAAAAGTAATCATAAAGATAGTGGAAAGCATGAAAAATAATTCACTATGTTTCACTAATAAACAAATAAAAACAGTTATTTACCCATCATGGCGAAAGTTGAATTTACCTGTATTGGAACCAAAAGTGTCAGCTTTTATTACAGTAATATTTCGAGTAAACACTCAGTATGCAGCAATTTAGCGTCTTTGCCTGTTTGGCATAATTTATGAATTACTATTTAAGTCAAACCAGATATAGGTATAAAAACATGGCTACAGTAGGCAAAATTACTACAGCATTGCTGATCATTGCTGCGATGACTTGTTCACAATTCGCTGTCGCAGCGCCAATGGGCAACGGTGGCGGCAACGGCAACGGTGGCGGTAACGGTGGTGGCAATGGTGGCGGCGGTGGCAATGGCAATCAGGTGACGCCCCC
>CAMLRA010000098.1 GCA_946482325.1 uncultured Chromatiaceae bacterium | reverse complement strand
CCTTGGCCTGGTTGTATGTCGGCTGTCGGGTGCTGTTTATCCTGTTTTACCTGCTGGATTATGCCTTGCTGCGCTCTATTGTCTGGGGCGTTGGTGTGATCAGTGTATTCAGCATGCTGGTGCGGGCTGCGCTTAGTCTGTAAGTGTGTAAGCGGTATCGCAGATAAAACAAAGCCCCGGTGACGGGGCTTTGTTATTTAGATCAGAACTTAAAGTCCATATAGAGCGGGTCATGGTCAGACGAGCGGTACGGTGTTGGCGCGTACAACTCTTGTTGCTGCGCTTTGGATTTAAACTCAGTGTTGTAATCCAGCACTGCCGGCTCATCCGCGTTAATGCCCCAATGGTGGAACTGCTGCAGTTTGGCTTTTAGCTGCGGGCTGGCCAAAGCGTGGTCCAGCGTACCGGAGCGGCCGCGATAGACAAAAGATGAATGCACCGCATCTTTGGGTGCCAGATGCTGCCAGCCATTTTGTTCCAGATATTGCAGCGGCGCTTCTTTGCGATAAGCGTTTAAGTCGCCCATCATCAGCACATAGTCGGTATCAATGCCGGTCGGTTCGGTTTTCAGCCATGCAGTCAATGCTTTGGCCGCAGCCACCCGGGTTGGCGTCCAGCAGCCCTGACCATCGTTCAGGTCTGAATCCGGACCACTTTGTTTTGGACAACTGCCTTTAGATTTAAAGTGGTTGATGCTGACCGTCAGCTGCTCTTTTGAATCGAGATGCCGGAAACTTTGTGCCAGCGGCGGTCGGCTGCCTTTATCAAATGGCGCTTTGGTGTAAACAGCCGTGGTGCCGATGGGCTCAACACTGGCTTTGCGGTAAATCATCGCCACCATGATATCGTCTGAGCCTGGTTTTTCACTTGGCTGCACAAAGGCATAGACGTCACTGCCAAGCTGCTGGTTCAGGCTCTGTACTATGGTTGCCAGGGCGCTGCCGTTACCAAAACCGTTATTTTCCACTTCCAGCAGACCTATCACATCTGCATCCATCGCGCTGAGCGCGGCCAGCATCTTGGCTTGTTGGCGTTGTAACTCATTGGCATCACTGGCGCCGCGTTTGGTCGGGAAACGCGGGCTGCTGCCTTCGCCGGTGAAGAAATTCAGCACGTTAAAGCTGGCCACACGCAGCTCACCGGTTTTTTTCGCCGCAGGAGCCGCCGGTCGTGGATTGCTGGCAACAAACTCCGGTTGCTGACTCACCACCAGCCGGTAACCGGCTTTGGTTTGCAGCAAGTAGCCCTGCAGTTTATTGACGGTATCACCAACCCGCACTGTATTGGCGGCAGACAAATTGCCGGTCGGAAAGCGCACTGGCTGTGGGTTTTGTTTCAGACTGGCGTCATCGATGGTGATTTCCTGCAGCAGTTGTTTTGCCATCAGCGCTTTTGATGCGTCGCCGGGTACAACAACTTCAGTCGCAACCGGCAGGCGTTCGTTTGCCAGCACCAGTTCGCCATAGCGGGAGAGACCGTAACTATCGTTAACGATGAGCGACTGGGGGAAACTCAGCAGCATGCCCTCTAAGGCTTCAAAGGCTGTTGCGGATGGCACCGGCAGCGTCACTGCGGTGGCGGCCGGCAGCGGTTGCCGTGCGCAATATTCGGCTACAGTGATGTTGGTCAGTGCTGTCATACCAGCCATTTCACGTACTGTGCCGGTTAACTGCAGCACATCGCCGGCCTGGCGTTGTTTGGCCTGTTGGCTGTCGGTGACCAGAATGGCTTCGGCAGTTACCGGGTCCTGATCCGCTTCGACGCTACCCAGTAACAACTGCGGATTTTTACTGTCGCCATAAAGCACGCTGAGCACCACGCCACGGGTGGTCAGGGTTTCGCCGGCTTTTGGGCTTTTATCGCTATTGCCCTGAATAGCGTGCACCGCAACAAAAGGCGCAGCACATTCGGCCGCAAGCAGCGGGCTGCTCAGGCCAGCGCATAGCAGCGCCAGCGAAGTTAAAGTCAAACGCATTATCTGATCCTGTGTTGCTAAAAAAGCCGGCATCAGCCGGCACTTTTGTATTTTCCGCGCAGAAATATCTGCGATCTTACTGCTGCTTTTCCCGCGCTACGGCGCGATAACCGATATCGCGCCGGCTGAACACACCGTCCCAGTGAATTTGGTCCACCAGCTGATACGCGGCTTGTTGCGCGGCTGTGACGTTGGCACCTAAAGCAGTGGCGCAAAGTACCCGGCCACCGGCCGTCAGCACCTCGCCGTCTTTGAGCACAGTGCCGGCGTGGAACACTTTGGCTTCACGGTTGTCGTCCGTTGGTAAACCAGTAATCACATCGCCCTTGCGATAATCATCCGGGTAACCACCCGCGGCCAGCACCACGCCAACAGCGGCACGGCTGTCAAAGTCGATCTGCATGCTGTCGAGTTTACCCGCACATGCGGCGGCGCACAGCTCCACTAAGTCAGACTGCAGGCGCAGCATGATAGGTTGCGTTTCCGGGTCGCCAAAACGGCAGTTAAATTCCAGCACTTTGGCGGTGCCGTCTGGCGCAATCATCAGGCCGGCGTATAAAAAACCGGTATAAACCTGACCTTCAGCGGCCATGCCTTGCACTGTTGGGTAAATGACATGCTGCATCACCCAGTCATGCACGACAGGCGTCACCACCGGAGCCGGCGAATAGGCGCCCATACCACCGGTGTTCGGGCCTTTGTCGGCGTCATCGCGGGCTTTGTGGTCCTGCGAAGATGCAAAAGGCAGGGCGTTTTTGCCGTCTACCATCACGATAAAAGACGCTTCTTCACCAACCAGAAACTCTTCGACCACCACACGACTGCCGGCGCTGCCAAACTTGTTGCCGGCCAGCATATCTTCAATGGCGGCAAAAGCTTCAGCTTCAGTTTGCGCAATGATCACACCTTTACCGGCGGCCAGGCCGTCAGCTTTGATCACAATCGGGGTGCCCATTTTTACAACAAAGGCCTTGGCAGCAGCAATGTCGGTGAAGGTCTGATAAGCCGCCGTCGGGATTTGGTGGCGGGCGAGAAAGTCCTTGGCGAAGGCTTTTGAGCTTTCCAGTTGGGCTGCGCCTTTGGTCGGGCCAAAGATCTGCAGACCATCGGCACGGAAGGCATCAACGACACCGCGCGCCAGTGGCGCTTCCGGGCCAACAATGGTCAGCGCAATCTGTTCCGCTTTGGCAAAAGCCAGCAGCGCCGGCACATCGTCCGCCGCAATAGCGACGTTGGTTAAAGTGCTTTCCAGCGCTGTACCGGCATTGCCTGGCGCCACAAACACCTGGCTGACCTGTGGCGACTGAGCCGCTTTCCAGGCCAGGGCATGTTCACGGCCGCCGCCGCCAATCACAAGAACTTTCATCGGTTTATCCACTTATTTAGTTGCAGGTTTACGGAATTTGAGGGTCATGCGGTCACTTTCACCAATGGCCTGATATTTGGCTTTATCCTGCTCTTTGTTGGTGTAAGTCGGTGGTAAGGCCCAGACACCGCCCGGATGGTCTGCGGTATCTTTTGGATTGGCGTTTACTTCGCTGCTGCCTTCCAGCACAAAACCAGCCTGTTCGGCCAGTTTAATCACCAGGCTTTGCGGCATATAACCGGATTTCTGCCAGTCGGTATTCAGTTTAGATTCCGGCAGGCGATGTTCCACCACGCCGAGCACCCCACCTGGTTTTAATGCAGTGTGGAAAGATTTAAACGCGGTCAGCAGACTTTCATCGCCTTTGGCCATATACCAGTTGTGCAGGTTGCGGAAAGTCAGCACTACATCGGCGCTGCCGGCTGGTGCGATTTGTTTGCCACCGGCAGCTGAGAATTCAGTCACTTCAACTTTGCTGTAGACCGGGTTGGCAGCGAGTTTTGCCAGATAATCGGCGCGGCTCTTTTGAGCGTATTCTGATTTGGCATCCTTTGGCTGATGCGCAGCGTAATATTTACCTTGTTGCTGCAGCAGCGGGGCCAGGATTTCGCTGTACCAGCCACCGCCAGGAGAAATTTCGACCACAGTGCTTTGTGGTGTGACACCAAAGAAACTCAGAGTTTCCACCGGATGGCGATATTGGTCACGGGCTTTGTTAGTCGCACTGCGCACCGGGTGGTCGACGGCAGCCTGAATGGCGGCAGAATCAACGGTGTTGGCAGTGACAGAGAACGAAGAGAGAGCAAACAAACTGGAAATAACCACGAGCGAAGTCAAAGCTTTCATGCGATCTATCCTTATTGTGGGGGAAAACGGGCGCTATTCTAGCAAAGCCATCAACGCTTTGCAGTGGCAAATACGTCAGATGCCGCTCGCTGGACTAGAACTGTGTTTTTAGATGGCCAGACATCTTTTTTTCCTGCCCATCGGTGAATTCCTTATGCTAAAATGCCGCTCTTTTTTAAATCGCTATGCCTTTTCTTCTGGCATGGCTGCAGCCGGACTTTTAACCCATGTTTGCACAGATCCGTATCGTCCTCATTGAAACCACCCACAGCGGCAATATTGGCTCTGTGGCGCGGGCAATGAAAACGATGGGGCTGTCGCAACTGGTGTTAGTGTCACCAAAGACTGAAGTCGATGGTCAGGCTTATGCGCTGTCCGCCGGCGCCAGTGATGTGCTGGCCAATGCCCGTATTGTCAGCACGCTCGCCGAAGCTATTGCCGATTGCTCTTTAGTGATTGGCACCAGCCACAAGCCAAAAAGTCATGATATTGAAGTGCTTGATCCGCGTCAGTGCGGCTTGAAAGTGGCGGCTGAAGTGGCGCAAGGGCCGGTGGCTATTGTGTTTGGCCGCGAAAGCAACGGCTTGTCGAACGACGAATTGCGCCAGTGTAATTTCCATCTGTGTATTCCGACTAACGCTGAATATACTTCGCTGAATCTGGCGATGGCGGTGCAGGTGGTCAGTTACGAAATTCGCATGGCGCTGCTGGGTGCGCAAACCTTACCAGTCGCCGATGTACCGGAAAAATATCCAACGGCCGAACAACTGGAAGGGTTTTACCAGCATCTGGAAACCACGCTGGATCAAACCGGTTTTATCATTCGGCAGCACCCTGGCCATATCATGATCAAATTACGCCGGTTGTTCAGCCGGGCACGGCCGGACGAGACTGAGCTGAATATTCTGCGTGGCATTTTAACTTCAGTGCAGCGCTTTGGCCGGCAAGGCCGGCAAGACGATTAAAACAAGGATCCGCCCATGTTTGCAGGTATCAGAGAAGACATCAAAAGCGTATTTGAGCGTGACCCGGCGGCACGTAACTTTATTGAAGTACTGACCAATTACCCGGGCTTACACGCCATTTGGTGGCACCGGATGAATCATCAGCTGTGGCAAGCCAATTTAAAATGGCTAGCCCGATTTTTGAGTACGATCGCGCGCTGGCTGACCGGCGTGGAAATTCATCCCGGCGCCAAAATTGGCCGGCGTTTTTTCATCGACCATGGCATGGGCGTGGTGATTGGCGAAACGGCGGAAATCGGTGATGACGTTACGCTGTACCACGGCGTAACTTTAGGCGGCACCAGCTGGAATCCGGGGAAACGTCACCCGACGCTCGGCAATAACGTCGTCATCGGTGCCGGCGCTAAAATTCTCGGGCCTTTGTATGTCGGCGAAAATGCCCGCATCGGCTCGAACGCTGTGGTGGTGAAAGATGTACCGCCAGGGGCCACTGTGGTGGGTATTCCGGGCCGGATCGTCGCTAAACAAGGTGCTGAAGTCACTGCTGAACGCCAGCAGTTAGCGAAAAAATTTGGTTTTGATGCTTATGCAGTAGCCAGCGACAATCCAGACCCGGTCGCCAATGCCATTGGCCGGATGCTGGACCATATTCATTGCCTGGACAACAAAGTCGCGGAGCTGTGCCAGAGCGTAAATCAGCTCGGCGGCAACGTCTGCAGTGCAGTGCCGGTGATGGATATTGATGATGAAGCATTTCGGGAAGCAGAGCGGGTTGCGGCTGAACAGCGTAAGAAACAACTGGACGAGTTTGATCCGACGATTTAACGGTAAAACCGGCCGGTTTTGTTGCCAAAATGTGGGCGAAGAAAATCGGCTTGTGATGGCGAATACCTGACTATTTTAGTAGGATTAATACTTGACTAAATCAGTCAGGAATGTACAATCTGCGCCATTCATTTACCGGACTCCGGAGTTCAGATGCGACTTACCTCGAAAGGGCGTTATGCCGTCACCGCAATGCTGGATGTGGCGCTGCACGCAGCCGCAGGACCGGTCCCGCTGGCAGATATTTCAGTCCGCCAGGAAATTTCATTATCATATCTTGAACAATTATTTGCCCGCTTGCGTAAACAGGGTCTGGTCAGCAGTGTGCGCGGACCTGGCGGCGGTTATCAGTTGGGCAAACCAGCAGAACAAATCAGCGTGTCTGAAGTGATTAGCGCGGTCGACGAATCTGTCGACGCGACACGCTGTCAGGGAAAATCCGACTGTCAGGGCGGCGCCAAGTGTCTGACCCACAGTTTATGGAGCGATTTAAGCCATCGCATCGAGGACTTTTTGACCCGGATCACGCTGGGCGAGCTGGTCAGCCAGCACGAAATTCAGAGCGTGGCCAAGCGGCAGGACAGCCGCCAGTTAAAACACCCTATCAGCGAAATTGAAGTCAATTGCCAGTTGTAGACTTCAGACGGAGCCAAGCATGAAGTTACCGATTTATTTAGATTACGCCGCGACAACGCCAGTTGACCCGCGGGTCGCAGAAAAAATGATGCAATACCTGACGATGGACGGTGATTTTGGTAACCCGGCGTCGCGCTCGCACCGGTTTGGCTGGCAGGCTGAAGAGGCGGTTGAAGTGGCGCGTAGTCAGATTGCCGAGCTGGTCAATGCTGACCCGCGCGAAATCGTATTTACCTCTGGCGCGACAGAATCCAACAATCTGGCCATCAAAGGCGCTGCGCAGTTTTACCATAAAAAAGGCAAGCACCTGATCACGTTGCGCACCGAGCACAAAGCGGTATTGGATACCATGCGGGCCTTAGAGCGTGAAGGTTTTGAAGTCACTTATCTCGATGTTGAAGCGAATGGCTTGTTAGATCTGGAAAAATTCAAAGCTGCGTTACGCCCGGACACCACAGTCGTCAGCGTAATGATGGTCAACAATGAAATCGGTGTGATCCAGGACGTTGCTGCCATCGGTGAGTTATGCCGCGCCAACGGTACTATTTTCCATGTCGATTCTGCACAAGCGGCCGGTAAAGTTGATATCGACCTGCAGACACTGAAAGTCGACCTGATGTCGTTTTCAGCCCACAAAATTTATGGTCCAAAAGGTATTGGCGCGCTGTATGTGCGTCGCAAGCCCCGCATTCGTTTAGAAGCTCAGACCCACGGTGGCGGCCATGAACGTGGCATGCGTTCAGGCACTTTACCAACGCACCAAATCGTTGGCATGGGCGAAGCGTTCCGCATCGCCAAGCTGGAAATGGCGGAAGAAAATCAACGCTTTGCCACGCTGCGTCAACGTCTGTGGGACGGGATCAAAGATATCGAACAGGTGTTTTTAAATGGCGATGTCACGCACCGGGTGCCAGGCATTACCAATATCAGCTTTAACTACGTCGAAGGCGAATCGCTGATTATGGCGCTCAAAGACATCGCGGTGTCTTCCGGTTCAGCCTGTACTTCAGCCAGTTTGGAGCCTTCTTACGTACTGCGGGCGCTGGGCTTGTCTGACGAACTGGCGCACAGCTCAATCCGTTTCAGTATTGGCCGTTTCACCACGGCAGAACAAATTGACCACACCATTAAAATTGTGCACGAAGCCATTGCGAAATTACGTGAAATGTCACCGCTGTGGGACATGTACAAAGACGGTGTTGATTTAAATACAGTGGCCTGGGTGGCTCACTAAGCACAGGGCGGGGCGCAAACCCAACCTGCATTGAGGTAAAGATCATGGCATACAGCAACAAAGTTATCGATCACTACGAAAACCCGCGCAATGTCGGCGCATTTGCCAAAGATGACCCGACTGTAGCCACCGGCATGGTTGGCGCACCGGCGTGCGGCGACGTGATGAAATTGCAAATCAAGGTCAATGACCAGGGCATTATTGAAGATGCCAAGTTCAAAACCTATGGCTGCGGCAGCGCTATCGCCTCGAGCAGCCTGGTGACTGAATGGGTCAAAGGCAAAAGCCTGGATGAAGCAGCCCAGATCAAAAACACTGACATCGCACAGGAACTGGCGTTACCACCAGTGAAAATTCACTGTTCGATTCTGGCGGAAGACGCGATCAAAGCGGCGATTGCGGATTATAAGCAACGTCACGGGAGTTAAGCGCCATGGCCATTACCATGACCAGCGCAGCCGCTGAACGGGTGCGCAGTTTTCTGACAAATCGCGGCAAAGGTGTGGGACTTCGGGTCGGCGTGAAAACCACCGGCTGTTCTGGCCTTGCTTATGTGCTGGAATTTGTTGATGAGCTGAACGACGACGATCAGGTGTTTGAACAAGACGATTTAAAAATCATCGTCGATGGTAAAAGCCTGGTGTATATCGACGGCACGCAGCTGGATTTTGTCAAAGAAGGCTTAAACGAAGGCTTCCAGTTTAATAACCCGAACGTCAATGGCGAATGTGGTTGTGGCGAGAGTTTTACAGTTTAAGTGCAATGCCGGTTAGTTGCGAATTGGTGCCCTGAATGAATTATTTCCAGCTGTTTCAGCTGCCTGCGCAGTTTGATGTGGATCTGACCGAGTTGGGCACCCGGTATCTTGCGCTGCAAAAGCAATTCCATCCGGATAATTTTGCCAGCGCTTCTGAGCGTGACCGCATGCTGGCCGTGCAACAGGCCGCCAATATCAATGACGGTTACCACAGCCTGAAACAACCCCTGTTGCGCGCCGAACACTTGCTGGCATTGCGTGGCGTCAAAATCAGCGCCGAACAGCGCAGTTTTACCGATACCGCATTTTTAATGCAGCAAATGGAACTACGTGAATTGCTGGCCGAGATCCCGCATGCCGCAGATCCGGATGCAGTGATTGACGACGCTGAACGGCAAATCCGTGCGCAGAAAAAGCAGCTGCTGGCCAACCTCAGCAGCGCGCTTGGCGTGAACTCTCACGAGCAGGATTTAGCCGCGGCTGATATAATCCGCAAACTCAAATTTTTCTTTAAACTCGAGCAAGAACTTGAGTTTATCGCACAGCAGACACAAGACTGACCGCCATGGCCTTATTACAAATTGCTGAACCCGGCCAAACCGCCGCCCCGCACCAACATAAACTCGCCGCCGGTATCGACCTCGGTACCACTAATTCATTAGTCGCGACTGTGCGCAGCGGCGAAGCCAAGACGCTGCAAAATGCCCATGGCGACGACATGGTGCCATCTGTGGTGCGCTATACCGCAGATAAAGTCATTGTCGGTAAAACAGCGTTGGCCGATGCGGCGCTTGACCCGCACAACACCATTATTTCGGTCAAACGCTTAATGGGCCGCGGTTATCAGGAAACGCTGGCACATGCTACGGAATTGCCGTATCAGCTGGTTGATCAACAAGGCTTAGTTGCGCTGGATACCGTTGCCGGCGTGAAAAACCCGGTTGAAGTGTCGGCGGAAATATTGGCAACGCTGGCGGATACCGCCAGTCAGACACTCGGCGGTGAGCTGACCGGTGTGGTCATCACAGTGCCGGCTTATTTTGACGATGCGCAGCGTCAGGCCACCAAAGATGCCGCCCGGCTGGCCGGTCTGAATGTACTGCGGTTATTGAATGAACCGACGGCTGCGGCGCTGGCCTATGGCCTGGATTCGGGCCAGGAAGGTGTCATCGCTGTGTATGACTTAGGTGGCGGCACTTTTGATATTTCCATTTTGCGCTTAAGTCGTGGTGTGTTTGAAGTCTTAGCAACCGGCGGCGATTCGGCGTTGGGTGGTGACGATTTTGACCAGCAAATTCTGCTGCACCTGAAACAACAAGCCGGCATCACAGCGCTGAGTCATCAGCAGTTGCGTCAGTTATTACAGCTGGCACGTCAAATCAAAGAAGCATTAAGCAGCACCGACAGTTATAGCTATCAGCTGGAGGTTGCTGGTGTGGCTACCACTTTCAGTCTAAGCCGCAGCGAATTTGATGACCTGATCCAGCCGTTGGTCCGCCGTACTTTACGCGCTTGTAAACAGACGCTACGAGATGCTGGCCTTGATGTCACAGACGTGGCCAAAGTGGTGATGGTCGGTGGTTCAACCCGCGTGCCGCTGGTGCGTCAGGCGGTGGCAGAGCTGTTTGAAACTGAACCTCTGACCTCGATTGACCCGGATAAAGTGGTCGCTATTGGCGCTGCGATTCAGGCCAATGTGCTGGTCGGGAATAAATCGGACAGCGACACTTTGCTGCTGGATGTTATTCCGCTGTCGCTGGGCCTCGAGACTATGGGCGGTCTGGTTGAAAAGATCATTCCGCGCAATACCGTGATCCCGGTGGCGAGGGCGCAGGAATTTACCACTTTTAAAGATGGTCAGACTGCGATGGCCATTCATGTGCTGCAAGGCGAACGGGAAGGTGTCGCCGACTGTCGCTCCTTAGCGCGCTTTGATTTAACCGGTATTCCGCCGATGGCAGCCGGTGGCGCGCATATTCGAGTGACCTTCCAGGTTGATGCCGATGGCCTGCTCAGTGTCACAGCGCAGGAAAAATCCAGTGGCGTCAGCGCATCGATTGAAGTGAAACCGTCATATGGCCTGAGCAACGATCAGGTTGCGCAGATGATCCAAAATTCGATGTTATACGCCAAACAAGATATGCAGTTGCGCTTATTGCGTGAGCAACAGGTCGAAGCAAACCGCGTCTATGAAGCGGTCAGTGCTGCTTTGAGTGCTGATGCGCATTTGTTGTCGTCGGCGGAGCTACAGCACATTGAACAGTCATTACATCATTTGCAGCAACTGGCGTCCGGTGAAGACACTGCTGCGATTAAAGCGGCAATTGAACATACTAATCATTTAACCGACGATTTTGCTGCGCGACGGATGGACATGTCTATCCGGCTGGCACTGCAGGGTCATAAAGTCGACGAGGTCTGATATGCCCCAGATTATATTTTTACCGCATCCGGAATTATGCCCGGACGGCGCAGCGTTAGAAGCCAAAGCCGGAGAGACAATCCTCGATGTGGCACTGAAAAATGGCATTTCGATTGAGCATGCCTGTGAAAAGTCTTGTGCCTGTACCACTTGTCATGTGGTCGTGCGCGAGGGTTTTTATTCTTTGAATGAAAGCGACGAGCTGGAAGAGGACATGCTGGACAAAGCCTGGGGTCTGGAACCTGAGTCGCGTTTAGGCTGTCAGGCTCGTGTCAGCGATGCTGACCTCGTGGTCGAAATTCCAAAGTACACTATTAACATGGTCAGCGAAGGCCATTGAATTTCGGTACATTTTCCCTGTTTTAATGCCATCAAAGCCTGCTGTTGCAGGCTTTTTTGTTTGTGCTGCAGATGATTCTTGTAAGTCTCTGATTTCTCATATAAAGTCCGCAAAAAAATTTTTCGTGGTTCATGGAACTTAAATTTATAGTTCTGAATTTTCTGGTTTTTTTACTTCGGTGAACTAAGCTGGTTGAAAAATATCGCTGTAAGTCTGGAGATTGTTTGAATGAAAAAGACTCTGATCGGATTGTGCGTTTCTGCTGCTTGTTTGTTGTCATCTGCTGCAATGGCAGAAGTTAAAATTAACGGCTTTGCATCAGTCAAAGGTGGTTTAACAACCGGTAATGACGATACGTTGTACGACTATACCAACGATATCGAATTCAAAAATGAATCTTTATTTGCCGTGCAGCTATCGTCAGATCTCGGCGACAAATTATCCGTGACAGCACAGCTGATGGCCAAAGGTGCCGAAGATTTTGACGCAAAATTTGCCTGGGCTTTTTTAAGCTATCAATTGAACGACGATTTACGTCTGAACGCTGGCCGTTTCCGTATTCCGTTCTACAAATATTCTGATTACCTTGACGTCGGTTACGCCTTTGACTGGGCCCGGACACCGCGCGCAGTTTACGATGTTGAGTTTGATACGATGGACGGTATCTCTCTGTATCATTCCACTTCAATCGCTGACATGACTTCCAATGTCCAATTAGTGTATGGCGCTTATGAGGGCGATATTTCCGTCAGTGGCGCATTATCCCGCAGTAAAGTTCAGGATATCCGTGGTGGTTCCTGGGAATTGTCAAATGACTGGTTAAGTGCCCGGGTCGCCTATTTCATGGCGGATGTCACCATCAACGCAACGGCATTTACTCCACTGTTTAATGCACTCAATACCTTTGGTTTTGGTGCAGTCGCCCGTGAAATTGATTTTAATGAAGATGAAGGCACCTTTTTCGGCTTTGGCTTAAGTTACGACCGTAATAACTGGGTCGCTGTAACTGAATATACCAATGTGAAAGTGAAAAACTCCTACATGGCCGACCGCGATGCTTACTTCGTGTCAGTGGGCCGGCGCTTTGATGCTGTGACACCTTACATCTCCTACGAAAAAGACGACGACACCAGTAAGTCTGCGATTTACAAAGCTATTCCACCGCAAGTGCCGCTGTTAGCCACAGTTGCGGGTGTGGTGGAAAGCCAGCTGGCGGATCGTGACACCTGGAGTTTTGGCCTGCGTTACGATTTCCACCCGTCAGCTGCATTTAAACTGCAACTGAGTTCAGCAAAAGATAACTACACACTGGAAAAAGACCGTCTGCTGACAATGGGCGTTGACTTGGTATTTTAATGCTGTCGCCTAAGGCAGCAGAATTGATTGGAGGAACGTCTCTATGAAGAAGTCTTTAGTCGCATTAGCTTTCAGTACTGCACTGGTCAGCACCAGCTCAGTTGCCGAAGTAGATATCTCCGGGTTTGCATCTGTTGTGGGCGGTAAGGTGCTGAGCGGCGAGGGAGTACCGGAATTTGGACTGGAACCAACCTTTCTGGCGAATTATCCGATAGTGGGTTTTTATGAGGAAGATTGGAGCTTTAAGCCCGATTCCAAATATGGTCTGCAAATCAGTGCTGATTTGACTGAAGGTCTGTCTGCCACTGCACAGCTGGTCGGCCGCGGTGCTGATGATTTTAACGCCGAGTTTGAATGGGCTTATTTGTCTTATGTGCTGAACGAGCACTGGACCTTACAGGCAGGTAAAAAACGATTGCCGCTGTATTATTATTCTGACTTTTTTGATGTCAGCTACGCCTACCTGTGGATCCGGCCGGCAGCCGATAACTACACCTGGCAGATTTTTAACTACAACGGCGTTAATGCGCAGTTTAACTATCAGGTCAACGACTGGACTGTGTCCGGTAACATTTATACCGGCCGTGAAGACGATACTGAAAACAAACTGTTATCCGAATTTTTTGGCTCGCAGCCGATCCGGGAGATCTGGAAAAATATCGTTGGTGGTGTGCTGAGTCTGAATCGAGACTGGCTTGATCTGCGGTTCACTTACATGACCTATCAGAACGAGCGCTATCGCAACGGTGTACAGGTGACCTGGGACGGTGATGATTCACGGCGTGGCAAGTTTGCCGGCATCTCGGCGAACGTTGATTATAACAATTGGGTGGTGCTGACCGAATTTAACCGTCTGACACTGGATGGCAGTGATTTCGATACTTACCTGCTATCCGCGGGCTATCGGATGGGTCAGTGGACGCCTTTTGTTTCCTTTGCCGACTTTGATTCTGAGTCTGAAATGCACAGTACCGCCAGCGTTGGTGCGCGCTGGGATTTTCATAGTTCTGCGGCATTTAAAGTGCAGTATGACGACGTCACCGATGATGGGATTAACGGCCAGATGGTCGCTGGTGACAGCAAAGCCATTACCTTCGGTATTGATTTAGTATTCTAAGAGTGGAGAAAACCATGAACTGGTTGAAATTTGTAGCTATTCCATTGGTTTTATCGTCGGCTGTTGCCACAGCTGAAGTGGCTGTGGTAGTACATCCATCCAATGCGGCCAGCCTGGACCAGGCTGAGATCAGCCGTTTGTTTACCGGACGGGGCACAACATTCAGTAGTGGCAGCAAAGCTACGCCATTAAATCTGGCGGAAAGTGCGCCGGCCCGTGCTGAGTTTGACAGTAAAGTGCTGGGCAAATCGTCCAGTCAGATGAAAGCTTATTGGTCCAAGCTGGTATTTACCGGTAAGGGTACACCGCCAAAAGAGTTGGCAACTGATGCTGATGTCAAAGCTGCGGTTGCTGCAGACGCGTCTGCCATTGGTTATATCGATGCAGCTTCAGTCGATGCGACAGTCAAAGTTGTTGGTAAGTTTTAACCAATCTGACTGTTAAACCTTGAGAAAAACCGGCTGAGGCCGGTTTTTCTGTTTTTGCAGCCTGCTGCACTTGCAGTATTTGCCAGGCCTGGGCCAGGCCCTATTACTGGACCCATCTGGTGGTTTAGCAGGCAAAAAGTCACAAAGTTC
>CAMLRA010000097.1 GCA_946482325.1 uncultured Chromatiaceae bacterium | reverse complement strand
GCGGGAAATAAGGCCGCAGCAGTTCGTCATTGATGGCGTATTTCGCCATTTTCAGTTTTTCGGCGTAATAAGTGACGTCCCAGGCATTCAGCTCACCGACGCCATATTCAGCTTTGGCAAAAGCCGTCAGCTCGGCCAAATCCTGCTGCGCCTGCGGCTTAGCCCGACGCGCTAAATCTTCGAGGAAATCCAGCACTTGTTGCGGGCTTTCTGCCATTTTAGTGGCAAGAGATTCTTCCGCCGCATTGTTAAAATCGAGCAATTGCGCGAGTTCATGCCGCAGTGCCAGCGTCTCTTCAATCAGCGGGCTGTTATCAAACTGACCGGCAGTCGGGCCCTGGTCCGAAGCGCGGGTGCAATACGCACTGTACATTTCCTGCCGTAGCGCCGCGTTGTCGGCATAAGTCATCACCGCGATATAACTGGGGAATTCCAGTGTAAACACATAACCGTCAACTTCACGCGCCTGCGCGGCTTCCTGTGCCGCCAATAACGCGTCTTCCGGCAAACCGGTTAATTCGGAGATATCCGTGACCTGCTTAAACCAGGCCTGCGTTGCATCGAGACAATGATTGGAGAACGTGGACGCCAAATCTGAACTGCGGCTTTGAATTTCGCCGTACCGTTGTTTTTTCGCCTCCGGCAAACCGATGCCGGACAATTTAAAATCGCGTAATGCGTTCTGAATAACTTTTTGCTGCGCCGGCGTTAAGGTGGCGTATTCGGCACTTTGTGCCAGTTCCTGATAAGCCTGATACAGACCTTCATGCTGGCCGACCCAGGTGCTGTAATCGGATAACAGCGGCAGACAACTTTCATAGGCTTCGCGCAGTTCGGGCGAGGACAACACCGAGTTTAAATGCGACACCGGCGACCAGAGCCGGCTTAAGTGGTCGGCGCTTTCTTCAGTGGCACACAGACTCTGCCAGCTGACAGGCCGGGTGGCGACAGCCTGCTCCACCGCAACGCGGCAGCGCTCTAAGGCTTGTTCCACCGCCGGTTTGACCGCATCGGGCGTGATCTGACTAAAAGGAGGTAAACCGGTAAATTCTAAAAGGATATTGCTCATAGCGAACCTGCAAAGTCGAAGCGCCCGAATGCCGGGCCGGAGATACACATATAATGGGGCAGCACGACACGCATCTCAAGGGCTGGTGCGGATCCGGCAGCCCGGACTCTCATCTGCCTCAGGCCTGCTGTGGCTGGTTTGTCAGCGCAGCCTGTTTTCCCTGCTGTTTTGCCAGCCAGCGCGGCACTTCAGCCGCAGGCATCGGCCGGGCAATCAAATAGCCCTGCACTGCATCGATGCCGTTTAAGGTCAGGAAATCCAGCTGGCGTTGTTGCTCGACGCCTTCACAAATCACTGTCATTTCCAGCGCTTTACCCAGTTTGATTGCACCAGCCAGCAGCTGCTCACGGTGAGTATCCAGCATCGTCAGCAGCGCCATATCAATTTTCAGTTCACTGACCGGTAAATTACCGAGTTTGGTCAGCATCGACTGACCAGCACCAAAATCGTCCATTACCAGGATGCTGCCAGCCTGTTTCAGCAGCTGCAGCGATTTGTGTACCGCCGGCGAATCCGGTGCCAAAGCACTTTCAGCCAGTTCAAATTTCACCCGCTGCGCCGGCGGATATTTTTGTTCATGCTGCAAAATGCTGTTGATGAGCGCCGGATTTTCTAAATCCTGCGCCGACAGGTTCATCGAAATGGGCAACAGAATGCGTTGTTCCAGCCACTGATTCTGCACTTTGCGCACTTCTTTATAGACCCAGGCAGTGATGCTACTCATCAGCCCCGCCTCTTCTGCCAGCGGAATAAATACCGCCGGCGATACCGGGCCAAATTGTGGATGTTGCCAGCGGATAAAGGCCTCAGCACCAAAAGGCTGCTGCGTGCTGACCTGCAGCAACGGCTGAAACAACAAACTGAACTGACCGGCATTACAGGCGTGTGCCAGACCGGCCACCAGGGCCAGCCGCTGCCGGCTGTCAGCGCCAAGCTGATGTTGATAACCAAGGTGACCGGCGGTCTTTTGTACAAAAGTGATCGCCAGCGCCGCATGAGCAATCAGCTCTTCCGCATCCTGGCCAAATTCGTTGCTGACAGTGACTGAGGCGTAATGTGGTTTGAAGTCGGGGGTAAAACCGTCCACGGTAAATTTCTGATGCAGCAGTTTGCGGATGCCGGTCAGCACAGGCACAAAATCAGAGTGCTGAACTAACAACGCAAATCGGTCTGTCGCCAGCGAGAACAATGTTTGATGCCGCTCTGCGCCAAGACTCACCACCGCAGTGCCGTGACGCTGGCACAACACCAATAATGAGTCGACATAAGCGTTCACAATAGCCGTTGCCTGACGCCGGCCCAACACCGCTTCAATGCGGCTATATTGCTTAAATTCGAGCAATAACAACCGATATCGGGACCTGTGTTGCTGCAGTTCGTAATTGAGCAATTCCACCAGCGCAAGCCGGGAACCCAGGCCATAAAATGGCGCAATTTTCGAGCGGTTCAGTTCCAGCTGCTGCAGTTTGCTCAGCTGCTCATTCCGCTCCAGCAAGGCTTGTTGTACCTGCGCCTGCCAGGCTTTTTCCAGATAGATACCGAGCACCAGACTGCTGGTCATCAGCACAGCAGCAAGCGTCGTCCCCAGCTCCAGCGCCGAGCGTGTTAAAGCTGACTCAGCGATTACACCCAAAGCCCTGAGTGCAGCCAGTATCACGCTGAGCATCAGTACAGACATTGGCAACAAAAACAACACGGCTTTGCGCCGCTGGGTTTTCAGCATCCACAGACCGGTGATTAAAGTGACCAGCACACACAGCTGCATCAGATACACCGCCAGCTGTTTCAGCTGACTCTGCCAGGCGTATGACTGTAACAAAGCGCTGACCTGCGTGGCGACGAATAACAACACCGCAACGGCCATCAGCAAGCCAAACCAACGCGCTAACCAGCCGGTACTCAGCTGAAAATAACTGCGGACAAAACCACTGCAGCAGAATATGGCAAGCGGCAAACACCATTCCGTCAACCGGTTCCAGCCCGGTGTTTCTGGCCACAACCACTGAAATGGCAAACCATTAAGCTCAGCCTGCACTGCGGTGATACACAACAGCAAACCACTGAACAGATGCAGACTGTGCTGACGGGTCACTGTTGCCAGCAACACCGCGAGCAAAGCGGCAAACAATAAAATACCGAGGAAAAAACTATGCAGCATTTGCTGGCGCGCCGCCTGTTGCAGAGCGGCATCCTTAGCCACATAACGCAGCGGCAATACACTCTGGCCAACGTTGTTCAGCCGCACCAGCAACTCGGCGTTGTTTTGCTGCCAGCTGGCTGTAACCGGAAACATCAGGCTGCTGGCCGGGATCAACCGGTTGGCAAAAGGCCGCTGGTCGCCGCTGTGCATTTGCAGCAACACCTGGTCGTCTGGCGTTACCAAATAAAAATCAACTTCATCCAAAAAAGGCGCTTCGAGTGACAATACATAACCATCGCGCGGCTCGAGCACCAACCGGAACCAAAGCGTTCCCAGCCCATAGCCCAACGGCTGGCTTGGTTCTGTTAATAATTGCCAGCGCTCTGGCGGGATTTGACGGGCTTGCTGCGGGCTTTGTACGGCGCCATCCTGCAACAACCAGACCTGCACCGGCTGCGGTGCCAGATCATCACGGCCACTGCCAAACATCAGATACAGACACGAGGTTACCACGGCCAACAACACCAGACCGCTCAGCCACAAAGCTTTGGGCAGGACGACCGGTGATTTCAAAACACCAACTCCGGCGCTGCGGTTAATTCAATGGTTTTTCCATGCTGAAAGTCTGAGAACTGTAGCGATACTTGCCATAAGAGGGACATTTTTTAAAACCTTTATGCAGATAAAAGTTCAGCGCTTTACTGTTGATAATGCGCGCTGTGGCCAGCACCGAACTGAATCCCTGGCTGCGCGCTTTTTGTTCCAGATAGTGTAACACGGCCGAACCGACGCCTGGCTCACTGGAATACATCCGTTTGATTTCGGCGCGGCGGGTGTCCTCGCGCCTTAATAAACCGCAACCGACTGCCTGGCCATCATGCCAGGCGACCACGGCCAGCAACAATCCGGCGTCTGCAAAGCTGAGTTTTTCAGGCTCGTCGCCCTGTGTATGGCCTAATGCGTTGGCCAGTTTGGCAAATAATGCCACCAGCGCCGGATCTGTCAGTTCAACTTCGGTCATACGATACATACAAAGCTCCGCTTAATGCAGTCCGGTCGTCTCGACTGGCGCCATGATTTGTCGTAATTGCGCGGTCAGCGGACCAACCAGCGCCTGATGCTTCTGATGAATGTAGTGATACATCGGTAATTGTTCCAGTGCAGGCAATACAACCTGCAACTGTGAGTTTGGCAACTGTCGCAACACATATTCGGCTTCAGCTCTCGGCAATACCGCGACATCAACCCGGCCTTTGGCGACATATTGCAGCGCCTGCTCCAGCGTCAGTACAGCCGTCAGTGTTTTAACCTGATGTTGTTTTAACCGCGTTTCAACGGACAACATTCCGGCCATATAAGCGACGCGTAACGACTGCAAATCCGTCCATTGCGCGGGCTTTAACTGAGGATCGTGGACAAATGCCGTTAACTCCAGCTGATACACCTGCACCGGAATACGAATGAGCTCAGGGATCACTTGCTGCAAACTTGCGGCAGCGGCCAGATTGCCATCAACCAACACACCGCGGGCGGCTTCAAGGCGTAATCGTTCCAGCGGCATGGTTTCCAGCTGCATCTGCAAACCAATGTTCTGGTAGGCTTGTTGCAGTTTTAACACCAGCGGATGTTGCGGTGACACCTGCGTCAGAGTACCGATATGCATCACAGGTGACGCTGCCACCACGATGCCGCAGTAGATGCTGACACCACCCAGCAAAGCACCAAACCTGAGACATCGCAGCCATTTGTGCAGTTTCACCCTGTGTTTATCTCCATTCGGCGCAGTTTGCCTGCCATTGGCTGCAAAAAATTCGTGATATTGTCACAGTATTTGGCATACTCGGGACACGAATTCCAGAGATAACCATAGTCAAACTTCTGTGCCAGAGGACCCTACGATGAAAAAAACTCTTGTTGCGACCACAGTCGCCACTGTATTGGCTTTAGGTGCCTGTACGGACAACAAACCAGCCGCGCCAGAGCAAAAAGCTGCGGCGCCGGCCGAAGCTGCAGCCGCCAAAACTGAAGCTGCACCGGCAGCCGTCACTGCAGAGAATCCGTTACTGAAACGCAGTTCGCTGCAGTATCAAGCGCCGGAATTCGACAAAATCAAAACTGAGCACTTCCTGCCTGCCATGCTGCAGGGCATTGAAGAACACGCCAAAGAAATCGACGCCATCGCCAACAACGCTGAACCAGCCACTTTTGAAAATACCATTGTCGCGATGGAAAAAACCGGCGATTTACTCGGCCGCGCCAGCGGGATTTTCTTTAACCTGTCCGGCTCCAACAGCAATGCTGAGATCCTGAAAATTCAAGCCGAGATTTCGCCAAAACTGGCGGCGCACAGCGACAACATTAACCTGAACCCAACGCTGTTTGCCCGCGTCAAAGCAGTGTATGACAACCGCGCCAGCCTGAACCTGGATCCGGAATCGCTGCGTTTAACTGAAGTGACTTATGAGCGTTTTGTCCGCGCCGGTGCTCTGCTTGATGATGCGCAGAAAACCCAAATCCGCGCGCTGAACGAAGAAAGTTCAAAGCTGACCACGAAGTTCAGCCAGAACCTGCTGCAAATCACCAAAGACATCGCCATTTTTGTTGATGACAAAGCCAAACTGGCTGGTTTCTCTGAGGCCGAAATCGCTGCCGCCGCTGAAGGCGCCAAGGCCAAAGGCCAGGACGGCAAGTACATCATTGAAATCACCAACACCACACGTCAGCCGGCATTAGCCCAGCTGGAAAACCGCGAACTGCGCCAGCAAATCTGGGAAGCCTCGGCTTACCGTGGCACTAAAGGTGAAACTGACAACCGTCCTATCGTCGCCCGTTTAGCGCAAATCCGTGCAGAACGTGCCAAGTTACTTGGCTTTGACACCCATGCGCATTTCTCGCTGGACCAAAGCATGGCGAAAAATCCAAAAGCCGTAATGGATATGCTGGGCAGCATGGCGCCGACTGTGGTGGAAAACACCAAAAAAGAAGCGGCAGCCATTCAGGACATGATCAAACAGACCGGCGGCACTTTTGAGCTGCAGCCATGGGACTGGGAGTTCTACGCCGAGAAAGTGCGCAAAGCCAAATACGATTTAGACGAAAACGAAGTAAAACCATACTTCGAATTTAACCGCGTATTACACGACGGTGTGTTCTACACCATGAACAAACTCTTTGGCATCAGCTTCAAAAAACGACCAGACCTGCCGGTTTATCACCCGGATGTCGAAGCGTACGAAGTATTTGACGCCGATGGCACCAGCCTGGCGATTTTCTACGCCGATTACTTCGCCCGCGAAGGCAAACGTGGTGGCGCCTGGATGAGTTCTTTTGTGGAGCAAAGCGAATTACTCGGCGACAAGCCAGTCGTCGTCAACGTGATGAATATTCCAAAAGGCCCGGCCGGCGAACCAACACTGGTCAGCTATGACAACGTCACCACCATTTTCCACGAATTAGGCCACGGCTTACACGGCATTTTCTCCAAAGTGAAATACCCGACGCTGGCCGGTACTTCAGTGTCGCGTGACTTTGTTGAATTCCCGTCAACCTTCCAGGAAGACTGGGCGGCGCACCCGGACGTGATTGGCAACTACGCCAAACACTACAAAACCGGCGAGCCAATCCCGGCTGAACTGCTGGCAAAAATCATGAAGTCGCGCAGCTTCAACCAGGGTTTCGACACACTGGAATATATGGCCGCGGCGTTAGTCGACATGGAATGGCACTCTATTCCGGCCGGTACCAAAATTGACGACGTGGAAAAATTTGAAGCCGACGCGCTGAAAAAACACGGTGTTGATTTAGCGGTCGTGCCACCACGTTACAAATCAACTTACTTCAGCCACTCAATGGGCGGCGGTTACTCAGCCGGTTATTACGCTTATATGTGGTCGGAGATTCTGGCAGCTGATGCCTTTGCATTCGTGCAGCAACAAGGTGGTCTGAAGCTGGAAAACGGCGCCAACTTCCGTAAAAATATCCTGTCGGTCGGTAACACCAAAGACCCGATGGAAGCCTACAAAGCCTTCCGCGGCAAAGAGCCAACCACAGATGGCCTGCTGATCCGCCGTGGTCTGAAAGCACCGGTGAACTAAGCAGCAAAATTTGCTGAGTAAAAAAGGGGACTTAGGTCCCCTTTTTGCTGCCTGACAGAAAACAGCGCGGACTTGATCTGCCTCAAGCCACCAGGCAGCACTCTGACCTAGGCTTTATCTGAACATCAGGCTCTGCTGCTGTGCAGCACAGACCTCTAATCTGTTCGTTTTCCTGTGAGTCAATTCGCCCGGCCTCTGTCCGGGCTTTTTTTTGCCTGTCACCGGACCTGCTGTTTAAATCGAAAAACACCCATGCTTACAGATGATTTGTTGTAGGCTGTCCAACATTTCGGCAGCATTTTGTAACCGTTGCTGACAGCTCTGAACGGCGGGCATCGCAAAAACAGAATCGTCAGCTCTCAGACTCACAGGACACCACTATGCCTTACCTGTTGGAACAACAACCCCCCACTGTCGCCGATTATTGCCATTTACGCGTCGCGACTGGGCTTAGCCCGAAAACGCCGGAAGCGGCCCGGATTGGTCTTGCGGCAACTTTATTTGCGGTGCAAATCCGCCATCAAGGCCAGGTGATTGGCATGGGCCGGTTAGTCGGCGATGGCGGCTGTCATTGTCAGATTTGTGATATCGCCGTGTTACCGCAGCATCAGGGCAAAGGCCTTGGCAAACAAATCATGCAGGCGCTGATGGATTATGTCGACACTCGTTTACCGGACAGTTGTTATGTCAATTTAATTGCCGACGGCGATGCGAAGTTTTTATATCAGCAGTTTGGTTTTGCCGACGTGGCGCCGGCGTCGATTGGTATGGGACTGACGCTGCCACGCACTGCGCGCACAACTGTATCAGGCTAATAACAAGGCCTACAGCGCTTGTATCCGGACACTGGCGCTTTGCCGGCTTTCCACTAGGCTTGGATCCAGCCTCGCTTCACTCACAACAGTCACACAAGGAATCCGTGATGAGCCAACTCGATATCTATTACGCGACCAACCGCTGCCACATTGGCGATGACCGCTGGAATCCCACCGCCTACGGCAAAAAATTCAGCGACGACGGCATGGAAAATCTGCGCTTTGGCCGGGTCAGCCTACAGCTGGACGATACAGAAGTGCTCAAATGTGTGCAGACGCCGGTGGGCCAGCTCGGCAGCGGCGATGGTCTGAGTCTGATGGACTACCTGAGCAAGCAGGTGCCGCAAGGGCGCATTCAGGCTTATCAGGAAGCGTTGCAAAGCAATATTCATCAGGACAGCCAGAATGCCGCATTAGGGTCGGCGGCGCTGTTTCAGGATATCCAGCAAGCCATGCTGCAAAGCTCTGATGTGCTGGTATTCATTCATGGGTTTAATGTGTCCTGGCAAGATGCTGTCGCTAATGCCGCCGCGCTGCAACTGATGCTGAACCGGCCTGGTTTGGGCGACCCGAAACAAAAAGTATTGGTGCTGCTATTTACCTGGCCTTCCGATGGTCAGGCACTGCCTTTTACCTCATATCGCAGCGACAGAGCGGAAGCGGAGGGCTCAGGCGCCGCTTTTGGCCGGGGTTTACTGAAATTACGCGATTTTCTGGCGGGGCTGCGTGACCGCAGCGGTCAGGGCCAGGCCTTGTGTGGCCAGAATATTCATTTGCTCTGTCATTCGATGGGTAACTATCTGCTGCAACACACGCTGCGCCGCATCGATGATTTCACCCCCGGTAATGCACTGCCGCGGCTGTTTGAACAAGTATTTTTATGCGCACCGGACGTCGACGACACCGCGCTGGAAGACCCGGCGAAGCTCGGCCGGCTGCATGAACTGGCGCGGCAGGTCACTGTGTATCACAACAAAGGCGACAAAGCGCTGGTGATTTCGGATTACACCAAAGGCAATCCGGATCGGCTCGGCTCCGCCGGTGCCGCCCGCCCGGTTGCGTTGCATCAGAAAATTCAACAGCTTGATTGCAGCCTGGTGGTGCATGGCCTGACCAAACATGGTCTCAGTGAGCACAGTTATTACCTGATTGGCGACATTAATCTGGACCTGCGTCACAGCATGGACGGGCTGAGCCCGGCCGACCCGCAGCGCCGGCGCCAACGCCATCCGTTGTATGCCAATGTCTGGCTGTTTAGCTGAATCACCGGAGATCTGCCATGAACCAAAGTGCATCGATTAATATTCAATCCGGCCAGCTCAATCTGCGTCAGGCCCCCGACAGCCAGAGTGCTATTGTCGCCCGCCTCAGTAAAGACCGGCCGGTGCAGGTGCTGGCCGAAGCCGGCGGCTGGTACCGGGTGCGCGCCGGCAATCAGGAAGGTTATGCCGCCAAAGCCTTTATCGCATTATCGTCGCCGTTACCACCTGCCAGTGCTGTGTCACCGGCAAGCGTCACGTCGCCTGCCCCGGCTGTAGCTACAAACAATGACGATTTTCAGGTTGAAGCCGGCCAGTTGACCTTTGACGCCGAAGGTATGGAACAACGCGGCCGTTATTTCAGCCGCAACCCGCATGTGCCCACCGACAGTTCCGGCGTGACGCTGGGCCGCGGTTACGATATGCGTGATAAAACCCCGGCGATGATCCAGGCCGATTTATTGGCCTGCGGCATCGACACGACTGCCGCCACGCTGTTTGCCAAAGCCGCAGGGTTAAGCGGCGCTGCCGGGAAATCATTTATCACCCAAAACAACCTGAGTACCTTTGAAATCACTCCCGGCCAGCAAAAACTGCTGTTTGCCCTGACTTACCAGCAGATGGTCAGCGATGTGCTGCGTATTTGTCAGAAGCCCGATCTGGTGGCGCGATATGGCGTCACAGATTGGGCGGCATTACCGGCTAAAGTGCGGGATTTGGTGGTGGATTTACGCTATCGCGGTGACTACACGCCATCAAGCCGCGAGCGCCTGCAGCCTTTACTGGTCGCCAACAACAGCGCTGGTATTCGTCAACTGATGGCGGACGAAGCCTATTGGTGCGGGCCAGAGAAAGTACCGCAGGACAGATTCCGCCGCCGCCGCGATTATTTGGCTTGATCTAGTTGCCCTGAAACTTGTTTTAACCAGCCGGATAACGCCCCTAGCGCCTGCGGAGCAATCGTCTGGTCAATCAGCAGATACTCTGTCGGATGACCGGTTTTTGCCTGCTGCAGCAAATGGTTCAGTCCCGGCACAATCACAAATTGACTTTGTTTATTCGCCGCTAAGGCCTGTTTGATCGCAGCCACATGCGCAGTCGCTGGTACCTGCATATCTTTATCGCCATGCAGTACTAGCACCGGACAGCGCAGCTGACGCAAATAAACTGCCGGGTCCAGCGCCAGATAACGACGCAGCCATGGCGTTAATAACAGCTGCAGCGCCTCAGGCGGAATACCTGCAGCCGGGATCTCCAGCTGAGTACGCAATGCCTGGGGTAAAGCCGCCGTAGCCTTCGCCATCGCCGCCAGCGCCGCCTGCTGGTCAAGTTCGCTGGCGGCAATTTTAAACAAGCCCAATTCCTGTTGCTTATTCGCCAGTATCAGCGCTTCCGGCATCGCCTCGGCCCGCCGCATCGTGGCGTCCTGCAGACTGATACTGTCTACACCCTTGAGACCGGGCGCGGCCAGCAAGGCGATAAACCTGACTAAGCCCGGCGCTTTTGCCGCCACCATTGCGGTATTAAACCGCCTTCACTATGACCGACCAGACCAATCCGGTGGCCATCAACATTGGGTTGTTTCTGCAAAAATTGCACAGCCGCCAAGGCATCGGCAGCATAATCATCACTGGTTGAACCCGGATGTAACACGCCACCGGTCAGGCCTGTACCACGTTTGTCATAACGCAGCACTGCGAAGCCTTGCCGGGTCAGCTGACCCGCCAGCACCGCCTGAGTTTTATGCAGAGAAATATTGCCGTCGCGATCATAAGGTCCACTGCCGGCAATCAGCACCACCGCAGAAAAAGGGCCATCCCCGCCGGGATAACTTAAAGTCCCCACCGGCGACACCGCCGGATCTGCCGTATCAAACACCAGCTCCTGGGTCAGATAAGGCAGCGGGGCGACCGGATGCTGTGGACGCAGCCGCAACGCATAGACATGGAATTCACCGGCGACCTGTTCAATCACAAACTGGCTGGGCAATCCACTTCAGCCTGTCCCTTCCGTTTGCAACCGGGCCGGCATGTCGCGCAGCAACTGAGGTGACTTCAGCTGGATCTGTCTCTCAGTGAATTGCTGTTGCAACGTAGCTTTATCAGGCGCAGAAAACATATAACGTTTGATGCTATTGGCGGGCGTCGTGGCCGCATACGCCTGACCGCAGAACAATGCCCTGAACATCAAACAGGCGCCAATAGGTGCCAAAGTTTGGAAAAAGTGGTGGGATAATTTGCCGTAACCCTGCATCGTCGGATCCTGTCGTTGTTGGAATGTCAGCTGTGAGTCTCGGTGGATGCCAAAAAAGTTGTTTACAGGCCACAGAAGCCGAAAATAACTTTCGACGGCGGGGCAAGAAAGTCACGTCGATTGCCACCAACTTGCCGGATGTCAGCGCGCGAACTGATGGAGCCATCGGGTGTTCAGGATGAGGCCGGCCAACTTACTTTTGGTGCGAAAAGGCTTGAAACAACAGGACCTTCGTTTTAGCCGTGTATCGCATATGCCAACTGAGAGCTCTGGCGTGATGTTGGACCGGGGTGATGACGGGAGCGAAAGGGCCGCAGTGAACACTGTTTTATTCCGCTTGTTTTAACGCATACAACTGCTGGTCATGCTCCTGCAGCAGTTGCATAAAACGGGCGGCCACCGCAGAGACAGTTCTCGCCTGCAGCCAGGCACAGCCAAAGCGCGCTTTCAGACCTAACGCTAAGCCGGGCACACTAACCAGCGAGCCGGCGGCCAGGTCTGCAGCAACCATAAACCCGGGCATCAGAGACACCGCGTCACAATGACGCAGCACGTCTTTGAGCATACTCGCCAGGTCACATTGCACCGCCAGCAAAGGTGTCTTTTGTTGTTTAGCGGCCGGGCGCAGTTGTTCCAGCGCTTGCCGCATGCCCGGCAGTAAGCTCGGCCCCGCCAACGGGTAGCTGAAGATGTCTGTGGCAGAAGGCTGGGCCAGCTGCGTCAGCGGATGCTCAGGCCGACAGACCGGGATCACCGCATGTTCCTGCAAAGCACTGAAGGCAAAATCTTCCATCTGCTGCACTTGACTGAGTTCAACCACTATCAGGTCAACTTCACGGGCCCGCGCGCGATCTGGTAATTCCTGCCATGGTGCTAATACCGTTTTTAACTGCAATCCGGGATGCAGCTGATGCAGCCGTCCAATCACCGGACCGACCAGCGCAGAACCACCATAAGGCCCGACCCCGATGCGCAATTCCCCCAATTCCAGACCTTTACTCAAGGCGATATCGCGCTCTAAATCGCGGGTGGCAGAATCGAGCGCCCGCGCATGTCGCAGCAGCAGTTCACCAATTTGAGTTGGCAGCAGCGCTCCCCGATTTCGTTCCAGTACCGGCGATCCGACACTGGCTTCCAGCGCCTGAATGCTGCGCGTCAGCGCAGGCTGGGTCAGGTGAACCACTTCGGCCGCCCGGCTAAAACTGCCCTGCTCAATCACGGCCATCAGATGACGCAGTTGGCGTAGTTCCATATATGAGTTCCAGTAATAGTTTTGATGTTTTAAATGCATTGGACAAATAGTAGCCAGCGTCTGATGATTCAGCAATCGCGTGATGGCACAGGCTTTAGCCGGCAGGAGATTTGATGAACCCACAGCAGTTTGACTACGTCATTGTCGGTGCCGGTTCAAGCGGTGCTGTGCTGGCCGCGCGCCTCAGCGAAAACCCTGCGGTCAGCGTTTGCCTGCTGGAGGCTGGTGGGCCGGACGACAGCGTGCTGATCCATGCGCCGGCCGGTGTCGTGGCCATGGTGCCGACCAAAATCAATAACTATGCGTTTGAGACCGTGCCCCAACCAGGTTTAAAAGGTCGCCGCGGCTATCAGCCCCGGGGCAAAACACTGGGTGGTTCCAGCTCCATCAATGCCATGTTGTATGTACGGGGCAATCGCTGCGACTATGACCACTGGGCCGCACTTGGCAACCCCGGCTGGAGCTATGACGAACTGCTGCCGCTGTTTAAACGATCCGAACATAACGAACAGTTCAGCGATGCTTTTCATGGTCAGGGCGGCGGCCTGAATGTGACCTACCAGGCATTTCAAAGCCCGGTGAATGATTTGTTTCTGCAGGCAGCGGTGGATAACGGGCTCGCGCTGACCCCGGACTACAATGGTGCTACCCAGGAAGGTGCCTTTCAGTATCAGGTGACCCACAAAAACGGCGAACGCTGCAGCGCAGCCAAAGCCTTTCTGACCCCCAATCGGAGCCGACCCAATCTGCATATCATCACAGCTGCTGTTGCTGCCAAAATCATTCTGGACGGCCGGCAAGCGACCGGCGTAGCCTTTTACCAACATGGCACACTGCATACAGTACTGGCCCGGCGCGAAGTCATTATCTCCGCCGGTGCCTTTGGCTCGCCGCAATTGCTGCAACTATCCGGCATAGGTCCGGCCGACGAATTACAACGGCTGGGCATTCCGGTCATCTGTGATTTACCCGGGGTTGGCCAGAATTTGCAGGATCATATCGATTATGTGCAGACCTGGCGGGTCCCCAGCAACACCGCTACTTTTGGTCTGTCCTGGCGCGGCGCGGGAAAACTTGCCGCCGCCATACTGGAATGGAAACAGCACCGGACCGGCATGATCAGCAGCGCGATCGCGACTTGTGGCGCATTTTTTCGATCATCCGCTGAAGTGGAGGTGCCGGATTTACAGCTGGTGTTTGTGCTCGGCATTGTCGATGACCATGCCCGCAAGATGCATCTGGGCCATGGCATTTCCTGTCATGTTGATTTACTGCGGCCATACAGCCGCGGCAGCGTGCGGCTGGCCAGCACAGATCCGCATGATGCCCCGCACATCGACCCGAACTTTTTATCAGATCCGCGCGATCTGCCGCTGCTGGTTAAAGGGGCGCAGTTCCAGCAACGGTTGATCGAATCTGCAGCTTTTGATGCCATCCGTGGTGACATGCTGTATCCGGTCAATGCCAACGACCCGGCCGCTATTGCCGAAGACATTCGTCACCGCGCAGATACGCAGTATCACCCGGTCGGAACTTGCAAAATGGGCCCTGACCACGACCCGCTAGCCGTTGTCGATGCACAGTTGCGGGTAAGG
>CAMLRA010000096.1 GCA_946482325.1 uncultured Chromatiaceae bacterium | reverse complement strand
TTTTAATGATCTGCCGGATAATTTTCGCGTTGGCGTAATCCGCGACTACGAATACTGACACGCCCTGCCAAAACTCAGGCAACAGGCTCAGCGAATAAAACACGCCGCCTAAATAGGTCAAAGGCGTCAGCACAAAAGTCGGCACAATGCTGATGTCATCAAAGGTTTTGGCATACACCGCATTGATCAGTCCGCCCAGTGAAAACACCGCCGAAGTCAGTAACACAGTGCTGACGATGACCCACAAATGATGGATGCGGATATCAACAAAAAATAAACTCAGCACAGTCACAATCAGACCGACCAGCACGCCGCGCGCGACACCTCCGCCGACAAAGCCCAGCACTATGATGTAGTTTGGCACCGGCGCGACCAACAACTCTTCAACGTTGCGCTGAAATTTGGCGCTGAAAAAACTCGACGCCACGTTAGCATAAGAGTTGGTGATCACTGACATCATAATAAGGCCAGGCACAATAAATTCCATGTAACTGAAGCCGTGAATTTGGCCAATCTGGCTGCCGATTAAGTTACCGAAAATGACAAAATACAGCGTCATGGTTATGGCCGGCGGCACCAGCGTTTGTACCCAAATTCGCAGGAAACGATTGGTTTCTTTATTCAGAATACTTTGCAGCGCAATCAGATATCTTGGTTTAAACATCAGTGTTTCCCCTCACCAATCAGGCTGACAAACAGCTCTTCCAGCCGGTTGGCTTTATTCCGCATCGACAACACTGTGATGTCCTGCGCTGCGAGCGCAGCAAACACGGCATTTAGCCCCTGATTTTTCTCCACATCCACTTCAAAACTATGTTCGTCGAGTTTGCGGGTGACAAAACCCGGCAGCATCAACTCAGCGCGGCCGGCTTTTAAATCCAGCACAAAAGTTTCTTTATTCAGTTTGCCGAGCAAGGCTTTCATCGAGGTGTTTTCAATGATGCGGCCTTTGTCGATGATGGCGATATTACGACACAGCATCTCGGCTTCTTCCAGATAATGTGTGGTCAGAATGATGGTGACGCCCTGTGCGTTAATTTCTTTTAAGAATTCCCACATCGAGCGGCGCAGCTCGATATCCACACCGGCGGTGGGCTCATCGAGGATTAACAGCTTGGGTTCGTGCATCAAAGCGCGGGCGATCATCAGACGGCGTTTCATACCGCCGGACAACTCGCGTGAGCGGGCGTGACGTTTTTCCCACAGGCCGAGCTGGCCAAGGTACTTTTCCGCCCGCACCAGAGCGACACTTTTGGGGACGCCGTAATACCCCGCCTGATTGACCACAATCTGCAGCACGGTTTCAAATTGATTAAAGTTAAATTCCTGCGGCACTAAACCTAACTGACTTTTAGCGTCTTCAAGCTGGGTATCTGTATTAAAATCAAAGACTTTGACTGTACCTGATGTTTTATTGACTAAAGCGCTGATAATACCAATGGTGGTACTTTTACCAGCCCCATTTGGTCCCAGTAACGCAAAAAAATCGCCTTGCTGCACATCTAAGTCGATGCCATTTAAAGCTTTGGTGCCGCTTTTATAACTTTTATGCAGATCGCGAATGGATAAGGCCAGCGTCACAGCGAGCTCCTCGTTAATCGCCAGGCGATTGTATGTTTGGATTCAGTGATCCCTGCGATGGACTAATCTTTGGCAGCCTGGGGCTGATACCCCCAACGTGGCATCAGCTGCTGTGGCAGACCCAGATGGTCCAGCAATCGGGCCACCATAAAATCGATTAAATCTTCAATAGTCTTCGGCTGATGATAAAAGCCAGGCGCCGCCGGCATAATAGTGGCGCCAAGTCTGGCTAACGCCAGCAGATTTTCCAGATGCAAGGCGCTTAATGGCGTCTCGCGCGGCACTAAAATCAACTGACCTTTTTCCTTGATGACGACATCGGCCGCCCGCTCAATCAGGTTGTCACTCATGCCATGTGCAATAGCGGCAACAGTACCGGTCGAACAAGGACAAATTACCATGGTTTTCGGGGCAGCCGAGCCGGACGCCACCGGTGAAAACCAGTCATCTTTGCCGTAGACAGCCAGTAAGTTGGGGGCACAGCCAAAGATTTCAACCAGCTGCGCCTGACAAGCCTGCGGATTGCCATTGAGTTTTAAATCATGTTCAGTGGCAAACACCACTTTAGCAGCACTGGAAATCAGCAAATGTACTTTAACATTCAGGCTCAGCAGCACCTGTAGCAGGCGCCAGCCATACAAGGCGCCGGATGCGCCGGTAAAAGCCAGCGTGACTTCACGCTGGTGGGAAACATTGTGTTGAACTTTCAGATCATCACTTACGTGCATAAAAATGCCTTTTTGCTAAATGCTACTGGCTCATTCCGCTGCCAGCGCCTGTAATAACTTATCGTGAATACCGCCAAAACCACCGTTACTCATTACCAGAATCGAATCCCCCGGTTGTGCCGTAGTGACAATCTGCTGCACCAGCCGGTCGATATCCTGTGCCACTGTTGCCGGAATGGCGCATTGCTGGCTGATTTGCTCTGCCAAAGCGCCGAGTGACCAGCCGCTGTTGGCCGGCTCAAATAGAAACACCTCGTCTGCTTTTGCAAGCGAAGCCGGTAACGCCTCTTTGTGTACGCCCATGCGCATCGTGTTCGAACGCGGTTCCAGTACGGCCAGAATACGGTTTTGGCCTACCCGGGCGCGTAAGCCGGCTAAAGTCGTGTCAATCGCAGTCGGATGATGGGCAAAATCATCATAGACGCTGACGCCATCGACCACGCCTTTTAATTCCAGCCGGCGTTTTGGCGCGACAAACTGATTCAGCGCTTCGATCGCGACCGACAGCGGCACACCAGCGTGCTGTGCAGCCGCCAGCGCCATCAAACCGTTGTCGACGCTATGCTGCCCGCATAAAGCCCAGTGCACTGTGCCTTTGACATCACCACGGAAACTGACTTCAAAGGCAGAACCATCGGCCTGTTGCAAACGCACCTGCCAGTCAGAACCGCTTTGTTGCTGTTCACTCCAGCAGCCCATATCAAGCACTTGTTGCACGGCCGGTACATTGGCTTGTGACAGCACTAAGCCATTGCCAGGCACCATGCGCAATAAATGATGGAACTGACGCTGGATAGCAGCCAAATCCGGAAAAATATCGGCATGGTCAAATTCGAGATTATTGACAATTAAGGTACGGGGCCGGTAATGCACAAACTTGCTGCGTTTATCGAAAAACGCGGTGTCGTATTCGTCAGCTTCAATGACAAAAAATGGCGCATCCCCTAAACGCGCCGACACATCGAAGTTTTGCGGAATGCCACCAATCAGGAAACCCGGCTTTAGGCCGGCAAATTCCAAAATCCACGCCAGCATAGTCGTGGTGGTGGTTTTACCGTGAGTGCCGGACACAGCCAGCACCCAACGGTCTCTGAGCACTGTTTCTGCCAGCCATTGCGGGCCTGAGGTATACGGGATATTCCGGTTCAGCACATATTCGACACACGGATTACCGCGGGACATCGCATTACCGATGATGACTAAATCCGGCGCCGGATCCAGCTGCGCCGGGTCGTAGCCCTGAGTCAGACTGATGCCGAGTTCTTCGAGTTGTGTGCTCATCGGCGGATATACGTTGGCGTCAGAACCTGTGACCTGATGGCCTAAACTCTTGGCAATGGCAGCAATACCGCCCATAAAAGTGCCGCAAATACCCAAAATATGAAGATGCATTCAATAATCCTGTTCAGTCTGAACCAGCGTCGCACTGCATACAACACATGCAGCGCGCTCGCCGGTGGTTTGCCGCATTGTAACAAAAGAAAAGCCGGCTTTTTCGAAATAAAATCGGTGATAAAAATGCAATTTTTAGCCAGATTCTTTAAACTCTGGGCCCACTATCAAGTGCACGGGCAGGTACGCGGCCAACAGAGCCACAATGAAGCGACCGGCCGGGCCCCAACCCTACCCTAACAGAAGGATATACCGATGCGCCGTCTGGCTCCTGTACTGCGACAAGATGGGGTCGATACCGACCTGATTGCTCTGATTAAAACCATTCTGGCTGCCTGTAAAGAAATCTCCTTCCGGGTCGGACAAGGCGCATTAGCGGGCGTTTTAGGCTCAACACTGGATGAAAACATCCAGGGCGAAACGCAGAAAAAACTAGACGTACTGGCCAACGAGCTGCTCAAGGACATGATTCTGGAAACCGGCGTCGTCAAAGCGATTTCCAGTGAAGAAGAAGACCATACCGTTGCCGGCAATCCGCAAGGCCGTTATCTGGTCACGTTCGACCCGCTGGATGGTTCGTCCAACACCGATATCAACAGTCTGATTGGTACCATTTTTTCCATTCTACCGGCGCGTGATGACGTTGACGCCGCAGACGCCGCGCAATTTTTACAGCCAGGCACGGCACAACTGGCCGCCGGTTATGTGTTGTACGGCCCGTCTACCATGCTGGCGCTGACAACAGGCCAGGGCACCCGGCTCTATACGCTGGATAAAACTTATGGTGGTTTCCTGTTAACGCAGGAAGAAGTGGCGATTCCGTCAGTCACCGCCGAGTTTGCCATCAATATGTCAAACCAACGCTATTGGCAACCCGGCATGCAGGCGTACGTCGGCGATTTGTTGCTCGGGAAAGCCGGGCCGCGCGGCAAAAACTTTAATATGCGCTGGATTGCAGCTATGGTCGGTGATGTGCACCGTATCCTCTGCCGTGGCGGCATTTTTATGTACCCTACTGACCACAAAGACCCAAACAAACCGGACAAACTACGCCTGATGTACGAAGCTAATCCAATGAGCTTTTTGGTAGAACAAGCCGGCGGAGCCAGTTCTACTGGTTACCAGCGCATTATGGAAATTGAGCCTCACGACATTCACCAGCGTGTAGCCGTGATTCTGGGTTCTAAACATGAAGTCGACAGCTGCCTGAAATATCATCAGGCCTGAGTGAACATAACGCCCGACCAAAGTCAGGGCGCACAACCATAGCGATTTTCAGTGTCGCCGGTATAATCGGCGTCACTGCATTTTTAATAAATAAGGAAGCATCATGAGCTTAAGTCTGGTCCCGGCGGGTAAAAATCTGCCAGATGAAATCAACGTTATCATCGAAATCCCGGCCAATGCCGACCCAATTAAATACGAAGTCGATAAAGACAGCGGCACAGTTTGGGTTGACCGTTTTATGGCAACGCCAATGTTCTATCCTTGTAACTACGGTTTTGTGAACCACACGCTGTCTCTGGATGGTGACCCGGTTGACGTACTGGTGCCAACACCATATCCGTTAGTACCAGGCGCGGTGATTAAATGCCGTCCGGTTGCAGTGCTGAAAATGGCTGATGAATCGGGCGAAGACGCTAAAGTGCTGGCAGTCCCTATCAGCAAACTGACTAAGATTTATGACCACATTCAGGACATCGGTGACGTACCTGAACTGTTAAAAGGTCAAATCCAGCATTTCTTCGAACGTTATAAAGAGCTGGAACCAGGCAAATGGGTGAAAGTGATCGGCTGGGGTGACAAAGCTGAAGCAAAAGCTGAGATCCAAACGTCATTTGAGCGCGCGCAGAACAAATAATTTCCTCCCGCAGGAAAGGACAGGCCCGCATTGCCGGGCCTGTTTCATTAATCAAGCCAAATCGCGAAATTTCAGCACTATCCCATTCTTTACATTCGTAAATTCTGTTCTAATGCCCTGAGATTGCTGCGCCAATCCAAATTGCTGTCTATACTCGAAAGTGATTTCAAATCAAAGATATTCAAAATAATACCGGCCTTTGCGCTGATCCAACGGGGTAATCAACTATGGAATTTTTGCAACGCCTTTCGATTGCGAAAAAAATCTATTTAATCCCCCTCATTGGCACCCTGATGTTTGTGGTGTTTTTGGGGCTCTCTACAAAAACCGCTTTGAGTAACGTCAAAACTCTGGAAAGTACCAGAGACATTCAGTTCCCTGTGCTGCAAGCCTCTGAAAGCGCACTGGTCTCACTGGAGCGGTTAAAAGAATCGCTGGCCAGCGCAGTCACCACCGGGGACGAAGAAGCACTCAATGGCGCCAATAAGCTCGCTGAACAGATGAAAAAACAACTGACGACTGTTGGTCAGCTGGAATCTGAAGTCAGTCGCGAAGTCGGCCAAATCCTGCAATCTTTTGACGCTTATTACGCTGTAGCTTTTAAAGTGTCGCAGGAAATGGTCAGTAACACCGCTGACATGGCAACCATCGGTGAACGTTCGCAAAAAATGAATGCGGACTATGAAAACACCGTCAATAAACTCACATCGTTTCGCGACGTGCAGTTAAAACAATTTAAAAGTGCCATTGATGATGCCAACAGTCAGGCGTCTCAGATGATCACCGTCGGTGTCATCATGATGGTCATCACTGTACTGGCCCTGTTTGGTACTGCACTGCCGGTCGTGAAAGGTATCGATAGCAGTCTTGGCCATATCATTCGCTCTCTGCGTGACCTCGCAAAGGAAGATGGCGATTTGACAGTCCGGATCCAGACCAATTCAAAAGATGAACTTGGCGATTTAGCCTTCTGGTTTAACTCTTTTATGGAAAAACTGCAGGGCGTGGTGAAAGAAATCGTCAACACCGCACTGCCATTGTCTTCACTGGCCAAAGACCTGCACCAACTGACTGATGACACCAACAGAACTATCGCCGTGCAGCGCAAAGCGGCAGATCAGGCCAAAGTGGCTGTGGACGATATGAGTAACAGCGTCATCGCTGAGGCCAGCAGCGCCAATGAAGCCTCCAATGCGGCCAATGATTCAAATGTCGCCGCAGACCGCGGTCAGCAAACAGTTGGTGTCACGGTGAACAATATTCGTCAACTGGCGAGTAATGTGCAGGAAGCTTCTGAAGTCATCCTGAAACTGGAAACAGACGCCAATCAGGTTGGCGCTGTGCTCGATGTAATTAAAGGTATTGCGGAGCAAACTAACCTGCTGGCACTGAACGCCGCCATCGAAGCTGCCCGTGCCGGCGAACAAGGCCGCGGTTTTGCCGTCGTCGCCGACGAAGTGCGTACTCTGGCGTCCAGAACACAGAAATCGACAGAAGAAATTCAGAAAACCATTGAACAACTGCAATCTGCCGCCCGCTCTGCGGTGCAAAAAATGCAGCAAAGTACAGTGCAAGCCGATCAGAGTGTGGCCTCAGCCAATCAGGCAGGCGATTCTCTGCAGGCCATCACCACCAGTATCCGCCGGATTCGCGAGATGAACCAGCATATTGCTTCTGCCACTGAAGAGCAGCAAGTGATGGCCGGAACCATCGTCGGGCACGTGGTGGATATCGTCAAACACACTGAACACACTTCACAAAGCGCTGGCCACATCGCCAAGGCCAGCCGCGAACTGGCGAATCTGGCACAGAACCTGGAAAACATCGCCCGGTTATTCCGCGTCTGATGCTTCCAAATGCAGCGGCTATTGTCACTGCAACATAAAAAAATGCCGCTTGATGCGGCATTTTTTTATGCTGAACACTTTAGTATTTAAGGTTGCCAGCTGCGGATAAATGCCAGCAGGTCGGGGGTCGGCATCGGTTTGGCATACATAAAACCCTGCACTTCGTCACAGCCCATCGCTTTTACCACGGCAGCCTGTTCCGGCGTTTCGATCCCTTCTGCGATAGTCGATAAACCTAAGCGTTTACCCAGACTGACAATGGTTTCCGCAATAACAGAACCATTGGGCTTGGAGCAATCCCGCACAAAAGCGCGGTCGACTTTAATCCGGTCCAACGGCAACTGTTGCAGGTAGCTCAGACTGGAAAAACCAATACCAAAATCGTCAATAGCCACTTTAATGCCGTGCGCTTTGAGCTGGCTCAACGCCTCAATAACGATTTTCGGTTCATCCATCACCACGGATTCTGTAATTTCCAGTTCCAGCATTTGCGGGTCAATATCGGCGGCCTGCACCGCATCAATCACCGACCTGACAAAATTCGGACTACGGAACTGTGGCATCGACACATTCACCGCAATGCGCAATGGCTCCAGGCCTTGCGCGGTCAAATAGTGAATTTGTTGGCAAGCCTGCCGGATCACCCAGTCACCGATTTCCACAATCAGCCCGGAGTATTCTGCCAGTGGAATAAAGACTGCCGGCGAAATATAACCGCCCTGCCCATCCGGCCAGCGTAACAGCGCTTCCATCCCGATGACTTTATTGTTGCTCAGCGAAATCTGTGGCTGATACCACAATGCGAGTTTGTCCTGCGCAAAATCCTGTCTTAACCGGCGCAGCAAAGCCAGGCGTTCCGCCATCTGGTCTTCAAGTTCAGCGTGATAAAACTCGTAATTTTGCGATAAACTTTTTTTCGCCCGGTTTAATGCGATATAAACCTGCTTCAGGATGCCAAGTCCTTGTCGCACGCTGTCAGTTAACCGGCAAAAGCCAAAAGTCGCGTTGATTTGTAAGCTATGCTCTGAGGCCTGAAATGGCGTGGCAAAAACCGCATTTAACTGCTGTGGCGTTAACTGTGCTTCAGGGCCGATTAACCCAAACACGTCGGCACCGATGCGGGCGATCTGGGCGATATCACCAAATTTTTCCACCAGCCGGTGCGTCACTGCGACCAATAGCTCATTGCCCACTTCCTGGCCTAAACCGTCGTTGACATCAGAAAAATGGTCAATATCAATCAGCACTGCGACCGTCTGCTCAGGCGCCAGCCGCCTGGTTTCCTGCAGCAACTGTGTGTATTCATTTCGGTTCGGTGTTTTGGTCAGCGGGTCGATGTAGGCGGCATGCTTTAGCTGTTGGAACAGTGTGACATTTTCATAACCGATCGAGATATTGCTCAGAAAAACCTCAATCAGCTGGCGATCAAAGTCTTCAATAGGCCTGTTGGTTTCGATATACACTGCGGCACTGTGTTCGGCATTGCCCAAATACAACACGGTATCAAAGGCAGTAAAAATATGGCGTTTTTCCGCCAGACAATGCAGGATTTGCTGAATGATCCGCTCATTACCCAAGCGTTCCAGCTTACATTTAATGTAAGGCGCATAGTGCCCGGCCGCACCAAGAACATAGACATTGTCGCTGGCCGAACCATCGTCTTCAATCTGAGCACACAACACACCTTCGGCATGCAGACCAATCAACGAGGAGATTTGCGTCACGACGCCTTCCGAAAACTCATGCAATGAATGCTGCTCAAGCAAATTGGCACCGGCATTGATGATTTTCTGCAACCCCAGCCGGTTTTGATTGATCGTCCGAATTTGTTGATAAGAACGGATCGAAGAAATAATGGAAGTGACTAGTTTACTGCGTGTCAGCTCGGTTTTCGTTTTGTAGTCGTTGATATCATATTCTTTGATCACACTCTCTTCCGGCGCATATCCGGGCTGACCAGTCCGCAACACAATCCGCACTTCGTCCATTCCCAGCTGCTCGCGGATCTGTTGCACGACCAATAAGCCGGCATCGTCGGATTCCATCACCACATCCAACAAAATTACAGCAATGTGGGGATTTTTCTTCAGAAACTCGATAGCGGCACGGCCAGAATAAGCATGATGAAATACCAGCTTACGGCCCTGCACCAGCAAGTCACTCAGAGCCAGTCGTGTGACAGTGTGGATTTCTTCATCGTCGTCAACAATGAGCAAATGCCATTCCCCGGTGACCTGAGGTGCAGGTGTATAAACACTCTCGTCTTCTGCGAGGAACAGAAAATCATCATCTGTTACTTTTGAAACCATTCAACGACCTTATCCTTAGAGTCTCACCGGGCAACACTGACGGGAATTCCATATTGTTGTGCCTGAACGGGTCCGTTCATACCACCTGTGAGCCAACATCAACGACTGAATTAGTGCTTTCTTACACTATACCCTTAACTAAAAAAAGCAATCAATTTTACGTCGGTTTGGCCGGCAAACAGGCATTGTGACAACCCGCTGACAGAAGTTTTTACTCACCAACAGTAGCGGTCAGGGAACTATGGTCGATACAATGAATTTGCCATACTTGGATAGGGAAGCGCGATGAGTAAAGTGCAGCATATGTCTGGACAGCAGAGACTCAAACATCTTGCCAAACATCAGCTCGGTCAGGATTTGAATGCGCATACCAAGCCCGCAGCAAGTTCAGGCGGCGCCATTTCCATTCAGCAAGTCCGCCATGCACACGCTGTGCACCAGCAACTGTCAGCCCGCGCCGGCGTCGCAACAGATACAGAATTACCAGAGGACAGCATCCGAAGCCGGGCCGCGCGACGCCGGCAAATGACGTTAGAGCGCCAGCAATACAACCTGGAAAAAGTAATGGTGCTGGCGCAAGAGTACTGTACAGACCAGACCGTCACTCAGGATATTGATCCCGATTGGTTTTATCATTACTGCGAACATGTCCAGAATATCTCTGCATTGGCCATGCAAAAACTCTGGGCACGGATCCTGGCGGCTGAAATCAGTTCACCGGGCAGTTTTTCCTACAAAACGCTGAATATCCTGAGGCAAATGCATCACAAAGATGCGCAGGCCTTGCAGTTAGCCAGTAGCTTAAGTTGCCGGATCTCGTCGCAGGAACCCGCACATATTTATTTCAGTTATCTGCAACAAGGGTCGTTCTGGCAATGGATACGGGGTCGTAATCGTGGTGTGCTTAATCTCAGTCAGTTTGGACTGACTTATCCGCAAATTCTCAGTCTGATCGATTTAGGCCTGTTACATCCGGCGGAAATAGAGAGTGGCGTGATGGCAAAAGGCCAGCAGTTGCAGTGGCAATTCCCACAAACACTCTTAACCGGGCGTCTTAAAGCAAACAGCATTGTGCTGCAATATTACAAATTTACCCACAATGGTGCTGAATTGATGAGCCTGCTGTACAGTCCGGTAAATCCTCTGTATTTACAGGCATTACAGACCTTATACAGCAGTGTTATTGAGTTTCAGGTACAGGCCTGACCCGGGATAATATATGTGCGATTTTGCGTGCATCCAAAGGTTTTATCATCACGTCATCCATGCCGGCAAGACGGAAACTGGCCGCCTCTTCCGGTAACGCATGCCCGGTAAAGGCCAATATGACGGTTTGCTGATGATGCCGCAGTTGCCGGATCCGCTTAGTAACTTCTACTCCGCTTAAATCCGGCAATTGAATATCCATCAGAATCAACTGATAACGGCTGTTACTCGCAAGCCGCAGTGCTTCTTGTCCAGTCACGGCAAAATCAATATTAATCCCTTGCCCTTCCAGCATCGCACGGACAAAACTCAGGTTCGTCTGGTTGTCATCAACAATGAGCAGTTGCTGATTAGCAAACTGACACCCCGGCTGCGGCAAGTCTTGTAACTCGGCGAGCAGCAGCGGTGGTTCATACTTTGCTGCGCACACCATCTCTGCAAAAGCAGCAGTCCCGGACTGACTGGTAAATGCAACAAGCTGATAGCGAAGGCTCAGCTGCTGCAGAAGCTGAACATCAGCCACATTGACACTATCTTCATGCAAGTGGACGACGATGGTATCAATCAGGCGACTCTGCAAGACCTGTTGTAACTCCCCGACCGTCGAGGTCGCCACCACCTGTTCACTGACCCCGTGTAAACTCTGCCGCCAAATATCCAGCCTGCCGGGACGCGGGTCAAAAATGACCAGGTTTTGAAAGCGTTTACTCTGTGGCCGATCCCGCCCGACTACAGGCAGAGTGCAAGTTACCCGGGTGCCTAAATCTGCCAGTTCCTGGATCTGCAGCTCTGCACTCAGTTGCTGCACCAGCAGGTGACAAAGTTCAAAGGGGATATCGGCCCATTGTGGCTCTGCACAAGGCCCTTGCACCAGAATTTGCCGGCTGCGGGAACTGAGGCTTCGGCCAGTGTACTGAATTTTTATTTGCAACTTATCGCGGGTACCGTTTTCAAGACGATAACTGAGCATGACTTCCTTGCCATCGACCAAAGGGCGTAATGCATGGAGCAGCACAAACATCAGATGACGTGACAAGTCACCGTCGAGCACAACCTGGCTTCGGGTCGCCACCGGGTCTTCATCCGGCAGTAACAACAAGTGTGATGGCCAACTTTGCTGGATCTGGCGCAGCGAATTGGCAAACCAATGCGACAAGCTCTGCACAACCGGTTGTTGTTCTTTTTCTGTTTGCTGGCGCCATAACAGTAGCGTCAACCACTGCTGCACTTCCGCACCATTCATTTGTGAGGCTTGTTCGGCCAGTAATTGCCAACACAGCAAGTCACGACTCAGATGCAATTGACGCTGTTGAAGCTGGGCCAGCTGCTGTGCCAGTTCTTTCCTGGACTCCGCATGGGTTTGTTCAGTGTGTTCAAGCTGTTGCTGAGCGCGCTGCAGCTGGTGGGCACCGTCATGTTGTTGATTGACCAATTGCTGAATGGCTTCAAACAGCGGAGCAAAACCCGTAGCTGCAACGCATGGATTGTGATGGTGCAACACCTGCCAGAGTCGTTGGTAACTGCGTTGTTGCCGTCGTTCCAGTAACTGCAAACCCAGTCCCACGGCCAAGGCAAGTCCGGCAGACAGCAACAGCCAAAACCAGGGGAAAGATACTTTCGCGGTTGAAAGTTGCAAGTGCCGGCCATCCGCTAACGATGTCTGCAGGCTTAATGCATCATCCGCCATCAGGCCAACGGCCACAACCGGGGAGCCATCCGCAGCAAGAATTTGTAACGCTAGCTCAGGAAGTTCGGTCAGGTTTTGTACCAGAGTCAGGAGTTCCGCATTGCTCTCTGCCTCTGTCTGCAAATGTTGAGTAAGCTGGTCAGCCAGCTGCTGTAGCTGCGATTGTTGTGTACTTTGCTCGAGTTGATAGTACCACCAGCCTACGCCGGCCGTGGCAAGTTGCAAGGCAATAAACACAGCCAGAAGCAGTTTCAAGTTTGGCATGCAGCAAATCCGAATTGGTAAAATCCGTTGGTTCTTCGTCACCAACAGATTCAGGGAGGTGTCAGTATAGCGGGCATGGAATCACCGCGGCAACCGTTCGCGACACTTCCTCCGACATCTTTAATACATTTTATTTACAATGTCAGAAATCTAAATACAGCCCGATAAAGCCGCCGGAACCATTCGCCTGCATATCGAGGTGATCACGGTCTGAGATTGCCAGCTTGTTATATTGCCATCCGGCACGTAAATACGCCTGAAACATTGCGATATCAATAAAGCGCCAGGCGATGCCAGCTTGCCAGTCGTAATTTAAATCACTTTGGTATCGGCTGTAATTACCTTTGGCAAACACAACTGTATCAGTGCCCCACACACCCATTTCAGTATCCAGATAAAGCATCGGGAGCATCACGGATAAATTCGCTGAATTGTTGATAACACTGGTATTGAGTGCAGATTTTACCTTCAACTGGCGGACAGTGAGGCCAAGATCGACACTGAGTAGTGGATTATCGAGTAACTCATAATAGGCCGTCATATCGTAATGTTGATATTTTTGGTACTGCCAGATGTTTTGACCAGCGCTATAAACTGTTTGTCCCAATCGCAAACTGTCCAGCAGTGGCGCCTGCGCAGAATAATCATGTTGCTGATAGCGTGCGGCAAAATTAGGCAGCAGTGGAATTGGATGTTCAAAACGCGCAGCCCACGCCATGCCGCTGGCATTATTAAGTGACCAACGACCTGCTGCGCCCGTATTGCCTGCCACCACTTCTGGTTTTGCCCGCCAATACTCCAGCCCAGCACGCACACCCAGCATATCGGCCGTTACCGGACCCGCTACAAAAAGGAAGCCAAAAACCATCCTGGCCAATAATTTCATCTTCTACCCTTGTGACAACAATTCAGTTAAATCAATCAGCGCTGCGTTCGCGCGGGAAATGTAGTTTGCCATGACCAGGCTATGATTGGCTAAAACACCAAAACCACTGCCATTTAACACCATCGGCGTCCATATCGTTTGTTGGGTCGATTCCAGCTCACGGATAATTTGCTGCAGACTCACAGTCGCGTTTTTACGCTGCAGCACATCGGCGAAATCCACCTCTATTGCTTTTAAAAAATGCAGTAATGCCCAGCTGGCACCACGTGCTTCATAGAATTCATTATCAATACGCCACCAGGATGTTTTGATCATCATTTCCTGTGGAGTCTGGGTGGACTGTCGTGCCGCTGCATCTCCGGCTAGATCGGTGTTCAGCCGGTCCTGACCGACACTGGCACTCAAACGCTGACTGTAACTACCAAGTCGTTTTTCGGCCTGTTTCAGCCAGTCACGCAGGTTATCTGCACGGGCAAAAAACTGATGTTCCTGATTATTCGGATCCATCAATGCCTGGCGGTATGCACGTAGTAGTTTTATTGCTGCGGTATATTCATCTTCCGGCGTAGGTACCGCCCAGCTGCGATGTTCAATGTTAAATTTAGGCTGCACCTGCTTCAATAAGCTGTTTTCGACTGATTGTGACTGAGAACGACTGAGGTCCGTACGCATAGCCAGCGCGAGATCCCGAATCATCTCCAGCGCGCCGAGTTCCCATGCCGGCATATCGTCCATCAATACAAAAGGTGGCAAAATATCATTACTGATAAAACCGCCGGGTTTGTAGAGTAAAGTTTCAGTGACATGAATGAGCGAGTTTGTGGTTGTAAAACCGACGACAGGTTTATCGTTACCC
>CAMLRA010000095.1 GCA_946482325.1 uncultured Chromatiaceae bacterium | reverse complement strand
TCCGCGGCCGGCTTGTTTAATCTCGGCAACAGCCTGGCACTGCAGCAGCAGTATCAGCAAGCATTAGCAGCTTATCAACAGGCTGCAGCGCAACAGGCTGATTTACCGGGGGTGCAGGAAAATATCAAGTTGATGCAAAAGCTGCTGGAACAGCGACAAGAGCAGCAGGAACAACAATCCAAAGACCAGCAGCAATCTGAGGATCAGCAACAGGACGGTGAACAAAAAGACGGCGAGCAAAAAGACGGTCAGGAGCAACAAGACCAACAAAGTCAGCAGCAGTCGCAGGACCAGCAGCAAAACGAACAAAATAAGCAAGATAGCGCCGAGTCTGATCCGGCACAGCAGCAACAAACTGAGCAGCAAAAACAACAACTGCAACAGGCAGAAGCTGAGCAGCAAAGCGAAAAGCCGGACCAGCAACAGCAGGCTATCGAACAAGCCTGGCCGAATGCCAGTCCCGAGCAAAGTCAACAACTGGAAAATTTACTGCGAAAAGTCCAGGACGAACCTAGTTTATTATTAAAAAACAAAATGTTGCTGGAATATCAAAAACGTCAGCAACAAGCGATCCCGCGTGGAGTTCAACAAGAATGGTAAAATTGTGTTTCCGCCTGCTGCTGGTTGGCCTTGCTCTGCTTTGGCAGGTGCAGGCCGCCACGCAACTGAAGGCCAGTGTTGATAAAAATCCGGCAATGTATGGTGAAGCCATTATGTTGCAGCTGGTGCTTGATGAAAAAGTGGACGCCGGTGTACTGGATTTTGCCGTGCTGGAGCAAGATTTTCGTGTCTCCGGCCCATCAGTCAGCCAAAGTATGCAAATCATCAATGGCCAGTCTAGCCAAAGCACAGCCTGGCAGTTAAGTTTATTCCCACGCCGCACTGGCAGCTTAACCATACCGGCTTTTACCGTCGGCAATATCAGCAGTGACCCCATCAGCATCGAAGTGCAGCCGGCGAGCCAAAGCAGTGGCAAAGGCGCTGAGCTCTTTCTGGAAAACAGCTTCAGCCATGAAACAGTGCACGTGCAGCAGATGCTGTATTACGAAATTAAAATCTATTTTAAAGGCGAATTGCAACGCGGCAACCTGAGTCAGCCTGAGCTGGCCGGCGCTGAAGTCGAGCAAGTCGGCAAAGATGTGGAAAATAGCGAAATCGTCAATGGTGAGCGTTATCAGACGATCACCCGCCGCTACAGTGTGGTACCGCAAAAAAGCGGCAGTCTAACGCTGAACGCACCGTTTTTTAACGGCGAAATGATTGATCGGGATAACTCGCGTTATGACTATTTTGCCCGCACCAAAGCGGTATCTGCAGAAGGTAAACCGCTGACGTTAACAGTCAACGCCATTCCCGACGGCAAGCAACATCATTGGCTGCCCTCAGAACTGGTAGCACTAACGGAAGAATGGTCGCCTTCAGCTCAACAGCTGGTACAGGGCGAACCGGTGACCCGGACTATCACTTTAACGGCACTGGATTTAGCCGACCATCAACTGCCAGATCTGCAGCTGGGTGCCGTCAACGGGGCCAAAATCTATCCGGAGCAACCGCAAAGCCATAAAGCCGAACGCAAGGGCCGTATCGTTGCACAAAAGGTATTCAGCTACGCCATTATCGCCGATAAAAGCGGCACGCTGACGATGCCAGAAGTACAGGTGCATTGGTGGAATACTAAAACCAATCAACCAGACGTTGCCGTGTTACCCGCTGTCATTTTGCAGGTCAGCCCGAATCCGCAGCAATCAGACACCAGCGCGGTGGCTACGCCAGAACCTATCCCGGCCCTGCAAACCTCCGAGCCGGTATCCGATTGGCATTTCAGTTATAGCAGCTGGCTGTTGTTGGTATTGTGGTTAGCCACCATCGTGATGTGGTTGCTGCAGCAGTGGTATCAGCGTCCGCCAACAGTCGATGTACCGGTTGCAGAATCTGCGGTGCGCTTTAATGTGCGAAAGCTGAAACAAGCCTGCCAGCACAACGACGCGACACAAGCCCGTGAACAACTGCTGCGCTGGGCGCAGCAACTAATCGACCCGCAAATTACCACGCTGTCTGACATTCTGCCGCACTTGCCTGACGGCGCGTTGAAGTCACAAATCCAGCAGTTGAGTTATCAGGGATATCAGGCTGCCGGTAAAACCTGGCAGGGTCATGGCCTGCTGGAGGCCTGGGCGCATTTTCAACATCAGCCCCCCCAGGTGTCCGCAGGTCTGGCACCACTTTATCCCAGCCGCTAATTTATTTGCGCTGGCCTGCACAAAAATGGCAGGCCAGCCGGTCTTTGTGGTGAACTCAGATTTTGCGGAGTGCAAATGAGCCACGCCCAACAACGATATGAAGCTTTAGTCAGGACTTACACGCCGGACTTGTATCGATATGCCTATTGGCTATGCCGTTCTAAAAGTATCGCCGAAGATTTGGTACAGGATACGCTGCTGCGCGCCTGGAAAAATTTGGCGCAACTGCAAGAAGCACAGGCCGCCAAAGCCTGGCTGTTAACGATACTGCGCCACGAAAATGCCCGGCGCTTTGAACGCAAGCAGTTAGAATACAGCGACGTCGAACAGGATAGTCTGGAAGATCCGCAACAGTCACCCGAGCAAGGCGTCGCTACAGATCGGCTACACCGGCTTATTCTCGAACTACCACAGGACTATCGGGAACCCTTAGTTATGCAGTTGCTGCTTGGCATGACCGGTGATGAAATAGCCACAGTACTGCAATTGAATCTGAATACTGTGAACACCCGACTTTTTCGCGGACGCGCCCAATTACGTGCCAGACTGCAACCTGAAGTAGCAGGAGTACCATCGCATGGATAATCTTTCGTTACGCCGGGCTTTATATGAAGACCCAAGCAGTGTCAGCGCGGAAGCGCTGCAGGACCAGCCGCAACTGCTACAACTGCAACAGGAATTACAGCAACTCGATGATAGTTTGCGTCAGCAACTAGCCATTGAAGTACCACCGCAATTGACCGAGCGGGTGTTGTTAAATCAACGTATGTTGCCCAAACAACAGCGCTGGTTCCAGCGGCCGTTACCCTATGCAACTGCGGCAGCACTGCTACTGACTCTGCTGTACTGGCAGCAGCCGTTACAACATGGACCGGCCGATTTAGGCCAACATGCACTGTCGCATGTCTATCACGAAATGGCGGCACTGCGCAGTGAGGCGCTGCTCAAACCGGACAACATTCGGCCGATGTTCAATCAGTTGGGAATCGCCGGCGATCTCCCAGTACCGGTCCGTTACGCGCGTTTCTGCGATTTTGAAGGCGAACGCTCTTTGCATCTGGTGCTGGACATCGATGGAGAAACGGTGACTGTATTCGTGGTCCCCAAGCCTGACGCACCGGAACTTGCCGAACCTGAACAAAACATGCCTGCTCAGTTCGCAGATGCGCGTTTTTTTGGTCAGGCGGTGTCGAAACTGCAGCATCGTTTAGTGCTGGTGGCGGAGCAACCGCAAATCCTGGCGGCGACCAACGCGATGCTGGAAAAATCACTTCGTTTTAACATTTAACCGTCACTGGTAGCAGCCAACCGGCAGTTCACAGAAAACTGCTGGTTCTGCACATCGACTATTGTTAGCATGGCGGCGCCAACAGCTGTGGCGCTGCCCCACCCTGTGCGCACTGCAGCAACACCATAACAATAATCAACAGGTCGAGGAATTTCAGTGGAAACAGGTACCATCCTTGCGCTTGCGATCTATTTCATCGCGATGCTCGCTATCGGACTCTACGCCTACCGGCAGTCCAGCAGTAACTTGTCCGAATATATGCTTGGCGGACGTAAACTAGGCCCGGGTATCACTGCGTTATCCGCCGGCGCTTCAGATATGAGTGGCTGGTTGTTAATGGGTTTGCCGGGAGCCTTGTACGCGGCTGGCATCTCGCAAATCTGGTTGGCAGTTGGCCTGATATTGGGTGCCTGGGCGAACTATTTATTTTTAGCGCCACGCTTTCGCCTTTACACCGAAATTGCCAACGACTCTATTACCCTGCCAGACTATTTTGAACACAGATTTGCCGACAAAACACGCCTGCTGCGGTTGATTTCCGCAGTGGTTATTGTGGTGTTCTTTACGCTTTATACCGCTTCAGGCGTCGTCGCCGGCGGCAAGTTATTTGAAACTGTGTTCCAGCTGGATTATTTCTACGGTTTGGCCCTGACTGTGTCTGTCGTCATTGCTTACACCCTTCTTGGCGGGTTTCTCGCGGTCAGCATGACGGATTTTGTGCAAGGCATCATTATGTTTTTGGCGCTGGTGATAGTGCCGTTAGTCGCATTAAACGTCGTCGGCGATATTGACACCACGTTAACTATCGTGGAATCGCTGAATCCTAACCATCTGGATCTATTCACCGGAACCAGTGCTTTGGGTATTGTTTCTTTACTCGCCTGGGGGTTCGGTTATTTTGGCCAGCCTCATATCATCGTCCGTTTTATGGCTATCCGTTCCGTGAAAGATTTCCCGGTGGCACGTCGCGTTGGCATGTCCTGGATGATCATCTCTTTAATGGGCGCTGTGGCGACTGGTTTTATTGGTATTGCGTATGTGCATCAGACTAAACAGCCGTTACAAGACCCTGAAACTATTTTTATCATGTTGTCGCAAGTGCTGTTTCATCCGTTTATCACCGGCTTTTTACTGGCGGCTTTATTGGCTGCTGTCATGAGCACCATTTCCAGCCAGCTGCTGGTAACTTCAAGTGCGCTGACGCAGGACTTCTACAAAACCTTTTTGAATCAGCAAGCTTCCGATAAAACGCAGGTAATGGTTGGTCGGTTATCGGTATTACTGGTGGCGGTAGTGGCCATTGCTATCGCATTGGACCGCAGCAGTTCAATTCTGGATTTAGTCGGGAACGCCTGGGCCGGATTTGGTGCGGCCTTTGGCCCGGTGATCCTCATCAGTCTGTACTGGCGACGCATGACCACAGCAGGCGCTTTGGCCGGCATGGTCGTCGGAGCCGGCACCGTGCTGTTCTGGGTGTTCAGCCCGCTACAAATTCAGGGGCAACAGCTCAATGAATATTTGTACGCCATGGTACCGGGTGTGTTCTTTGCATCCGTCGCTGTTGTCGTGGTCAGCCTGCTGACGAAAGCGCCGGACCCGCTTGTCAACAAGCAGTTCAGCGAGTTAGAAAAGCAGCTGGCTGAATAACTACCTCTTGTGCTCAGCCCTCGTGGCTGAGCATTTTCTCACCGACAAAAAGCAACAAATTTTATTAGCCAGCCCTTGTGGTTCTTTGCTACATTGCTCAGGGAGCAAATGCCGAGGACACAAGCAGTTATGTACTTTTACGCCGCCCGCCAACCTATCCTTGATCGGGAAAAAAACCTGTACGCCTACGAATTATTATTTCGTGACGGCCTGGCCAATGTCTTTCCGGATATTGATGGTGACGAAGCAACGTCGAAGATGATTGCCGGCAGTCAATTTAATTTTGGACTGGACGATTTTTTGGGTGACAAGCCTGGTTTTATTAATTTTACGCTGGAAACCCTGCTGAAAAAATTCCCAAGCCTGTTACCGCGGGAACAGGTTGTAGTCGAAATTCTTGAAACCGTGCAACCCGGAAAGCGTTTGTTGGCTGAAGTGCAGCAATTAAAAGAACAAGGTTATGTCATCGCATTAGATGACTATATCCACCAACCGGTTTGGCGCCATTTTTATCCTTTTATCGACATCATAAAGATCGACTTTCGCAGTACAGACGCTGACACTATTCAGCAGATTTTACAGGCGGTAACGCCGTTCCCGAATATCAAGTTACTGGCAGAAAAAGTTGAAACTAATGCTGAGTTTCAGCACGCGCTCGATATGGGATTCAGTTATTTTCAAGGCTATTTTTTTTCAAAGCCAGAGATGCTGCAAAGCAAGGCTTTATCCCCTGCTCAGATGACACTTGCAGAATTATTGTATGAAACATCGAAGTCAGAAATGGATTTGGCGCAGATCACCAGCATCTTTGAACGTGACGTTCATCTGTCCTACAAGCTGCTGCGCTATTCAAACAGTGCAGTCTTTAAGCGTCGTTCTGAGATTGAAACTATCAAACAAGCTTTAGTGGTGCTCGGCCAAGTAGAACTGAAAAAGTTCCTGTCTGTGTTGTTTACTGCACAGGTTTCCAGTGAAAAGCCGGCAGAATTGATGCGTCTGGCGATGACCAGAGCTAAGTTTGCGGAAGGCATTGCCACCTTGCACCGCCAGACTGATACCGCCAAAGCGTTTTTAACCGGCATGATGTCGTTGATGGACGCGATTCTGGATGAGCCGATGTCGTCTGTTCTGACTAAATTACCTTTATCAAAAGACATTAAAGATGCTTTGGTTGGCGAACCAGGCTTACTGACAGAATATCTGAATTTGGTCAAATGTTACGAGCGGGCCGAATGGCAACAAGCAAATGATGCGATCGCAAAGCTCAAACTCGACCCTAAAGTGCTGCCCGACAAATATCATGAAGCCGTGCAGTGGGCAAACGAGCAAATGCGGGTGTTAGGAGACGAATAACAAGAGGTCGCCGTGTTGCAGTGCCACGGCGACCACCAACGACAGTCAGATAGCATTGATAGCCCCCCGACAATCAATATTACCTGTCTGTGGCCGGGCTAGCCGAAACTGACATAAGTGGCGATGCGGTCGGCCATCTTCTCGCCAATACCTTTGACTTCCATCAGCTGTTTCTTGTCTTTAATCGGACCATTCTGTTTTATATACTGCAAAATTGCCTGCGCTTTTTTGGCACCGATCCCCGGGATGGCTTCTAATTGTTGCTGATCTGCTTTATTCAGCGCCAATTTAGCCGCGACACTGGCGTTGACCGTTTTCAGGTCCGAATTAACCGTATTATTAAGTGCAGCACTCGCTTGCTGAGCGCCAATGCAGGCGAGCGTTGCGCAAAGTGCAAACCATACTGATTTCATGTTCATCAGACTTTCCTTGCTGTTCAGAGCATGTTAAAAGGAGCCGGCAAATTCATCTGCCGGCGCGGTTGACCAAACGTGACTGCTTAACGCGATTAGCTTATTCAACTTAGCGTCAATTTACTTATTTGCAACTTTTTGTTTATATTTTATGCATTTTTAAATTCAGCTAAAGTTAAGCTGCTGACCGTTATGGTCTGCCTATTGCCCTGTCGGAGAATGTCATATGCGTTACTTGCTGTTGTTATTACCTCTTATTACCGCTTGCTCTGGTCATTACGGCAAAAAACAGTACGTGATGGCAAATGTGACAAAATCAGAACCTGTCTACAGAACTATTGAAATTCATAAACCAAAACGTGTCTGTGAAGAACGGCAGGTGGTGCAACGTGAAGCGGATTCAGCTACACCAACTATTGTCGGCGCCATTATCGGTGGTGCGCTTGGTAATGCGATTGGTCATAACAGCTCCAACAAAAAGGTCGGCATGGCCGCCGGCGCAGTCCTTGGTGGTTCTATCGGTCACGATGTCGGCAAACAAAACGGCCAGGACGTGGTGCACCTGCAAACGGTTTGTTATCAGGCGGGCACTGAAGTTGAATATCAAAGCGTAGTCGATGGCTACCGTGTCACTTATATCCTGAATAATCGCGAATATACCACGATGATGGACCGGGACCCTGGCGCTCAAATGCCAGTCGTCGTAGAACCACCACGGAATCAATAACTTCTGCCGGGTCAGGCTTTGCGCCTGACCCGCTCTGTTTTACACTGTGATCACTGTTTTTACTGATGATAAGGATATGCCATGCGCGTGCTGGTTGTTGAAGATGAAACGCTACTTGCTGAACAAGTGAAAAACCACCTGATGCAGCAACAATTTTCAGTAGATTTATCCCACGATGGCTCAGATGGTTTTTTTAAAATCAGCGAGTATCCGTACGACTTGGCTATCATCGATATCGGCCTGCCGAAACTTGACGGTCTGTCTCTGATCCGTAAAGCCCGGCAGCAAGACATTAAAACACCTGTGATTGTTTTGACGGCCCGTGGCAGCTGGCAGGAAAAAGTTCAGGGCTTAGACGCCGGAGCTGATGATTACCTGACCAAGCCTTTTCACATGGAAGAACTATTGGCGCGCTGTAACGCACTGATCCGCCGCGCAGCCGGTCAACCGGATCCAACACTCACCGCAGGACCGATCAGCCTGAACAGCCGTACCCAACAAGTCTGGTGTCATGGCGAAGAAGTCCCGTTAACAGCCTATGAATACAAAGTTCTCGAGTACTTCATGCTGAACCCGACCAAAGTGATCTCTAAAACTGAACTCACTGAACACATCTACGACCAGGATTTTGACCTCGACAGCAATGTCATTGAAGTTTTCGTGCTGCGTTTACGTAAAAAACTCGACCCTGACGGCGAACTCAAGCCAATTGAAACGCTCAGAGGCCGTGGTTACCGCTTTAACCTGGCGGTTGGTGCATGACCTTATCACTCAAGCTGCGCCAGGCCATTGTGTGCCTGGTTCTGCTGGTGTTTATCCTGCCGGCGTCCTTTCTGGCAATTGAGCGCGCTTTTTTTGCCCAGTTACTGACCAGTACCGAACAAAAACTCGAAGTGCATCTCTATTCATTTTTGTCTGAACTTTCCAGCAAAAATGATGTGGTCGAAATTAATAACAGCATTCTGCCAGCCGATTTTTTGCGCACTGACTCCGGCACCAGCGCTTATATCGTGTCGGAAGACAAACTCATTTGGCAATCAGACTCCTCACTGAATCAAAGTTTCACACCGCCGGTACATGAAATGCTGCCCGGCAAACATGAATTCGTCGCGCTGGAACAGGACGGTAGAACCTATTGGGTACTGTCGTTCGCGCTGTTGTTTGATATGGGCGATCGGAGCATGCCGCTGACTATCCATATCCTGCAGGATGATCGCCTGCTCGAAGCGCCGATGCAAAGTTTCCGCAAAACACTGTTGCGCTGGTTTATTGGTATTGGTCTGGTGCTGGCCTTGATTATGCTGTTGGCCTATTACTGGACCACCCGGCCGTTATCGGCACTGGATCATGAGATCCGTCAGGTGGAAAGCGGTCAACAACAGCAATTAACTCAACAATATCCGACTGAGCTACAGACGATTAAAGAAGATTTAAACCTACTGCTCGATAACCAAAACCGGCAGAAACAACGTTATCGCCATCATTTAAGTGATCTGGCACATGCATTAAAAACACCGGTTGCAGTGCTAAAAACCTCAGCAATGGCGGAACAGCCTGAACTGCGTGACCAGATTGATCGGATCACTGCAATGATTGAACATCAGCTCAAGCGAGCCAGCAGTTCAGGCCAGGACATCTGGCTGAAACAAATTCCGGTCAGCCCTGTGGTTGAACAGCTGAAAAGCGCCTTACAAAAAATTTATCGCGATAAAAACATCGATTACCAACTCGACTGCCCTGCCCAGGTCATGTTTCGTGGTGACGAAACTGATTTGATGGAAATGCTTGGTAATTTGCTGGATAACGCCAGTAAGGCTTGCCGAACTAAAGTGCACTTGTCAGTGCAGGCCAAGCCACTGCAGTTAAGTGTCGAAGACGATGGCCCCGGCGTGCCGGCAGACAAAAAGGCGCAGCTACTGAATCGCGGGACTCGACTGGATACTTACACCGATGGTCATGGTGTTGGATTATCTATTGTCGATGAGCTGACACAATCCTATCAGGGGCGCCTTGAGATCACCCAAAGTTCTCTGGGCGGCGCCTGCTTCACGCTCGTCTTCCCACAGCATCAGTATTAACCGCAGCCGTTCGCTGGCTTTGAAGTGCTATTTGGTGCAATTGGCACACACTGCTAATCTGTTGATCTGACTAATAGCATTCACCGTAATCAACGGTCAAAGCTTTGTGCGGGAGGACATTATGCGGATTCTGCTCACTGGCGCTACCGGCCTGATTGGCAGCGCTTTGTGTCAGCGCTGGCAGCATCAGCATCAGCTGATTGGGCTTAGCCGGCATATCGCTAAGGCACAGCGGGGATCTGTGCCATCAATGCGTTGGGTTGACAATATCAACGACGTCGATTTCAACCAACTCGATGTCGTCGTGAACCTCGCTGGCGAACCTATCGCCGCAAAACGCTGGACTGCCGCGCAAAAACTGCGGATTTGTCAAAGCCGCTGGCAACTGACTGAACAGATCGCAGGCGCCATCCTGCAGGCGCAAACCCCACCGCAGCTTTTGATCAATGGTTCCGCCATTGGTTTTTACGGCCGGCAAAACCCCGGCAGTATTGACGAGAGCTTCAGCGGCTTTTATCCGGATTTCAGCCATGATATCTGTGCGCGCTGGGAGAATCTGGCGCTGCGTGCCCAAACCGACAAGACTCGTGTCTGTATCTTACGCACCGGTATCGTGCTTTCAGAACATGGTGGCGCTTTGAGCCGGATGCTGCCGGCTTATCGGCTGGGTCTCGGTGGTAATCTCGGTGACGGCCAGCAATATATGTCGTGGATCCATCTGGAAGACATGCTGGGCATCATCGACTTTATGCTGCAACATGCTGAATGTCAGGGTATTTATAATGCAACAGCGCCTATGGCTGTGACCAATCAGCAATTCAGCAAACTACTGGCCGAGCGACTAGGCAGACCTGAACTATTGCCGTTACCAGCCTTTGCTTTGCGTTTGTTATTTGGCGAAATGGCTGACCTGCTGCTGTTTGGTCAGCAGGTGTACCCCAAACGGTTGCTAGATGCTGGTTACAGTTTTCATTACAACCAGCTCAGAGCGGCACTCGCTGCTCTGAAACTGTAACGTTAATTTAGTTATGCAAGGCACGCCGGATCAGACTCGCCGGCGTTGGTTGCAAAATGCCCCGCAGTAACAAAGCCCCCAGTACCGTCAACAGCAACACACCTGTGACCGGGCCGAGGCCCCACAGACTCTGATGCAGATTAAACGGCAACTGAAACATCCGCATTTGCACTATTGCCAGCAGCACTTCTGCCAGCAAAGTGGCAAAGACTCCCGCCAATAGACCCAAAGCAGCAAACTCATACAACACGGCCTGGCGTAGAAAGCGGCCGCGGGCGCCGAGCGTCCGCAAAATCGCAAGTTCCTGTTCCCGCTGCTCCACTGTGGCTTGTACTTGCGCCACCAATACCAGCACTGCAGCAGCAAACACCAAGATCAAAATCAAAGTCAGTGCCAAAGACACCTGGTCAATGATTGACGTTACTTGCTGCAAAATCACCGCCACCGAAATTACCGACACGGTCGGGAACTGTTTTAGTAAAGCGGTTAACACCGATTGCTGGGTTTCCGGCAGATAAAACGCGGTGAGATAAGTCGCCGGAAAATGTTCCATCAAGTCCGGACTCAGCAGCATAAAGAAATTAGGCTGCAGGCTGTTCCAATCCACTTTACGGAAACTGGTGACTTTTGCATCAAATTGCTGACCACCGATAGCAAACGTCAGCTTGTCACCGAGTTTAAGCTGCAGCCGCTCGGCTTGCTGCTGCTCGACCGACACTTGCGCCGGGCCATCAAACCACTGGCCTGCCGTGATTTGGTTATTGGCCGGCAGTTCAGACAACCAACTCAGATTCAGTTCCCGGCCAAAGCCTTGTCGCCCGGACGCCGGCGCAGCTGTCCCCTGCTGCGCTGATGATTGCGCAGAAGATTGCTGCTTCGACGCCTGATTGTTGCGTGGTGCGGCCCCATCATCTTGCTCCGGCTCCTGCAGCATTTCACCATTGACCGCCAATACCCGGCCGGAAATCATCGGATAAAAAGTACCAGTCGTTAAACCGGCTTGCGCCAGCTGCTGCGCTATCTGGTCTTTTTCAGTCGCGGTCATATTGACCAGAAACTGGTTAGGCGCATTTTCCGGCACTTGTTGTTTCCATTGGTCCAGCAATTCAGCGCGCAGGAAATACAACACCAGCGTTAAAAACAGCGCCAGGCTGAACGTCATCAGTTGAAAACTATTTTGCCACAGGCGTCGGCGCAAGTTCGCGAGCGCCAGTTTTAATGCACTGCTTTGCCCCGCCGCCATCGGCTTCGCGACCCGCACCAATACCGCCGCAAAGCCAAGTAAGCAGCAGCCAAAACCGGCGCAGGCAAGAAATAACATGCCCGATAACCAGATGTCGCCGCTAAATAGCCACATTAAGGCCAGCACTGCGGTAGAACCACTGGCCAGCTGCCAATAATCAATACGGCTGTCATTATTCTGCTGGCGCAGGACTTCGATGGCAGGCACTGCAGTTAAGCGCCACACCGGGCGTAGTGAAAACAACAATGAACAAATCAAAGCGGTAGCAATGCCCAACCAGGCGGACTTGGCGCTGAACACCGCCTGATAACCTTCAATCCACTGACCAAGAATGCCCTGCACAGCAAAGTTCGCCAGTAAACCCAGTAATAAACCGAACAAACTGGCGAAGCCAGTGACCAAGGCCAGATGACTGAAATAGATTTTCCGGGCCAGTGGTGCCGTCACACCGAGCGCTTTAATCACAGCGACCGCCATCTGGTGACGCTGACTATATCGGTTCGCTGCGACCGCCGCCGCCGCCGCCGCCAGGACTATGCCCAGCAAGCCGGCTAACAACAAAAAGCGTTCGGCCCGGTCGAGCGCACTACCTACTGCACTTTGCCGGTCCAGTTGCTGCCAGCGGTCGTTGGCGCTCAGCAGCGGAGTGATATCGGTTTCCAGCTGTTTGAGCCTCGCTTCGCTACCGGCAAACAGATAACGATAAGAAATGCGGCTGCCCGGTTGGATGACTTCAGTCGACGCAACGTCTGACAGATGCATCATCACCCTGGGCTGACCACCAAACAGATTCAGCGGCGCATCGGGCTCTTCCAGAATGATACCGCCCACTTTCAGCTTCGCTGCGCCGACATCCAGCACGTCACCGGTCCGCACTGCCAGAATTTGCGCTAAGCGCGCCTCCAGATAAACACTGCCTGGTGCGACAACCGCATGCTTGCCCTCAGCAGTCTCAAGCAATAACTGCCCGCGTAGCGGGTACTGCGAAGAGACTGCTTTGACGTTCACCAGCTGCATATTGTCGCCGGCAAACAACATGGTATTAAACTGGATCTGCTGGGCTGTCTGCAGGCCCAGCTGCTCAGCCTGTTGCAGAATTTCCGGCTGAAATGGAGAACTCGACCGCAAAACCTTATCCGCTGCAGTAAAGTTACTGCCTCGCTGCATCAGTGCGCTGCGCACGCTATCAGTAATACCGCTGAGGCTGACCACCGTCAGCACGGCCAGCATCAACGCAAAAGCGATGACCCACAGCTCACCGTTTTTTAATTCACGCCAGAACAGGCGCCATGCCACTTTAGCCCACATGACTACGCCCCTCCGCCATTGGCAGGGCTTCGGTCAGCCGGCCGGCGTCCATCAAAAACTGGCGCTGACAGCGAGCCGCCAACTGCGGATTATGCGTCACCAGAACCAGGGTCGTGCCCTGACTACGGTTCAGTTCAAATAACAAATCCTCCACCCGCCGCCCGGTCGCACTGTCGAGATTAGCGGAAGGCTCATCGGCGAACAAAATAGCGGGTTGGGTAATAAAAGCGCGGGCGATGGCGACCCGCTGTTGTTCACCACCGGATAATTGCGCCGGAAAAAAATGCATCCGTTCGCTGAGCCCGACTAACTCCAGCAGTTGTTTACCGCGAGCGGTAGCGTCGCGCTGACCAGCGAGTTCTGCCGGCAAAGTCACGTTTTCCAGCGCAGATAATGCCGGCAATAACAAAAAGGACTGAAACACAAATCCAACATGCTGCGCTCTGAGCGCAGCCCGGGCATCGTCGCTCAGCGCGTCAATCCGTTGACCTGCCAACACAACTTCACCACTGCTTGGCAGGTCCAATCCCGCCAACAAACCAAGCAAAGTGGATTTGCCTGAACCGGAAGCGCCGACGATAGCCACACTGTCACCGCGGTTGATTGTCAGATTGATATCCGTCAGGATATTCAGCGTATTACCCGGTAACGCGACTTGTTTACAAAGTTGGCGGGTCTGAATAAACAACTCAGGTGTAACTGACATGCGATTGTGCTTCCTATTTTTTGTACTGTTGATATCTGCTGTGCAGCCGGCCTTTGCCGCCGCGACAAAAACATTACTCATTGTCGGCGATAGTCTGAGTGCCGGATACGGCTTACCACAACAACAAAGCTGGCCGGTGTTATTGCAGCAACGCCTGACGGATAAAAACTCCCCCTGGCGCATTCAAAATGCCAGCATCAGCGGCGAAACCAGTGGCGGCGCTTTGGCCCGCTTACCCACGCTGTTACAGCAACATCAGCCCACAGCAGTGTTAATTGAAATCGGCGGTAATGACGGCCTACGTGGCTTCCCGGTGCCGCGCCTGCAGCAAAACCTGGAACAGTTAATCAAGCTCAGCAAAGACGCCGGCGCTACGCCGGTATTGATGCAGATACGCATTCCACCGAATTACGGACCACGTTACACCGAACAGTTTGTCGGCGTGTATGCTGAAATTGCGCAAAAACATCAAATCAAACTCTGGCCATTTTTTATGGACAAGATTGCCGTACAGCCAGAATTGATGCAAGCAGACGGCATTCATCCGAATGCCAAAGCTCAGGGCATTATCCGCGATTTGATGCTGCCGTATATCGAAGAAATGTAATGAGATATTGATAGAATTGACAGAATCCTGACACTGCATCACCCCGATGCGGTGGCGGGATTTACGACCTGGGAACCAGATTCCAAGCGCCAACATCGAAACTGACACGTCGCTCTTTTTGGTGGTATTCGCAGAATGAAATGTTGGGATGATTTGGTGGAGCTAAGCGGGATCGAACCGCTGACCTCTTGCATGCCATGCAAGC
>CAMLRA010000094.1 GCA_946482325.1 uncultured Chromatiaceae bacterium | reverse complement strand
AGTCCCGAGCGCAGACCAGGTAGTTACGGCGGATATAACCTATACAGGGACACAGTCGTCTTCAGCTGACGCGCTACGCGCAGCGCTGACTGAGGCTACAGCGTCTGAGGCGACGGCAGCCCAGTCCACAACAGACACTGGCAGCGCAGCAACAGATATGACCGCAGTTGATAGCATCGCAGCGGATCAGGCCGGGCAAACTACGTCATTAGCCACAGAACAGCTTTTGCGGAACTCAGCTGAGACTGATTTAACTGCCATCGATTTGACTGAGCAAAATCAGGCTGGCGTGACAGCAAGTGCGGGAGCGTCGACCACGGCCGACGATAAAGTCGGTAACGACAATCAGCCCGCACCAACTGCAACTATGAGCTCTGTGGCAACTGAAGCTGCTGCAATACAAAACAAATCAGCAACAAAGTCTGCACAACTGCAAACTGAGCAAAGCACAGCCACTAAGACCACAAGTAAAACTGCTGTTGCGCTCGACCCAGCCGATGCGTCAATGGATGCTGAGTCTGGTGCTGTGGTTTCGGCTGGCGCTGTGCCGGAATCCCAGGCCGATCAGGTGGCAAAACAGGCACAGCAATCCGGTTTGACCCAACAGCCGGCTAAGGCCACGACTCAACAATCCGCTGTCGCATTGCACGAAAGTGCTGTCACTCCTGAGCGAACTGACCCTGAACTACCAGCTGCGATGATGGTGCAAGCGCAGGCTGCACCTGCAAATACCAATCGCGCTACTACTGCCGCGGCTAGCCTGGAAAAAGCGCCGGCGGCCAATGCTTTTGCCGAACATTTAAAAACAGTGAATCAGACAACTCAGCAACAGCAACAGCAAGCCGGCGCTGAGCAACAGCCTGGTCAGGGGCAGGCGAAAGCGAGCGCAGATGTGATGCTGGCGAACCAGCCAGCGCAACCTGCGACCACGACTCTGGCCTTTGGTCAGCAGCTGCAGCAGTTGCAGCAGGCCCAGCCACTGACTGAGCACACGGCAGGCGCGACAGCACTGACACAGCCGGTCACACATAGCGCGGGCACCGCGCATACGCCGCTGATGGCAAGCCGTGCCGCGGAAACCACCAGCTGGCAAGCGCCGTTGGCACTGACTGAGCCTGCAGCGGCGCAACAGCTGAAAGACCGGGTAATGGTGCAAATTCAGCACAAATTACAAACAGCAGAAGTGCAGCTGCATCCGGAAGATTTAGGTTCGATGCAAATTAAACTGAATCTGCAACAAGACCAGTTGAGTGTGCAGTTTGTGGTGCAACAAGGCGCCGCGAAAGAAGCGCTGGAACAGCAGATGCCCAAATTGCGCGAATTATTGGAGCAACAGGGGATTGCTTTGACTGAAGGTCAGGTTGAACAGCGCCAGTCTGGCGGACAACAAGAGCAACGTCAGGCCCGCTCAGGCTCATCCGGTGGTTCTGAGGCGGATCTGGCTCCAGCACAGACTGTGCAAATCAAGGTTTCTGACCGGATGGTGGATTTTTATGCGTGATTGGTACCCTGGTGCAGACAAAAGCGGCAGATCTGCCGATGTTGATTGCCTTTGTCCCGTAACGAAGTAAATAATAACAAAATTAACGGAGACGGAGTCCAGTTATGGCGGCGGAAAAAGAACTCGAAATTGCTGATGGTGGCAATAAGAAGAAAAAAATGATCATCATCGCGGCGACGGCAGTCGTACTGCTCGGCGGCGGTGGCGCGGCTTTTATGATGATGGGCGGTGATCCACCACCAGCGGCCGAAGCGCCAGCTGAAGGTGCTCCGGCAGCAGATGGTGCGGCAGCGCCGGCTGCGGATGGTGCAGCGCCGGCAGCAGGTGGGGCTGAAGTGGGGTCAGCCTTGTATGTCGGGATGCCAAGACCTTTTGTATTTAACGTTGCCGGCGCAAACCGGGACCGCTTAGTGCAAATCAAAGCACAACTCTTGGTGCGCGGTACCCAGAATGAAGAAACGGCCAAACAGCATATCCCGTTGATTGAAAGTACCATGCTGCGGACTTTCAGTAAGGCCAATGCCGATGAACTGGTCACAGCGGCCGGTAAAGAAACCATCAAAGCCGCAGCCTTAAAAGATGTTCAGGAAGCGTTAAAAGGTGTGGCAGGGTCTCCGGTGGTTGAAGAGATCCTGTTTACCGGTTTTGTTATGCAGTAAAGCCGGTTTGAACCGGAGGGCAACAGATTGACTGATTTATTATCCCAGGACGAAATTGACGCGCTATTGCATGGTGTTGATGACGTCGAAGAAGAAGAGATAGAAGAAAGTTCCGGTCCGGGCGGTCGACGCTCGGCGATGGAATACGACTTCTCTTCACAGGATCGGATTGTCCGGGGCCGGATGCCGACTTTGGAGATGGTCAACGAACGTTTTGCCCGTCATATGCGCATTAGTCTGTTCAACATGATGCGCCGCACCGCCGAAGTGTCGATCAACGGCGTGCAGATGATCAAATTTGGCGAATATGTGCATACCCTGTTTGTACCAACCAGTCTGAATATGGTGCGCTTCCGGCCATTAAAAGGCACCGGCCTCATTACGATGGAAGCGCGGCTGGTGTTTATTCTGGTGGATAACTTCTTTGGTGGCGATGGGCGTTACCACGCTAAAATCGAAGGCCGTGAATTTACTCCGACCGAACGACGCATCATTCAGATGCTGCTGAAATTAATTTTTGAAGATTACAAAGAAGCCTGGGCGCCGGTGATGGACGTGTCCTTTGAATATCTGGACAGCGAAGTGAACCCGGCGATGGCGAACATCGTCAGCCCGACGGAAGTTGTCGTCATCAGTTCTTTCCACATTGAACTGGACGGTGGTGGTGGTGATTTCCATGTCGCGTTGCCTTATTCGATGCTGGAGCCTATCCGCGAACTGCTTGACGCCGGTGTACAGAGCGACAAAGAAGACACTGACTTGCGCTGGAGTAAAGCGCTGCGTGACGAAATTATGGATGTCAAAGTCAATCTGACCACCAAAATGATGGATGTTGATTTGACGCTGGAGCAGGTGATGAACCTCAAAGCCGGCGACATCATTCCGGTGGAAATTCCGGAAACCATCACAGTGCTGATTGAAGACTTGCCGACCTATCGCGCCAAAATGGGGAAATCCCGTGACAATGTGGCACTGAAAATTGTCGAAAAAATCAAAAGACCTGAATCGGTTAAATCTGAACTGCATGTGTTTACCAAAGGCGGTCGCCGCTTAGACAGTGATGCAGATATCAGTGAACTGGAAGCCGATTTGATCCTGAATGAACGTAGTGAGGAAAGATGGTAATGGCTGACGACAAAGACACGATGGACGAATGGGCCGCCGCCTTGGCTGAAGCCGAAGGCAGTGCCGATGGCGTCGAGACGGCTGAGCTGGACGAATTGCATGAAGAACACGCGCCGTTATCCGGTGATGAACGCCGCAAGCTTGATACGATTCTGGATATTCCGGTCACCATCTCGATGGAAGTTGGCCGCGCCAAAATCAGCATTCGCAATTTGTTGCAGCTCAATCAGGGGTCTGTGGTTGAACTGGAGCGGGTGGCTGGTGAACCGCTGGACGTGCTGGTCAATGGTACTTTGATTGCCCATGGAGAAGTGGTTGTGGTCAACGACAAGTTCGGTATCCGCCTGACGGACGTGATTAGCCAAATTGAACGTATCAAGAAGTTGCGTTGACATGCGTTACTGGCTGATGCTGTGTGCCGTGTTGCCGGTCAGTGCGATAGCGCAAGTAGCGACGCAAGGCTCTGCTCAGGCCGAGGCGGCGACACAGCCGCTGCGCCAGAGCGCCAATTTACCCGGTCTTGGGCAGATCGTCATTTCTTTGGCGCTGGTGATTAGCGCTATTGTCGTGCTGGCCCTGCTGTATAAAAAATTGCAGCTAAAAATGCCCGGTTCCAAACATTTTAAAGTTGTGGCTACTTTGCCGGTAGGTCAGAAAGAACGCCTCTTAGTTGTTGAAATACAAGGGAAACAGCGAGTGATCGGCGTCACGCCACACAGTGTCAATTTCCTGTTTGAACTCGAAAATCCGCTCCCCGAAGAAAAGTTGGCATCAGACTTTCATACGCAGTTACAGTCGTTCCTGAAAAAGTAATCTGCTGTTATGTTCCGAATTCTTTTTATGCTGCTGGTGCTGCTGAGCCCGGCAGTGCTAGCTGACAATAGCGGCCTGTCAGCGCTGCAAATCACCACTAACCCTGATGGTAGTCAGGAATACAGTGTGACCTTACAAGTGCTGGCGATGATGACGGCACTGAGTTTCCTGCCAGCCGCACTTATCATGATGACCAGCTTTACCCGCATCATTATTGTGCTGGCGATTTTGCGTCAGGCCATGGGTCTGATGTCGAGCCCGTCCAACCAGGTGCTGGTTGGCATCACGTTATTTCTGACATTTTTCATCATGGCGCCGACCTTTAAGCAAGTAAATGACACCGCCATACAGCCGTATTTAAAAGAAGATATTACCTCAGTGCAGGCGCTGGACGCGGCCATTAAGCCGATGAAAGCTTTTATGTTGCACCAGACCCGGGTCAAAGATTTAGAGACCTTTGCCGAAATCGCCGGCCACCCTAAAGTCGCCAATCATCAGGATTATCCAATTACTATCGTGATCCCGGCTTTTGTCACTTCAGAGCTTAAAACCGCCTTTCAGATTGGTTTTATGATTTTTATCCCGTTTTTAATCATTGATTTGGTGGTCGCATCCGTGTTGATGGCGATGGGGATGATGATGTTGTCTCCAATGATTATTTCGCTGCCGTTTAAGCTGATGATGTTTGTGCTGGTCGATGGCTGGTTATTGGTCATGGGCACCTTGGCTAACAGTTATGGGATAGGAGTCTGACATGACGCCGGAAACCTTTGTCGATATCCTCAATGATGCTTTGTATCTGGTGATCCTGCTGGTCAGTATCATCATCATGCCGTCGCTGGTGGTGGGGCTGGTGGTGTCGATTTTTCAGGCAGCGACGTCCATCAACGAACAAACCTTAAGTTTTTTGCCACGGCTGATTGTGACCTTGCTGGCTCTAATTTATGGCGGCCACTGGATGACTCAGACACTGATGGATTACACCACAGGGTTGTTTTTGTCGATCCCGAGTTTGGTGAGCTGAGATGGAATATCCGCTTTCCGTGCTGATGCAGGGCATCGCGGACTTTTTGCTGCCGCTGTGCCGGATTGGCGCTATGTTTGCGCTGATGACCGGCATTGGCGCAAAAACAGTACCAAACCGCATAAAAATTGGTTTAGCTGTGATGTTTACGCTGGTAGTGATGCCGGTGATCCCGCCGGTGAAAGATACCAATCTGATGTCTGCTTTCACGGTTGTCCAGGTGATGCAGCAGTTGCTGATAGGCACTGCGATGGGCTTTATCTCGATGATTTTTATCAATGCCTTTGTGCAGGCGGGACAAATCCTGGCAACCCAGACTGGCCTTGGCTTTTCGTCGTTAGTAGATCCGGCGAGCGGTATCAGTATCCCGACTATTGGTCAGTTCTACCTCATTCTGGCGACGTTGATGTTTTGGGTGTATGACGGCCATCTGATTATGTTTCAGATGATTGTGTTTAGTTTTGAATCGCTGCCTATTAACGGGCAGTGGTGGGATGTTGACAATTACCTGACGATTGCCGAGTTCGGCGGCTGGATCTTTGCGACCTCGCTGGCCATTACGTTGGCGCCGGTGACGGCGATGTTACTGGTCAATCTGGCGTTTGGTGTGATGACGCGCGCGGCGCCGCAGCTGAATATCTTCTCGATTGGTTTCCCGGTCACAATGATCGCCGGATTGTTGATCCTGTGGCTGACGATGAATACCTTTTTATTCCACTTTAATTTGCAATGGCAGCACGGCATCGAAGTGACGTGCAAGCTCATTGGTTGCTGACGGAGGACTGCCATGGCTGCCGACAGCGATATGGAAAAGACCGAAGACCCCACGGGTAAGAAACTCAGTGACGCGGCGGAAAAAGGTAATATTGCCAGGTCACAGGACCTGGCAACGGCAATGGTATTAATCGGCAGTAGTCTTGGCATTCTGATGTATGGCACTGAGCTCGCAGAAGCGACGTTGCAGGTATGCCGGCGTTTACTGAGTCTGAATCAAAAAGACGTGCAGGACCCGACCATGATGACCGCAGCGGCACACGCCGCGCTGATTGCAGTGACACCGGCGTTTCTGAAGCTGTGTCTGGTGATCTTAATCGCTGGTTTTGTCGGCAATACCATTCTGGGCGGCTACAACTTCACCTGGTATGGCGCCAGTTTCCGGCCCGACAAACTGAGCCCGCTTGCGGGTATCAAGCGGATGTTTAGTCTCAATTCGGTGATTGAGCTGTTCAAAGGCGTCCTAAAAGTTTCTGTAGTGGCCGGTTGTGCTTATCTGCTGCTCAAAGTGTTTTTTTCCGACATCATGGCCTTGTCGCTGATGACCAGCCCGGACGACATTGCGGCCGCGCTGTATTTACTGTGCTGGATGTTTTTTGGCCTTTGTGCCAGTACCCTCATAATTGCAGCTATTGATGCGCCTTATCAGAAATGGCGTCATATCCAGCAGATGAAAATGACCAAACAAGAGGTCAAAGACGAATACAAAAACTCCGAGGGTAACCCGGAAATCAAGGGCCGGATCCGTGGCTTGCAAATCCAGATGTCGCGCCGGCGTATGATGCAGGCGGTGCCAACCGCCGATGTGGTGGTCACCAACCCGACCCATTATGCTGTGGCGCTGAAATACGAGCACGGTAAACAACGGGCGCCGGTGGTGGTGGCCAAAGGCGTTGATGAAATGGCGATGTATATCCGCCAGATTGCGGAAGCGAACAAAGTGCCGATTATCCGCTCGCCGGCGCTGGCCCGGTCGGTCTATCACACCACAGAACTGGATCATCCCATACCGGAGCAGTTGTTCTCGGCAGTGGCACAGGTTCTGGCTTATGTCTATCAGCTCAAAGTCTATCGGCGTGGTAAAGGCCAGAAGCCGAAACCATTGGCCAAAGATTTACCAATCCCTGAAGGTTTCCGGCATTAATCTGGCTTGGTGCAGCTTCGCATTGCGCTGATGGAACGAATTTTGCCTTCACTGACTGAATGTCAATTTTCCGGCGGAATTCCGATGCAGCTAGCCAATGTCCTGACACGATTTGATCGTTCACAATTACAACATCTGAAAGGAACCGGCACGCCGTTATTGATTCTGGCAGCACTGGCCATGATTGTGCTGCCGTTACCGCCGCTGCTGCTTGATATCCTGTTCTCTTTTAACATTGCGCTGGCACTGGTGGTGTTGCTGGTTACTATCTACGTCAGAAAGCCTCTGGATTTTGCGATTTTCCCCTCAGTCATTCTGGTTGCCACCATCCTGCGTCTGGCGTTAAACGTGGCCAGTACGCGGGTCGTGTTACTGGAAGGGCATACCGGCCCTGATGCGGCCGGTGCGGTGATTGAAGCTTTCGGTCACGTCGTGATCGGCGGCAACTATGCGGTCGGTATCGTGGTCTTTGCCATCTTGATCATCATTAACTTCGTCGTGGTGACCAAAGGTGCTGGCCGGATCGCGGAAGTTACAGCCCGGTTTACCCTGGACGCGATGCCAGGTAAACAAATGGCGATTGATGCAGACTTAAACTCAGGTTTTATCGACCAGGACCAGGCACGTAAACGCCGGGAAGAAGTCACGGCTGAGGCTGATTTCTATGGTTCGATGGACGGTGCGACCAAATTTGTCAAAGGGGATGCTGTTGCGGGTCTGATTATCTTATTTGTGGGCCTGATTGGCGGTATTTTTATCGGCACCTTACAGCATGACCTGCCATTTGGCGATGCGCTCGAAGTCTATACGCTGCTGACCATCGGTGATGGCTTAGTGGCGCAAATCCCGGGCTTATTGCTGTCGATTGGCACCGCTATCATTGTGACCCGGCAGAATAAAGAGGCTGACCTTGGTGAACAAATGAGCGGTCAGCTCGGTAACCTGAAAGTGTTAATTGTCTCCGCGACATTGCTGACCATCATGGGCATAGTGCCCGGCATGCCACATCTGGCGTTTTTAAGTCTGGCTGCTTTGTTAGGCGGGGCAGCTTATCTGATCCATAAACGCAGTCTTGCACCTGTAGCGACAGCAGGTCAGTCGAGATCTGAGTTAGTACCGGCAGCGGATTTAGCACCACAAAAAGAGATTGGCTGGGACGATGTGCATCCGGTTGATGTTATTGGTCTCGAAGTTGGGTATCGCTTGATTCCGCTGGTCGATAAGGCGCAGGGCGGGGAATTACTGGCTCGGATTAAAGGGGTGCGGAAAAAGCTGTCGCAGGAGCTTGGATTTCTTATTCCGGCGGTGCATATCCGCGACAATCTTGACCTGGAACCCAACACTTATCGCGTGACCTTGATGGGCGTCAATACCGGGCAGTCGGAGCTTCGGCACGATAACGAGCTGGCAATTAACCCGGGCCAGGTTTTTGGCAGCCTGAAAGGTATTCCAACCAAAGACCCTGCTTTTGGTCTGGAAGCGGTCTGGATCCCCCGTAATCAGCGGGAACATGCGCAAACACTTGGTTATACCGTAGTAGATGCAGCGACTGTCGTGGCGACTCATCTTAGTCAGATCCTGACCAATAACGCTGCCAGTTTGCTGGGTCATGAAGAAGTGCAGAATCTGCTGGATATGCTGGCAAAAACCTCACCGAAGCTGGCCGAGGCTTTAGTACCTGATACGCTGCCGCTGCGCTCTGTGGTCAAAGTACTGCAGAATTTATTGCATGAAGGGGTGCCTATCCGCGACATGCGCACTATTGCTCAGACGCTGGTGGATACCGGCGCCCGCAGTCAGGACATTGATGTGCTGACCGCATCCTGCCGTATCGCATTGCGCCGGTTGATTGTGCAGGAAGTTGCTGCCGGTGCAGCTGAAATACCGGTGATGACTTTTGCACCTGAGCTGGAACAGATGTTACATCAGTCAATGCAAGCTGCCGGCAGTGATGGCGCCGGCATTGAACCGGGTCTGGCTGAACGTATTCAGCAGTCGCTGCGCGACGCGTCACAACAACAGGAACTGGCCGGAGAACCGGCAGTACTGCTGACGTCCGGTATTTTACGCAGCGTGATGGCACGATTCGTGAAATACACTATTCCAGGATTGCGGGTCTTGTCGTACCAGGAAATTCCGGATGACAAACAGGTTCGCATCGTCAGTGTGGTTGGCCAGGCGGGTTAGGAGTTTAAACGATGAAAATTAAGCGCTTTGTAGCAAAAGATATGCGCACTGCATTGGCAGAAGTGAAAGAGTTTTTAGGCCCTGATGCCATTATTTTATCGAATAAAAAGGTGGCCGGCGGTATTGAACTGGTCGCTGCCGTTGACCCGGAAGCCGCGCCAGCGAAGGCCCCGGCGCCAGAGCCACAGGCTAAGCCAACAGCAAATGTTGCGGGCAGCACGCTGAATATCCGCGTGGACGATGATGAACCTGAGCAGGACGTGCCGGCGGATTCGTTACGTGCGCTGCTGGCGCGACAAATGATTAAACAGCAAAAAGCCCACGTCGAGCCCGCTGGCGGTAGTGACAGAAAATTGACTGCAAAAGCTGTGGCTGAACCCATTCAGTCTCCGCTGCTGCAAAAAACTAAAGCAGCACCAGCGCCGGAGCGTCAAAATCCCGCCATGTCATCATCAATGATGGCGGATCTGAATAAGCTACAACAGCAAAATATGCAATTGATGCAACAGCAGTTTGATACCATGCGTCAGGAAATGACGTCGATGAAGCAACTGCTACAGCATCAGGTGTCCGGTCTGATGTGGCAGGACCTGGCGCGGCGCGAGCCGGTGCGGGCGCTGGTCATTGAAAAGCTGCAACAACTGGGTTTAAGCGAAGCGATGGCCGACCAGCTCGCCTGTTTTATGCCGGAAGATATTGCTGATGGGGAAGCCTGGGACTGCGCTCTCGAATTACTGGCGGGCCAGCTCACTACGACCAATGACGATTTAATGCGCCGCGGTGGCGTGGTTGCGTTGGTTGGCCCAACCGGTGTCGGTAAAACCACGACAGTGGCGAAACTGGCGGCACAATTTGCCCGTTTACATGGAGCCGATCAGGTGGCACTCATCACAACTGACACTTTCCGGATTGGCGCCTTCGAACAATTAGCCACTTTTGGCCGTATCATAGGCTGCCCGGTGAAACAGGCGAAAGACCATGAAGAATTGGCGATTCTGTTAACTCAGTTACAGCAGCGTAAACTGATTCTGATCGATACGGCAGGTATGAGTCAACGTGACGTACGACTTGCCGAAAAACTGTCCGCTCTGATGCATAATTCGCGTGTCAAAATAAGAAGTTATCTGGTATTGTCTGCGACCTCACAAGCCCGCGTGATGCAGGAAACTGTTGAGCACTTCAAACGAATTTCGCTGTCGGGTTGTATTTTCACAAAACTTGATGAATGCTTAAGCTTGGGTGAGATTATCAATATCGCAATTCAAAATGCTTTACCAGTCAGTTATTTGACCAACGGTCAACGAGTGCCTGAAGATATTGAAGCTGCGCAGGCGAAAGCCATGATCGACCAGGCTGAGCAGTTACGTCTGGCACACGCCAGTGCAGGACATCAGTGGTATCAGGATGTAACAGCCCGGGCGGATGGAACCTATGCATAATCATGAATTAATGTATGATCAAGCCAGCGGCCTGAGAAGAATGAAACAGCAGATGGTAAAAGTAATCGCAGTGACAGGTGGGAAAGGTGGGGTTGGTAAAACCAACGTGACACTGAATCTCGCTATGGCGATGGCCCAGATGGGTAAAAAGGTGCTGGTACTGGACGCAGATTTGGGTCTCGCCAACTGCGACGTGATGCTGGGCCTGAGAGTCGAAAAGAATTTATTTCATGTCCTGTCTGGCGAAGCCGAACTGGACGATATCCTGATTGAGGGCCCATTCGGCATTAAAATTGTGCCGGCAACTTCAGGCACTCAGTCGATGACGGAGTTAAGTCCGGCGGAACATGCTGGCCTGATCAGAGCATTCAGTGAGTTACGAACTGCATTCGATGTGTTGCTGGTCGATACTGCCGCTGGTATCTCAGATATGGTGCTGAGCTTTTCCCGTGCATCTCAGGACGTGTTAGTGGTGGTCTGCGATGAGCCTTCATCGATCACCGATGCCTATGCGCTGATGAAAATTCTGAGTCGTGAGCATGCTGTGCAGCGATTTAAGATTGTCGCGAATATGGTGCGCAGTCTGAGAGAAGGTCAGGAACTGTTCGCGAAACTAAGCCGTGTCACCGACCGTTTTCTTGACGTCACGCTCGAGTTGGTTGCAACCATTCCATTTGATGAGAATGTGCGCAAAGCGGCGCGGAAACAAAAAGCATTCGTAGACGCCTTTCCGAAAACGCCGGCGTCTCTGGCTGTCAAAACTTTGGCGACCCGAGCCATACAATGGCCGGTGCCGCCAAGTGCATCAGGTCATCTTGAATTTTTCCTAGAACAGCTCGTACAGCCGCAGTCAGAACGGCGGGGGGTGATGTGAATAGTCGTTTAGCTGCATATGGCGGAAATAATCAGCTGCAGTTGCTGGTTGAAAAGCATGCTCCTCTGGTTAAACGTATTGCATATCACCTGTTGGCCCGCTTGCCGGCGAGCGTGCAGGTCGATGATTTAATCCAGTCAGGCATGATTGGCCTGATTGAAGCCGCTAAAAACTTTGACAGTACCAAAGGCGCCAGTTTTGAGACTTTTGCCGGTATTCGTATCCGTGGCTCAATGCTTGATGAAATCCGCCGCGGTGACTGGACACCCAGATCTGTACACCGCAATTCCCGTTTGATTGCTGAAACAATCGCCGAATTGGAAGCAACATTGGGCCGTGACGTAAAAGATGTTGAAGTTGCTGAAAAACTTGATATAACTTTAGATGAGTATCATCACATGCTCAGTGATGCCAGCAATGGCCGTATCATTGGGATGGAAGATTTAGGCATCAGTGAAGATGTGTTGGTCACCGCTAACGACAAACAAGATGACCAACTGTTTGAAGAGCAGGCTAATGATTCGTTCCAACAGGCATTGGTAAAAAATATCAGTAGCTTACCGGAGCGTGAGGCAATAGTATTGTCGCTCTATTATAATGACGAGCTCAATTTAAAAGAGATTGGCGAAGTGCTTAGCGTCAGCGAATCTCGGGTCAGTCAGATTCATAGTCAGGCATTACTGCGGCTGCGGTCACGGATGCAGGACTGGTTGTAATTTTTAGGATAACCACTGGGGTATCTCGTCGGAGGGGATTTTGGATAAAAATATGAAAATTCTCGTGGTAGACGACTTTTCTACTATGAGACGCATCATTAAAAACCTGTTGCGTGACTTGGGCTTTACCAACGTACAGGAAGCAGATGACGGCAGCACGGCTCTGCCAATGCTGCAAAATGGTGATTTTGATTTTGTTGTCACCGACTGGAATATGCCTGGCATGCAAGGGATCGATTTATTAAGAGCGATCCGGGCTGATGCCAAGTTGAAACATATCCCGGTTCTGATGGTTACCGCCGAAGCTAAAAAAGAACAAATTATCGCGGCGGCTCAGGCTGGTGTGAATGGTTACATCGTAAAACCTTTTACTGCTGCAACGTTACAAGAGAAGTTATCAAAAGTCTTCGAGCGCTTAGGTTAATCCGTATCTGACACAGGAGTGGCGCTATGTCTGCATATACGGCACCTATTATCACCCTTGAACAGGCGCGCGAGCTTGTGCAGTTGTTGGAGATGGGCGAGCAGGATGCTGCCAACGAGCTGGTTCAGGGGCTTGCAGTCCCGGGCTCATCCGAACTCTTTGCCGAAGTTGGAAAACTGACGCGTCAACTGCACGATTCTTTAAAAAGCTTTCAGGTTGATCCTTCCATCAGTAATTTACTGGAGGAAGACATACCTGATGCCAAACGCCGGCTTTCCCATGTAATAGATATGACTGAGCAAGCCGCGAACCAGACGATGGACGCGGTTGAGTCTTGCCTGCCTATTGCTGACAAACTTGGGGTTAGCATAAGCGCTATACTGCCTGAATGGCAAAAGTTGATGACCAGGAACATGAAGCTTGGTGAATTCAAAGCCTTATGCCATAGTCTAAACAGTTTTTTACACGAATCATCGACCAATGTTGCTGCGCTGCAGGGGTCTATGACTGAAGTTTTAATGGCGCAAGGGTTTCAGGATTTAACCGGTCAGATTTTGCGCCGTGTTATTGAACTGGTGCGTGAAGTTGAAGACAGCTTGATCGGTTTACTCACAGCATTTGGGCATGCCACAGTCGCTACGGAAGTCAAACCCGCAGCAGTGCGTAAACCGAAAGCGGGCCATGAGGCCGAAGGGCCAATTATCGATGCCGCCAGCCGCAATGACGTCGTGCAGGGGCAGGATGATGTTGACGATTTATTATCGAGTTTAGGGTTCTGAGAGAGGTAAAGTGGCATGGGCTTTGATTTAGATGAGGATATTTTACAGGATTTCCTAGTCGAAGCCGGCGAGATCCTTGAAGCATTAGCTGAACAGTTGGTCGAACTAGAAAATAACCCCGACGATTCTGCTTTGCTGAACGCAATTTTTCGTGGATTTCATACGGTAAAAGGTGGCGCTGGTTTTTTATCGCTGACGGAGCTGGTTGATGCCTGTCACGGTGCGGAAAACGTGTTTGATATTCTGCGCACCGGCAAACGCCGGGTAACCTCTGAGTTAATGGACGTCATCCTGCAAGCACTTGATGCGATCAACGAGATGTTCGCCAACGTTCAAGCCCACCAGCCTTTGGAACCCGCAGCGCCTGAATTGCTACACGCCTTGCATCGGTTGAGTGAACCTGAGGGGGAAGGTGAAGCTGAAGTGGTTCATCATGCCGCAGTCGCTGAACCAGAGATGAGCATTGAGTCCTTCGATGCTGCAGTATCTTATGAAACAGAAGCAGAACCTGTTGCAACTTCGGGTTCACTAGATGATATCAACGAAGATGAGTTTGAACGCCTGCTTGATGAGTTACATGGCTCAGGTGCGCCGGGCCGTGACAGTGCACCCGTTGCGCCGGCACCAGTCGCAATAAGCTCAGACAGCACAGACATTACCGATGACGAGTTTGAAGCCATCCTTGATCAGCTGCATGGCAAAGGTTCGTTTATTCCGGGTCAGATCGATGCTGCACCTGTTGTATCCCCAGCACCAGCGAAACCCTCTGCATCGCCAACGGCTGCGCCTGCCGCTGGTGGTGATGACATCAGTGATGACGAATTTGAATCGTTGTTGGATGAGCTGCATGGCAAAGGCAAAGCGCCGGTTGGCCCTGCGACAGCTGCAGTTTCTCCTGTAGCGAAGCCTCCTGTCGTAGCGAAACCTGAGCCAGCAAAACCTGAGCCAGCAAAACCTTCGGCGGCTCCAGCTCCAGCCCCGGCAGTAAAACCTCCCGTAGCCAAAGCTGAAGAGCCAAAAGCCGCGCTGCCTGCCAAAGATAAAGACAGCGGCGATGGCGAAAGTAAAGGCGCTGCACAGGCAGATACAACAGTTCGGGTTGATACCAAACGACTTGACCAAATCATGAATATGGTTGGTGAGTTAGTGCTGGTGCGAAACCGTCTGGTTAGTTTGTCGACCGTTGCTCAGAATGAAGAAATGAGTAAAGCCATTTCTAATCTGGATGTGGTAACTGCAGATCTGCAAGGTGCAGTGATGAAGACCCGGATGCAGCCTATCAAAAAGGTGTTTGGCCGGTTCCCGCGGGTAGTGCGTGATTTAGCCCGTTCTCTGCAAAAAGAGATAAACCTTGAGTTAGAAGGTGAAGAAACCGATCTGGATAAAAACCTGGTTGAAGCCTTAGCCGACCCGTTAGTGCACTTAGTACGTAACTCTGTGGATCATGGTATTGAAATGCCGGATGTGC
>CAMLRA010000093.1 GCA_946482325.1 uncultured Chromatiaceae bacterium | reverse complement strand
CATGATGCTCTCATCCGACCATTAAAAAATCCGCGCGCAAGATGGCATATTAAGCCCGGTGCTGCAAGCATCAGATGGCGCGAAAGCGCCAGATCTCAGACTTGCGGCGCCGCCAGGATCGTCAGATCGTTGCGCGGCACCTGTAACGCAATATCTGCCAGCGCACCAAGGCCTGGGATCATCAGTGCCGGCGCCAGCTCAAGCAAAGGGTAGACCACAAACTCACGCTGATGCAGGCCATAGTGTGGCACTGTCAGCCGTGGCGTGGTGAGAATTTCCTCACCATACAGCAGGATATCCAGGTCCAGCGTGCGCGGGCCCCAACGTTCATCTTTACGTTGCCGGCCCTGTTCCAGCTCAATGCGCTGTAATTCGTCCAGTAACAGTTCCGGAGCCAACCGGGTATCCAACGCGGCAACTGCGTTGACATAATCCGGCTGATCTTGCGGCCCCATCGGTTTGGAGCCGTAGAAACTGCTGACTGCTGCCAGACTGCTCTGTGGTAACTGCATCAAAGCGTTGACTGCCTGCTGCAGCTGCAAAAGCGGCGCGTCGAGGTTGGCACCGAGGCCGAGATACACCCGGATCATGCCTGATCAGCCGCCGGTTTGCGCCGCACTGGCTTGCGTTTACGCCGCGGTTTGCGTGGTTCAATGCCTTCTTTGCCTAAATCCAGCACCAGCTCTTCACGTTCGGCGTCATCGGCGTTGACAAACTGCTGCCACCACAACGCCAGCCCGGCGAGCTGGCCGCCTTCGGCTTTGGCGCGTAATTGCATAAAATCAAAGGCACCGCGGAATTTCGGCAGCTCCATCAGTTTAAATGCGCGCCGGCCGGCTCTTTTCCCCAACCTGCTTTGTAGCGACCATAAATCGCGCACGACCAGCGTAAATCGTTTTGGAATACCGATAGTGCGAACCAGGTCGTCCAGCACTTCGGTCATCGCGATATTCAGCGCATCAATATCATTAAGGCCACTTTCAATCAGCAGCGTTTGCATCCGCAGTTCCACCGGATACCACAACAATGCCGCGTAGATAAAAGCGGGGGTGACCGGTTTATCCTGCGCCACGCGCTCGTCAGTGTCTTGCAGCGCGTATGTTATCAGGTTAAAGACTTTGCCTTCACTGTCTTGTTTCAGCACTTTATGCACTTGTGGCAATAGCTGTTTCAGGATACCCAGATCGCGCATCATCACAAAGTTGTCAAACGCCTTGCCGGCCATCAGCAACTTCAGCGATTCGTCAAATAAACGCGCCGCCGGGATGTTTTTCAGCAGGACTGCCAGTTCTGGAATTAACGCTGCCGTGGCTGGCGCCAGTTCCATATTCAGTTTGGTGGCAAAGCGGATGGCGCGTAAAATCCGCACCGGGTCTTCGCGGTAGCGGGTTTCCGGGTCACCAATCAGTTCAATCTTGCGTTGCTGGATGGCTGCAACACCATTGGCGAAATCGTAAATGGCGAAGTCGCGCACAGAGTAATAGAGCGCATTAATGCTGAAATCGCGGCGCTCGGCGTCTTCTTCGATAGTGCCGTAGACATTGTCACGCAGGATTTGGCCATGATCTGAGCGCACACCGGCCGGGATATTGTCTTCGTCTTCGCCGCCACTGTGGTGACCGCGGAAGGTTGCTACTTCAATCACCTCACGGCCAAACACCACATGCGCGAGGCGAAAACGCCGCCCAATCAGCCGGCAGTTTTTAAACACTGCCCGCACTTCGTCAGGTGTGGCGTTGGTGACGACGTCAAAGTCTTTTGGCGTAAGGCCAAGTAACAAATCGCGGATACAGCCGCCGACCAGATAGGCTTCAAAACCGGCGTCGTTTAAGCGGTACAGCACTTTGAGTGCATTCGGGCTGATGTCTTTGCGCGAAATATTGTGCTGGTCGCGTGGAATGACGCGCAGCGCCGGTAAAATCGCTGACTGATGATCAGGGTTTAGTTTAGGGCCCAGATTGCCGCTGTCGCGACGCGGGCGGGGTGTGTCGCGATGTGAGTCATGACGCGGGCGGTCCCCTTGATATGGATTGTCTCTGTGGCGCTCAAAACGTTCACGTGGTGGCCGGCCCGGACGGCCATTGTCGTTGCGCTGATACTCAACATTAGTGCGACGTGGACGACGTTCCTGAACCTCAGCAGGTTGCTGGATGTCGGTTTGTTCCACCACCGCTTCGGTAATGGCTTTGGCTTTTTTGCCGGTGAGCTTGCGGCAAAAATCTAACACTCTGGAAATAATGGCCTTTCTCCTTGAAAGAACAGTGTTGTGTGGTGAGTTTTGGCGGCGCATTGCTGCGGCACTTGTTGGCAGCGCATTCCGGTAACAGACAGACTTCAATGCGGCCAGAGGCCAGTCACCTGACAGGCGAAAAAAATTGCCGGTATGATAACGCAGGCTGGTGAAAAAATGAATGAAAATACCGGTACTGCCGCTAATCTACCAGCAAGCTGAAACCGGTCAGGTAAAACTGTTGATTTGAATTTCAGGCCGCTGTGGCACAGCTGCCGCTTGCCAGTGCTGCAGCGCAAACTGCAGCAATTCAGTCACCGGCAACAGCTCTGCAGCTGCAGGCAGCGGCTGGCCTAAAAAACGCAGCGCAGCAGTCATCGATTGCGCCGGGGCAAAACGGCGAATGTCGGTGGCGTGATTTTGTTTACTGAGTTTGTGGCCGGGCGCTGTGACGGCCAGCGGCAAATGACCATACACCGGCACCGGCGCACCAAAAGTGCGGCACAGCGCTTGCTGGCGCGGCGTCATCTGTAATAAATCGGCGCCGCGGATCACTTCGCTGATGCGCTGCTCGACGTCGTCAATCACCACCACCCATTGATAGGCAAACAGGCCGTCGCGACGTTTGATGATGTAATCTTCTCCGGCAAGGGCAGCCGGGATCTGCTGCAGGCCACGGAACACATCGGTAAATTCAGTGTTGACTCCTGCGCTTTTCAGACGCCAGGCCAGCGGCGCGTCGGCGTTTGTCAGTCCTTTGTCGCGGCAATGACTGTCATAAATTCCGCCCAAAGTGGCAATACGGGCACGATTACACTGACAGCCATACAGTTGCTTGCTGAATTGTTCGAAATAATGCTGGTATAAATCAAGCCGTTGGCTTTGCCAGACGACGTTCTCGTCCCAATAGAGACCAAATTGTTCCAGCGTGTGCAAAATGTCGCTGTCAGCGCCAGGCACAGTGCGGGGGGCGTCGATATCTTCAATGCGGACCAGCCATTGGCCGCCTTGTGATTTGGCGTGCAGATAACTGCCAAGCGCGGCTACTAAAGAGCCGAAATGCAAAGGGCCGGATGGCGATGGCGCAAACCGGCCCCTGACACAGGAGAAGTCGACGGTCATCATTAACCGCCGAGTTGTTTTTCCTTGATCTCTGCCAGCGTCTTACAATCGATACACTGGTCCGCCGTTGGACGGGCTTCCAGACGTTTGATACCGATTTCGATGCCGCAGGTATCGCAGTAACCGAAGTCTTCGTCTTCGATTTTCTGCAGGGTTTTTTCAATCTTTTTCAGTAGTTTGCGCTCGCGGTCGCGGGCACGCAGTTCCAGGCTGAATTCTTCTTCCTGTGCCGCGCGGTCCACTGGATCCGGGAAGTTTGCAGCTTCGTCGGCCATGTGGTTTTTAGTGCGGTCCACTTCTTCACGCAGCTGTTGACGCCAGGCGTCGAGGATTTTGCGGAAATGTTCCAGCTGCTTCGGGTTCATGTACTCTTCGCCCGGCGCTTCCTGATAAGGCAGCACGCCAGCCATGGCCAACAGGCCGAGAGATTTGGTAGTTTTGCCTTCTGGCATGGTAGTCTCCTGTATAACAGTGCCAAGCAAAAAGATGGCGGCTATTGATAGCAGAATATCGGCACCATCGCAATCACATTAAAAAAAGCCGCGGAAGTATACAGACAGACCACAGAACCGTCATCCGGTTCTGCTGTTTTTCTCAGCAAACCGTGGCAATTTTCACCGCTTTCCGTTACATGCGCGGAAAAGGGCCGGCACAATAGCAGAAAATGAAGTAAATAACAGGAGATTGAGGACAAGATGGAAATTTGGTGGGCATTTTTATTATTGGGCGCAGTCGTCGGTTTTGTCGCCGGGCTGCTTGGCGTCGGCGGCGGCGCAATTATGGTACCGGTGCTGACGACCTTGTTTATGTCACTGAATTTTCTGCCGGAACAGGTGGTGCATATTGCACTCGCGACATCGATGGCTTCGATTATTTTGACCAGTATCGCCAGTACCCGTACGCATCAGCAGCATCAGGCCGTGTTGTGGCCCGTGGTGCGGCTGATGAGCGCCGGCATCGTGCTTGGCACTTTTGGTGCCACTTTTATTGCGGCCCGTGTCAGTGCGTTACCACTGGCGATATTTTTCAGTGTGTTTATGGCCTATGTAGCGCTGCAGATGCTGCTGAATATCAAACCTAAACCAAGCCGGCACTTGCCCGGGGCTGTTGGCATGACTGCGACCGGTGTCGGTATCGGCAGTATTTCTGCATTGGTGGCGATTGGTGGCGGCTCACTGACAGTGCCGTTTCTGACGTGGTGTAATGTGCGGGTGCAGCAGGCAATTGGCACTTCTGCTGCTATTGGCTTGCCAATTGCGCTCAGCGGCAGCATAGGTTACGCCGTGGCAGGCTGGGACCAGGTTGGTTTACCGCCATTTAGCCTGGGTTATATTTATCTGCCTGCCGTTTTATTGATTTCGGCAGTCAGCTTTTATACGGCGCCGCTTGGCGCAAAACTGGCGCATCGTTTGCCGGTGGCGACCTTAAAAAAAATCTTTGCGCTGCTACTGATTGGTCTTAGCGCGAAGATGCTGCACAGCATTCTGACGCAATAACCGCAGCGGTGCGCGCGGCTGTCCTGTCTTTGCTGCGCTGTGATACACTCGGCACATTGTGGTATTTGTCCCGATTAAAAGGTTTTGTTATGGCTGAACTGTTGCAAATTCAATTAAGCAGCGCTGCTGCTGACGTCCGTTTTGGTAAAAACCCGCTGTTAACGCCAACTGCCGATGGTTATCAAATCCATCAGAGTGGTAACGACACGCTGCGGCAAATTCAAAAAGCCGGCCGGACTTTAGATGGTCTCGGCGTGCAGACACTGCAGCTGGCTGGCGATGGCTGGACGCTGGATAAACAATGGGCCTTTTATCAGGGGTTCTGCAGTGCGAAAAAATTAGGCGGTGTGCACTGGACTGGTGATGACGCCACAGTGGCGCAGTTGGTGGCATTACAACAGTGTTTCGCCTGGGCAAAAAAACAAACCAACGCCGCGCCGGAAGATTTATACCCGGAAAAACTCTGCCATGAAGCCATCGAGTTTATCAGCGCTGTAGCCGGTGCCGGTAAAGTCACGCACCGGGTGATCAGCGGTGATATGCTACTGAGCGAAGGTTGGGTTGGCGTGCATGCGGTAGGGCGTGGCAGCGACCGCGCGCCGGCTATTTTGGTGCTGGATTATAATCCGTCCGCCGACTCACAAGCGCCAGTCGCTGCTGCGTTAGTTGGTAAAGGCATCACTTTTGACAGCGGTGGTTATTCGATTAAAGCCTCTGAAGGCATGCTGACGATGAAATGTGACATGGGCGGTGCCGCCACTGTTACCGCAGCGCTTGCGCTGGCAATCAGTCAGGGCCTGCAAAAACGCGTGCAGCTGATTTTATGTTGCGCCGAGAACCTGATTAACGGCCGCGCCTTTAAACTGGGTGACATTCTGACATACAAAAACGGTGTGACGGTGGAAATCGTCAACACCGATGCAGAAGGACGTTTAGTACTGGCCGACGGTTTACAAATCGCAGCCGCGTCCGGTGCTCCGCTGGTGATTGATGCAGCGACCTTAACCGGCGCAGCGATGATGGCGGTTGGTACTGAATACAACGCGATTTTTGGTCTGGATAAAGGCCTGCAACAACGGGTGCTGGGCTACGCGAGCGTAGTGGCAGAGCCGGCCTGGCCTCTACCACTGGAGCGCTGGCACCAGCAGCAATGTCCTTCTGCGTATGCCGATACGGCCAATAGCCGGCCGGTCAAAGGGGGCGGCACGGGGGGCGCCAGTAACGCTGCCGGTTTCCTCAGCCGTTTTGTTGGCAATGACGGTGCCGGTTGGTTGCATGTGGATTTAGCTGCGGCATTTCAAGGCACCGCCAATGGCTTCTGGGGCGCGGGCGCAACGGGGATGGGCATCCGGTTAATTGCCGAAACGCTTTTGCGCGAAACTGCTTAATCAGACCTGCGGTAGTGCTGACCCCGGTGCTACCGCGTTTCACTTTTACTGACACGGACTGCTATGACGCTTGTTCCAGCTGCAGCCTTGCCGGTTGCCGAAATTCTGCCGGCGCTGGTCCAGCAGCTTGCATCAGCCCCACAGGTGATCCTAACCGCGCCGCCCGGTGCTGGTAAATCCACCTATCTGCCACTGTATTTGCTGCAACAGCCTGCTTTTGCCGGCAAAAAAATCATCATGCTGGAACCTCGTCGATTGGCGGCCAAAAGTATTGCGGCTTATCTTGCGCAGCAGCTGGGTGAAGCGGTCGGGCAAACGGTTGGTTATCAGATCCGGCTGGAGCAAAAACAGTCGGCGGCAACCCGCTTGCTTGTGGTGACCGAAGGCGTGTTGATCCGCAAGATGCTGAGTGACCCACTGCTTGAAGCTGTCGACCTGCTGATCTTTGACGAATTCCATGAACGCAGTTTGCAAACTGATCTGGCACTGGCACTGGCTTTAGAAGTGCAGCAGCTCAACGACCAGCTAAAGTTGCTGCTGATGTCCGCGACGCTCGATACCGACAAACTCAAGCAGCAGTTGGCCGCACCAGTACTGCAAAGTCTCGGCCGCAGTTTTCCGGTCGATGTACGGTACCAGGTGCCGACTCAGCAGCCGCTGGCGTTGCAATGCGGTGATTTAGTGCTGCAGGCACTGACGCAACATGAGGGCAACCTGCTGGTGTTTTTACCAGGCCAGCGTGAAATCGACCAGTGTGCCGAGTATTTACAACAGCGCTTGTCGGACGCGTCCGTCAAAGTGCATACGCTGATTGGCAGTTTGTCGTTAGCAGAACAGCAGGCCGCCATCGCTGCACCGCCGGCCGGTCAGCGCAAAGTGGTGCTGGCGACTAATATCGCCGAAACCAGTTTAACTATTGATGGCATCAGTGTGGTTATTGATTCCGGTCAGGCCCGTGCCGCAGTGTTTGAGCCGAAACTCGGTTTTAGCAAACTCGACACTATTCAAATCAGTCAGGCGGCTGCAACACAAAGGGCAGGCCGCGCTGGTCGTTTAATGCCCGGCGTCTGCTATCGGCTGGATACCTTGGAGAAATGGCAGCGCCGCCGGGCCCAGACAGTACCGGATATCCTGCAGGCTGATTTACTGGCGCTGCGGCTTGATATCGCTGGCTGGGGTGCCAAAGTCAGTGATTTATTCTGGCTGGACCCGCCACCATCAAAACAATTGCAGGCCGCCGAACAATGTCTGCAGCTGCTCGGTGCTTTGGACGAGCGGCTGCAACTGACTGCTAAAGGCCGACAGATGCTGGCTCTGCCGGTCGAGCCGCGTTTAGCCGCGATGTTATTGCATGCGCGTCATTTAGAGCAGCAAGGTGAAAGCGGTGCTGTGAGCCTGGCGGCAACTATTGCCGCCCAAATCGAACAAAGCCGGCGTTTTGCTCAGACTGAACTCAGTAGTCAGCTCAGGTTACAAACTGACATGGCGAAGCAGCAGTACCAGCAATTACTACAGCTGATGCAGGGACGGCATAGTCAAAGCCTGCCTCTGGCGCTCACACCAGAGCTGTTAAGCCGGGCTTTTCCGGACCGTATTGCGCTAAATCGTGGCCAGGGTTATCTGCTGGCCAATGGCACTGGTGCCAGTCTACCGCCGGACGATGCGCTGCAGGGCTCGGCAGTGCTGGTCGTGGCGGATTTGCGCCTGTGGCAGCAGCAAGCGGTGATAAGCCTGGCCGAGAAATGGTCGCTTGATGCGTTAATTCAAAGCTGGCAGGCCGATTTGCACTGGCAGAACCGACTGGAATTTGATGAACAAAACGGCCGTTTTATTGCTGAAAAACAGCTGCGGCTCGGCGCTTTGGTGCTCAAACGGCAACAGCGCAATGAAGAAATACTCAGCGATGACCGGCGGCAGGCCTGGCTCGACTACTTGCAGAAAAAAGGTCTGCAGATTTTGAACTGGTCTGATGAAGCAGTGCAGTTGCAGCAGCGGCTGGCATTGGCGCGGCAATTACAACCAGAGCAGCCCTGGCCCGATTTATCCTTCACGCAGCTGCAAGATAGCCTCCCGGACTGGCTCGGGCCCTATCTTGGCGATGTGCGCAGTCTGACACAGTTACAGCAGCTGAACCTGAGCCAGATTTTGCGGGACAGGCTTGATTATGCGCAGCAACAAAAGCTCGATGTCTTGTTGCCGGCCAGCTGGCGTTCAGTTTTAGGCACTTATGTTGCGCTGGATTATCAACCGGACGGCGATGTGCATTTAGCAATCCGGTTGCAGGAAATGTTTGGCCAGCTAACCACGCCAACGGTTGGGCAAGGCGCTGTGCCTGTGACTATTACGTTGTTGTCCCCGGCAAAACGACCATTGCAGGTGACCCGTGACCTGGCCAGTTTCTGGCAAAATGCTTATCAGGATGTGAAAAAGGAAATGCGCGGACGATATCCGAAGCATTATTGGCCGGATGACCCGGCAGAAGCAGAACCAACCAATAAAACCAAAAAAGCCATGGCAAATAAAGCGACGGACCGATGACAACAAAACGTAAAACGGCAAAAAAAGCGCCGATGAATCCACTGCTGCGTTCAGTATTGTTATTCAGCCTGAAACTTGGCTTGCTGCTACTCGCGGCGATGTCGATTTATCTGATTTACCTCGACAGCAAAATCACCACGTTATTTTCCGGGCATAAATGGCAGGTGCCGGCGCAGTTATATGGCCGCACGCTGGAACTGACACCGGGTAGTCACTTAAATCAGCAGCAATTTCTTGATGAACTGTCGCGACTGCAATATAGCGCAGATCCGCGGCTGAACGGCCCCGGGCAATATGATGTCAGTGGCAATACGGTGCATGTGGTGCGGCGCGCTTTTGAGTTTCCGGATGGCGCTGACGGTGTACGGCAGTTTAGTGTCGAGTTCGCTGGTGAATTTGTGCAGCGGCTGTATCAGGGTGATAAAACGCTGCAAAAAGCCCGGCTGGAACCGCAATTATTACAACATCTGGTGGCTGCCGAGCAGGAAGACCGCGAACTGGTTCGTTTAGCTGATGTGCCACAGCCGATCCGGGAGACTTTGTTGTTGGTCGAGGACCGGGAGTTTTATAGCCATCACGGGGTGTCGCCGTTATCTATTCTCCGCGCCTTCTGGCAAAACCTGCTGGCCGGCCGCACTGTACAAGGCGGATCGACGCTGACCCAGCAGCTGGCGAAGAACATGTATACCAACCAGCAACGTACTTATTTGCGCAAAGTAAATGAAGCGCTGATCGCGTTGGTGCTGGATTTCCGCTACAGCAAAGACCAAATTCTGGAAGCCTATTTAAACGAGATTTTTATCGGCCAGTTCAAAGACAACCCGGTGCACGGCCTTGGGCTTGGCAGCCGGCTGTATTTTGGCAAACCGCTGGCAGAATTAAAGCCGCACGAATACGCCTTGCTGGTCGGGATTATTAAAGGTCCGTCGGTGTATGACCCGCGCCGCTTTGCCGACCGTGCACTGAGCCGGCGTGATCTCATTCTCGATTTAATGGCTGAACACGGCATCCTGAATCATGACCAGCACAACGCCGCCAAACAGCAAGCGCTGGATGTGATCCCGCTCGGACAACATTTAAAAGGCCGTTTTCCGGCCTATATCGACAAAGTCCGCCAGGAATTACGTCAGCTGATCAGCGATACCTCGCAACTTCAGCAGGGGCTACGGGTCTTTACTTATCTGGACCCGATGGCGCAGCAGGCAGCCGAGCAGGCGATGTCGGCCCGCTTGAGCCAGCTGAATGACAAAATTGAAGGCGCGATGCTGGTCACTGATTACCAGCGCGGCGCATTAAAAGCCATTATCGGCGGCCGTCAGATGCAATATGCCGGTTACAACCGTGCATTGTCGGCGCGCCGGCAAATCGGCAGTATTGTCAAACCTGTGGTGTATTTAGGTGCGTTGCAGCAACCGGCAGTTTTTAATCTCGGTACCATTTTGCAAGATTCGCCGATGAATTTGCGCAGCGGCAGCCGTAACTGGCAGCCACAAAACTATGATAAAAAATTTCGAGGCCCGGTGCCGATAGTCACAGCGCTCAGCCAGTCGCTGAATATTCCGACTGTGCGGCTTGGCATGCAGGTTGGCCTGCCTAAACTGGCTGATAATCTGCAACAGCTTGGCTTGCAGCGTGAGCTGTCATTGCAGCCGTCGTCGTTGCTGGGAGCTATAGAGCTCAGTCCTTTTGAAGTGGCGCAGCTGTATCAGACGTTGGCGAACAAAGGTCAATATCTGCCTTTGGCTGCGGTCAGTGCTATTACCACCACAGAAGGTCATGTGCTGTATCAGCGTCAACAAAAAGCAGAACAGCGTATCGCGCAGGAACCATTGTATCTGTTGCAATACGCCCTGCAGCAGGCGACACAGCAGGGCACTGCGGCGGCGTTATCAGCACAGTTTCCACGTACCCGCTTTGCCGGTAAAACCGGTACATCCAGCGATTATCGGGACAGTTGGTTCAGCGGCTTTGATCACGAAACAGGCATTGTGGTCTGGCTAGGCCGTGATGATAACCAGGCCATTGGTCTGACCGGTGGCAGCGGCGCCTTACCGGTGTTTGCCGGCTATTTCAACCGGATGCCACCTAATTCGCTGTTCCGCGCGGTGCCGGACAAAATCCGTAAACAATTTATTTCAAAATTATCAGGTCAGCCGGTCGCAGAAAGTTGCGTTAATGTATTGTTATTACCGGTCATTTCAGTTGAAATGCCGCTGAGTGATACCTGCGATTAATTGTTAATAAAAAATGAGCAGCATATGTCAGCCAAACCAGAACAACACTTAAAAGTCGGTGATTGGTGGTATCTGCCCCAACAGGATAAATTAGTCAAAATCGATGAAACCGGTGATATCAGCGAAACAGCCAGTCTGGATAATCTGTGCCAGAAGGCGCTGAATTATTTTCTGGTCAATGCCGGACGGTTGATCACCCGGGATGAATTACTCAGTGATGTCTGGGGCGTCCGCGATGTTTCGGACGGGCGCATCTCCCGAGTGATCCGTGTATTGCGGGTAGCGCTCGGAGATGACAGTCGTGAGCCAAAGTATATCGAAACGATCCCCAAGCGCGGCTTTCGCTTTATTGCGCCGGTCTCGGAAGTCATTCTTGTTGCTGATAATGCTGACACAGACGCAATAACCACTCAGAGCGAGCTCGCCGGAAAACACCAAAACCACAATCAGCATCGGCATTGGTGGTTACTTGCTGCAGTATTTGTCAGTTGTATGCTGGCCGTCACCGGCTGGCACTATTGGCAGCAAAGCCAGCTCGAACAGCATGTACCTTTTGGTCGTTTTGAACCGCTTTCCAGCATGGACGGGCTGGAACTCTACCCGGATGTTTCTAATGATGGTCGTTATTTAGTTTTTAGTCATTCAATGGAACTTGGCGGTCGCTGGGTTTTAGTCGTCCAAGACTTGCAGACGTTAGAGAAGAAGACATTAAAGGTTTTAGAGGATAGTAGCTTAACTGGTGCAACATGGTCCCCGAATGGACGCACGTTGGTATATCAGCAGCTGAAACGAAAAGAAAATTGTGAAATTAGAAAAATGACACTGGACTTGCCGAGTATGACTATTGCGTCCGATGAGTTACTCATAAAATGCAATAAAAATAACATGGGTGCCCGGATGTCATGGTCTCCGGATAACCAATTCATAGTATATCCAGACTGGAACGATGCTGCAGGTAATATGTCTCTCATGTTACTGTCTTCAGCAGGCGGGAGGCCGGAACAACTTACTACACCGCCGCAAACTAGTATCGGAGATTATGCTGCCAGATTTTCGAACGATGGAAGCAAGTTGGTATTTTTAAGAGACACGGCCGGGGTTGCCGGGCAGATATGGCTTTTAAACTTGCGAGACCGATCGACTAAGTTTTTACTCCAGCTGAAAGAGAGTTATCCGGGTAATGTGGATTGGTTTAATGAGGATCGTGAAATTCTCTACCCCTCGAGTACAAACCAGTTGTCAACTTTGAATGTCGACACCGCTGCCAGTGTGATCTACGCCCACACAGACGTTACTCCTCTTGAAGTACTGGTTACAAAAGAGAACAAAGTTCTAGCTAACGTAGGGCGTATTTGGCAGAGCAATATCCGTAAGTTAAATAATCCATTAAAGAATTCGACGGCAAGCAATGTAGTACTAGATTTTGCGACCAGGACTCAGGGATTGATTGAGATAAATCCTCTACCAGGGGGGCCAACAGCTGTTATGTCAAACAGGTCAGGTAGTCAGCAAGTTTGGCTGCACTATGCGGATGGAAGGCAACAGCAAATCAGTAAATTCTCGGGTAATTTCTTTGCAAAGACGTTGGAGTTTTCCCCTGACGGCAAAAAACTATTGATCGTCACTGGCGGTGAACTCTGGCTTTTACAGGCTGATTCTGAACCTATACTCCTTACAAAACCAGACCAGCAATCTAGACTCCCCACTTGGGGAGCAGACAGTAATACAGTTTACTACTTGTTGTCGATACAGGGGCGATGGCAGCTTGCTGAACATTCTCTTAAAACGAATAATGTCGTGCTACAAAAAAACGAATTCGATTTTTATAAAGAAAGTCCAGATGGTAAATACATTGTCCGTAGCTACATGAATAACGATACATTCGAAATTGTACATCGCTTGTCCAATAAAACTGAAACTCTGAGTTTCTTACCGAAGCAAGATTTTATCGCCCCTCAGATAGTCTTACGTAGTGAGTCAATTTATTTTGTAAGGGCGGACGAACAAAATAGGTATTATATTCATAGCTATGACGTTGATTCGGGGGTGATTTCGAATACTGGAATTGAACAGAAGGTGTTTGGGCGCCGGTTTTCAATCAGCGAAGACGAATCATTTATATATTTGGATGACGGTCAAACTGGAGATGTTGATTTGGCAGAACTAAAACTTGTTGAATCAAATTTATAAGGTATTTATCAACATTTCGTTATGTTACGGGGCCACCTTTCATGCTCGGATATCCTCACTTACTTTGCAAAAAAAACTGAGGCTTCGAAACATGAGATTATGCAAATCTGTTTTACTGTGTACATTATTCGGATTCGCCACTTTTGGTGAAGCGATTGCCCAAAGTACACATTATTTTGTAGATAACCACGGTAACACCATGTTGCTGGCTCCGACCGAAGAAGTTGGTGACGAGCAGGAAGAAGAGACTCAAGGCGAATGTATCCTTTGGCCAGGGTGTATTGTCATGCCAAGTAGTCAAACTCCTCATAACTAAAGATTTTTTGCTCCTTCAAAGCATCACAAACACGCAGCTAGGTTATTAAACTCATGTATACTCCCCGCTATCTGATGGCGGGGGTGTTGCATGCAGTTGGCGGATACCACTTTAAGTTTTGGTAGCTGGAAATACAGTCCTGGGACTGGTACTTTGTGGCGGCTGGAATCACAGGCCCTCTCTGCTGAAAACAATCAAACACTCCAGTCTGAACTGGCGCCTTTGGTGCTGGAACCCCGCTTACACAAGCTGTTAAATCATTTTCTAGCCCAACCTGACGTCATCCATGCGAAAGCCGACCTGCTGGATGCGATTTGGGGGGATGCTGAAGGCACAGATGCGGCTTTGATGCGCGCCATCGGGGTGCTACGTAAACTGTTGCAGGACACGACTAAACCCGCTTCTTATATCGAAACGTTGCCTAAAAGAGGCTATCGTTGGGTGGCGCCTATTCAGCTGTTGGCAAAACCGGCACCGGATAAAGTTGCGCTGAGGCTTAAGCCGACAGTGTTGCAGACAAAAGAAGAGTCAGAACTTGAAACAGAAGTCCCACGCGCCCAATCTCCGGCACAACGGCAAAGTCGCCGTGAGCAACAGCGGCGCCTGAAACTACTGTCGGCTTTTTTCCTTTGTGCTGTGGTGGCGTTAGTGACCAGTCTGTTGCTGTTTTTCGGTAAAAACAGCTTAGTACCGGCTTTCACCCAGCAAGTGACAATCAGTGCTATGGCTGGTCAAGAACAGAAGCCATTGTTAAGCCCTGATGGTCAAACTTTGTATTATCAACAACGTACCAATGACCAACGCTGGCGCTGGATCGCTCACCACCTGAACAGTCATCGTAAGCAATTACAGATACAGCAATTTGATGCCATCGGTGCTGGGCAGTGGCTGGGGCATGACTTTGTGTTTCAGGCCGTCAGCGGCAAAAGTTGCGGGATTTTCCGGATGCAGGTGCATCAGCTGGAACAACAGATCGCGCCATGGCTGCCATGCCAGCAATTTATTGCACAGGGGCTGGCTGCCGATGGCAGGGAATTGGTATGGCTGGACCAGCACCCAGATTCCGGTGCCACCCAGCTGTGGCGTTTTAATGGTCAGAAAGCTGAATTACAGCAGAGTTTTGCTGAGTCCTATCAGAGGCCTGTGGCAACGCTGCTAAGTCAGCGTCAGGCCTGGGTGTTATTGCAACAGGATGATTTTAACACCACGTTGTTCCACTATGATCTGGTCACAGCAGCTGTGCAAAAAGTGGCAGATTTCCCTTACGCCTTTCATACGATGTCCCGTTGGGATGATAAGAAGTTATTGCTGTCTGGTCCTGCAGGTTCTTTTATCTTTGAGCCGGCGCAATCTCAGCTCATCGCATTACAACTGGCGAGTGGGGCTTATACCGATCAGCAACGTGTGGGCGAGCGTCTATTAGCAACACAGATCCCACACGATCTGGCCGACCTGCTGCCTTTGCAAATCAATGATTCCGGACGCAGTTCTACTTTATTGTCCGCGTCGCCCTGGCTGAGTAGTAACAAAACCGATCAGCTGTTGAGCTGGAATGCCGCGCAGGCAGCTTTAGTTTC
>CAMLRA010000092.1 GCA_946482325.1 uncultured Chromatiaceae bacterium | reverse complement strand
GAAGCCTGCCCGGACAATTCCATCGATTATGCCATCATGGAACCGCTGAGTCGGGATGAACCGGAGAGCGTCGTAGTGCTGCCATTAGCGGCTGGCTGGAACGACGTAGGTGGTTTTGCTGCGCTCTGGCAGGTCAGCGGTAAAGACGGCAACGGTAATTGCCATCAGGGTGATGTCTGGTCGCAGAATAGCCAAAATTGTTATGTACGCAGCGAACAACAGCTCGTTGCCACTGTCGGCGTGCAGGACCTGGTCGTGATCAGTACCAAAGATGCAGTGTTGGTGGCACACAAAGATCAGGCGCAGGATGTGAAACACATCGTCGCACAGCTCAAAGCCAAGCAGCGGCCGGAAGTGACTTTCCACCGTGAAGTGTACCGGCCATGGGGCAAATATGATTCAGTTGATAACGGCGAGCGTTTTCAGGTCAAACGCATCACGGTCAAGCCCGGTGCGAAGTTATCGGTGCAGATGCACCATCACCGCGCCGAGCACTGGATTGTCGTATCTGGCACTGCCAAAGTGACCATTGATGGTGTTGACCAGTATCTGACCGAAAATCAGTCGGTGTATATCCCGATTACTGCAGTGCATGCGCTGGAAAATCCGGGCAAAGTACCACTGGAACTGATTGAAGTGCAGTCGGGCTCTTACCTGGGCGAAGATGACATAGTGCGGTTTGAAGACCGCTATGGGCGGGCCTGAGATGTACCGGAAAATTAGTTGTGTCAAAGCGTATGATATTCGCGGTCGGCTCGGCGACGAATTAGACGAAGATGTAGCGTACCGGATTGGCCGCGCTTTTGGTCAGTATCAACAAGCGAAAACTGTCGTTGTCGGCGGGGATGTTCGGGCGACGTCTGAGAGTCTGAAATTAGCCTTGGCCAATGGCCTGATGGATGCCGGGGTCGATGTTATTGATATCGGCATGACCGGCACTGAAGAAGTCTATTTCGCGACTTTTCATTTAGGCGTCTGTGGCGGCATCGAAGTCACCGCCAGCCATAATCCGCTGGACTACAACGGCATGAAGCTGGTGCAAAAGGGCGCGAAGCCGATTAGTGGCGACAGTGGTCTGCATGAAATCAAGGCGATTGCTGAGCAGGGTGAATTTGCTGCAGTTGCGACCCGGGGTCAGTACCGTCAGCAGTCCGTGCTGGCGGATTTCGTCAGTCACTTGCTGGGCTATATTCGCCCGGCGTTGTTCCGCCCGATGAAAATCGTGGTGAACTCCGGTAATGGTGCTGCCGGACATGTCATCGATGCGCTGGAAGCGCGTTGTGCCGAACTGGGATTGCCGCTGCAGTTTGTTAAAGTGCATCACGAACCGGATGCGACCTTTCCAAATGGTATACCAAACCCATTGTTGCCAGAAAACCGCGCTGACACGTCCAAAGCGGTATTGGCGCATCAGGCTGATTTTGGTGTGGCCTGGGATGGTGACTTTGACCGCTGTTTCTTGTTTGATGAGCAGGGCCAGTTTATCGAAGGTTATTATATTGTTGGTCTGCTGGCAGAAGCCTTTTTACAGCAGCATCCGGGCGCACGCATTATTCACGACCCACGCCTGACCTGGAACACTGTTGATCTGGTCAGCAAGGCTGGTGGTGAAGCCATTCAGTCTAAAACTGGTCACGCTTTTATCAAAGAGCGGATGCGGCTTGAGGATGCTGTGTATGGTGGTGAGATGAGTGCGCACCATTATTTCCGTGATTTTGCTTATTGCGACAGCGGTATGATCCCGTGGTTGCTGGTCGCTGAACTGATGTGTGTAAAACAAAAGCCGCTGTCAGCCTTAGTTGCAGAGCGTATTGCCGCCTTTCCGTCCAGCGGTGAAATCAACTTCACTATTGCTGACCCTAAAGCCAAGCTGGCGGCAATTCTGGCGCGCTATCAGCCGTTGGCTGACAAATTGGATACCACAGACGGGATCAGTCTGGAATTTTCCGACTGGCGCTTTAACCTGCGGAGCTCCAACACCGAACCGCTGGTGCGGCTGAATGTGGAAAGTAGGGGTGATATTGCCTTAATGCAGGCCAAAACCGCTGAGCTTTCAGCCTTATTACAGCAAGGCTGAGGGAAATGACGGCTGCACCCAGCGACGATATTCGCCAGGACCCGGCAATCCAGAAGTTACTGGAGCGAATGCCGTCAGAGGTGCAGCAAAGCTTCACTGAGCAGCAGCTGAGCTACTTACGGGTGGCTTTGGGAGCGCGGCAGTGGGGTAAACACAAGCTGGATGTGCGTGGTACGCTGGGGCTTGGTAGCTGGCGTTATTATTACGTGTTGGTGGCCGGGCGGAATAAACGCAGTGAACATCGCAGCCACAAAGTAGGTCTGCTGGCCAAAGCAGTGCTGGTTAGTATGTTGCTCGTGATCAGCACTGTGCTGGGTTTGCTGCTGCTTTACCTGCTCAAGTCAGCGCTAGGTATTGATTTGTTTGCAGATTTTTCGCTTGGGATTTGGGGCTGGTTTAAAGCGTTGTAGCGTTGCTGGTGCAGCAAAAAGCTGCGGCACCAGCGATAAACGCTTAGAGACTAATTTCGAGTCGTTGTACCACAACAGCGCTGTGCTGTTCTTCGTCGTCTTCTTCTAACAATCCGACCGGTTTCGCCGGCACAGATTCTTTGTCAAAAGCGGTATCGCCGGCAAATTCGCCGGCGCGGTCTTTGCTGACCGCCGCGAAATCAAACAGGTTTTTGTCGACCATGTGGGAAGGCACAATGTTCTGCATGGCCTGAAACATAGTTTCAATGCGACCCGGAAAGCGTTTATCCCAGTCCTGGAGCATTTCTTTAACCACCTGGCGCTGCAAACCATCCTGTGAACCGCACAGGTTACAAGGGATGATTGGGAATTCACGCGCTGTGGCGTATTTTTCGATGTCCTTTTCCCGGCAGTACGCCAAAGGCCGGATGACGATATGTTCGCCGTTGTCACTGATCAGCTTCGGTGGCATGGATTTCATTTTGCCGCCATAGAACATATTCAGGAACATAGTTTCAATCATGTCATCGCGATGGTGCCCCAGCGCGATTTTAGTGGCGCCGAGCTCCTTGGCGGTACGGTACAAAATGCCACGGCGCAGGCGGCTACACAAAGAGCAGGTGGTTTTGCCTTCCGGGATTTTTTCTTTGACGATGGAATAGGTGTCTTCGGTGACGATTTTAAAATCTACGCCAATGCTGCTTAAGTAGTTTGGCAGCACTTCAGCCGGAAAACCGGGTTGTTTCTGATCCAGATTTACCGCCACTATGCTGAAGCTGATGGGGGCTGACTGCTGCAGATTGAGCAGAATGTCGAGTAAGGTGTAGCTGTCTTTGCCGCCGGACAGGCAAACCATAATTTTGTCGCCTTCCTCAATCATGCCAAAATCAGCAATGGCCTGGCCAACGCCACGACGCAGTCTTTTATGCAGTTTGTTCAGATTGTATTGCGCTTTGGCTTCGGCGGAGTGTGACATTATGCTACCCAGACTATAAAAAGGCGCACATTATAGCGGATCAGCGCCGCTTGCCAATTCCATTTGCAGCAAGCGGCAACAGAATTCTACCAAACTTAGTGTTCGGTTTTCAGTGCCAGTACATCGCAGTCGAGCCGGTCTATCACGTGTTCGGCGGTATTACCGATGATCGCAGCCGACAGGCCGGTGCGGCCTATAGTACCAATCAGCACCATCTCGGCATCCAGCTCTCTGGCGATGCGCGGGATCACATCTTCCGGCATGCCTTCGAGTACATGCACAGCATCACTGGTAATCTCAAATTGACCGGCCAGCGCGTTTGCTGCGTCGATATGATGATGTCGCATGCTGTCATTGTATTCGACCGGATTAAATTCCGGGATCTCAATCGCAACGTGGATTGGCGTGCCGGGATATGCGTTAACCAGATGGACCTTGGCATTGAGCATCGCAGCCATAGCCTTGGCTTGACGAATAATCAGCTGATTCAGCGCTTTATGATGAGCCTTCTCACTGCCAGCATTGACAGCAGCCAGAATGTTACCCTGTTCTGGCCAGGCATGTTCTTTGACCAGCAACACCGGACAAGGACATTTGCGCAAAATATGCCAGTCGGTTGGGGTGAAGATCATCGATTTGAGCACATCATGATCGTGGGTGCCTTTGATGACGAGGTCGTAGCCATGTTCGGTCACTGTTTGCACGACGGCTTCAAATGGGCGGTTATGCCAGACCACTTTCACACTACAGGCGATACCTTTATTGCGGGCTTGCTGCAGCAATTCCTGGATCCAGATCTCGCGGTCCGTGATCACCGCCTGACGCATCGACTCGCGTTCTTCACCGGACAGCATCGTGGTCATTTCGTAAGAAAAGTCATAGATGGATAAAAAAGCGGTCAATTTACAGGCAGTGTGTTCGGCCAGTTCAATGGCCCGGGCCAGTGCTTTTTGCTGTTCAGTGCTGGGATCCAGCACGACGAGTACATCCTGATAAGTTGCCATCGTCATTCTCCGTTACAGTCACAGATACCAATTCAGTGTAGCTAAGTTAAACCGGTTCGGAACAGCCGATGTTGTGTTGGATCAATCCGATAGCGATTGGTTCCCGCCACCGCGTACATCGCCAAAACTTGTATTTTAGAAGGAGGGAACTGAACAGATAAAAAAACCGCCAAATGGCGGTTTTTCTCAGAGCTGGTGAGCTTAGCGACCGATTTGTGCCATTCCGGCGACGCGGCTTAGTTCTTCAAAATTGGTAATAGTGATGAGCTTGCCATCGACATGGATCAGCTCGTCCTTGTGAAAACGTCCAAGCAGACGGCTGATGGTCTCTACGGTTAATCCCAGATAATTACCAATTTCGCCGCGGGTCATCGTCAGCCGGAATTCTTTGCGGGAAAAGCCACGGCTGCCAAACCGTTGGGCGAGGTTGGTGATAAAAGCGGCCAGTTTTTCTTCAGCTGTTTTACGATTGAGCAACAGCATCATTTGCTGATCGCCATGGATGTCCTGACTCATCAGGCGCATTAACTGCTGACGCAGCTTAGGCACTTGATCTAACAAATGGTCGAGGTTATTAAACGGGATTTCGCATACCATCGCGGTTTCCAGCGCCTGGGCGTAGCTGGGGTGCTGCTGGTCACCGATGGCGTCAAAGCCAATCACGTCGCCCGGTAAATGAAAGCCGGTGATTTGTTCTTCACCCTGTTCAGTTAATGTATAAGTCTTGAATGAACCCGTACGCACTGCATATAAAGCCTGTAATGGTTTACCGGCTTCAAACAAATGGTCACCTTTGTGTGATGGGCGTTTACGCTGGATGATTTGATCCAGCTTATCCAGCTCAGAGTCGTTGAGTGTGAATGGCAAACACAACTGGCTAAAGCCGCAGTGTTGACAGTTAATGCTTGAAGGTGAACTCATCGCAGGTTTCCAAACTCCATCCAAAGTACGCCCAGCTTAAAAAACCAAAGCGCGAAGTGCAAGGTAAATTGTCTGAAACGCATAGGCGGCGAGCAGTGCGGCGAGCACAAATCGCAGCCACTGCTGTTGCTGTAATTGCCGAAGTGCGTCTGCAGCCTGACCTGCCAATAAGACCGCCGGTAAAGTGCCAAGTCCAAACAGCCCCATCCAGATCGCACCATTGACCGCGGAGCCGCTGCCAAGGCTCCAGCTCAGTGCAGAATACACCAGCCCACAGGGCAAATAGCCCCAGCACAGACCATAGCCATAGGCTTTTAAGGAGGAATCCAGCGGCATTAGCCTCTGGCTTAGCGGCTGCACCAGACGCCATAATGTTTGGCCGGCTTTTTCCAGTCTGAGCAGACCAAACCATAAACGGCTGATATACAGCGCCATCGCCAGCAGCATCAGACCCGCAAACAGCTGCAAGTATTGCGGCAGCAAGCCAGTACTGCCGACCATCGTAGCGCCGAGACCACCGAATAATGCGCCGGTCAGCGCATAACTACTGATGCGGCCAAACCCAAGCATCAGCTGCAACCAGCCACGGCGCGCGCGCGAAGGCGGCATCAGCATTTGCAGCGCACCGGCCATGCCACCGCACATCAGCAGGCAATGTGCGCTGCCAAATAAACCGACAAAAAAAGCCGCAAAATATTCAGGATTCACGGGACTGTGGCGGCTGCTGTTCGTCAGATTTTGCTGTTACAGCCGGCTTTTCATTAAACAGAATACTGAAACCTTCTTTATCCAGGTCATCAAACTGTTTAGAACGCACGGCCCAGAAAAATACCGCGATGCCGATCATCACAAAGATAATCGCAATGGGGATCAGGACGTAGATAATACTCATTTTTTGAGCAACCGTAATGAATTAGATACCACCAGCAATGAACTGCAGGACATGCCGATCACTGCAACATAAGGCGACACAAAGCCGCAAACCGCCAGCGGAATGATAACCAGATTGTACCCGGCTGCCCACCACAGATTCTGTTTCACCACAGTGCGGGCGCGGCGGGCGCCGTCAATCAGTGCCTGAAGTTGTTGCAAATCATTGTGCAACAGCACGACATCAGCCTGGTTTTTTGATAATTCAGTACCGCTATCCAACGCTACTGACACGTGTGCAGCATGGAAACAAGGGCTGTCGTTAATGCCGTCTCCAACCATTAACACTGTTTCGCCTGCTTGCACTGACTGTTGAATAGCCTCAACTTTTTGCTCCGGACTACAGCCTTGCCATAATTCAGTGATACCAAGCTGGCTGGCAACGGCCGGAGCTGCGGCAGAGCCATCACCGGTCAGGATTGCGAGCTTTAACAGGCGTTGTTTAAGCGCAGCAACCAAAGTTAGAACTTCAGGGCGTAGTTGATCGGCCAGTTGTACAGTGGCCGCCAGCGTTCCATCGATACTGAAGCAGACCTGAGCACCAGCCAGCCGCGGGTCCTGCGGGTCAAGGCCGCAAAAATCCGGTCGGCCAATCCGCAATTGTTGCTGCTGATAGCTGGCTGAGAGGCCGGCGCCAACTATCAGGCAAACCTGTTCCATCGCAACAGGCTGCTGGAAATACGGGCTAAAGGCTCTGGCGATTGGGTGTTCAGATTGTTGTTCCAGATTAGCCATCAGGTTCAGCAGCTCGTCTTGCTGATACTGCTGGCTGAAATTTTGTACTGCAGTCAGACTAAACCGGCCTTGTGTTAATGTACCGGTTTTATCAAAAAAGATTTTACTGAGCCGCGGCAATACATCGAGCACATGCTGGTTTTTAATCAGCACGCCTTTACTGTTTAACTGGGCCAAAGCACAGGTTATAGCTGTAGGCGTGGCGAGGCTCAGTGCGCAAGGGCAGGTGGCGACCAGTACTGACAAAGTGACCCAGAAGGCGCGGTCGGCATCAATCCAGAAATACCAGACGCAAAATGTGACAGTGGCGATAACAAGCAGCCGCTGTACAAAAAAGCGCGCGATACGGTCGGTCTTTTCCAGCAGTGCTGGTTTTTGGTGCAACGTCTGTTGCTGCAGCGCAATGATCTGGCCAAGCCTGGATTCGGTCAGTGCACTGCGCACCCGCACCACCAGAATACCGTCGTGGTTGATACTACCTGCGAGCACGTTGTCGCCGCGTTGTTTACTGATGGCTTTGTATTCACCGGTCAACATTGACTCGTCAACAGAGCTGGCACCACTGTCCACCACGCCGTCGGCCGGGATGGTTTCACCGGCTTTAACCAGAATAAGGTCGCCACTTTGTAAGCGCCGGGCTGACGTGGCTGTGCCATGTTCACCATCCCACAGCGTCGCACTGACCGGCATCACTTTGAGCAGGTTGCTGGTGGCATCACGTGCTTGTTTACGGGCACGAAACTCAAAAAATTTGCCTAGCTGCAGTAGGAAGACAAACATACACACCGACTCAAAATACACTTCGCCGGTGTCAAAGACCGTCGCATACAAAGACGCAATAAAGGTGTAATACAATGCCAGTGTAATAGGCACGTCCATATTGAGCTGGCGGGCTTTTAAGGCGCGCCAGGCACTACTGCTAAACGGCAGCGCGGCGTAGCCCATCACCGGTAAAGTCAGCAATAAACTGACCCAACGCAGGTAACCTTCGTACTGGGCCTCGATGCCGCTGTACTCGCCAAAATACAGGCCAAAAGCCAGCATCATCACTTGCATGGTCATGATGCCGGAAACCGCCAGACGCTTTAAATAAGCATTCATTTCGAGTTGGAAGTGTTGTTCTTCTAAGTCAGCGACAAAAGGGCTGGCCTGATAACCAAGTTCCGTAATTTGACTCAATAGCTGACTGAGTGGTGTTGTGTTGGCATCCCAGACCAGCTCGCAGCGTGCAGTGCCGGAATTAACGCTGACCCGTTTCACTGCGGGGTTCTGTTGCAATTGGCGTTCAATCAACCAGGCGCAAGCGGCACAGCTCATACCGTTAACCGATAGTTCAATGCGCTGGGCATCACCGATTTGTTCTGCCAGATCTTGCAGTACTTCAGTGCTGTCATAACTCTGTAGCTGGGCTTTCAGTTCAGCCGGAACGGCATTGGCCTTATTCGCAGCTTTACTGCGGAATTTGTAATAATCACTTAAGCCTTGCGCGACGATAGTCTCGGCTACCGCCTGACAGCCGGCGCAGCAAAACATCTGCAGCTGATTCAGGACTTCACATTGAAAATCAGTACCGGCCGGTACAGGTTCATGACAATGAAAACAACGCTGTTGCAGCATGGGACTGTCAGAATTCTTAATAGGTCAGTTTAATGGCGTCTGTTGCTGGCAGGCTTAACGAAGCCCGCAGTTTCCACTGGTTGGCCGGGTCGTGGACCACCAGATTCCATTTGCCGGTGGGTGTCACGGGCAGCTCGGCGATATACATGGCTTCGCCGCTGCGCTCAGCGATGACAGTAAAATCTTTGCTGGCGATGGTGTTATGCACAAAATCCAGCGTTAATTGTTTATCCAGTACATTGTTGGCTTCAAAGGTTAATACGGCTTTATTACCGGCTAACAGTATGTTGGCATGCAGGTTTCTTGCGGCAGCTTCGCGATACAAAGACAAGTTCTGATTGATCGCTTTGCCCTCAGCATAATAGTCGTCGACAACTAAATCCGGGCTTTGCTGGTTCATGATATAAACAGTGTGTACTGCTTTGATAACTGAAAATATCGGTAGACTGATTAGCAGCCATGGCCAGATTTGTTTATACCAGGGTTTTACCATCACAACTTCCTTCCTCAACGAACTTCAGGCAGATAAAACGAAGCCCCGCAAGGGGGCTTCATTGAAATGCCGGGGACAGCAATTATTTTGCTTCATCCGGACGCGACAGGCGATATACGTATGCCGCGATCACGTGGATTTTATCTTCACCCAGGCGTTCACCAAAGGCTGGCATCTGACCGTTGCGGCCGTGCAGCAGCGTTTGTTCGATAGTACCGGCTGAACCACCGTATAACCAGGTGCTGTCAGTCAGGTTTGGTGCACCAAACGGCAGGTTGTGGGCTAACGAGCCTTTGCCATCCATACCGTGACAGGCTGCACACATACCAAACTTGGCTTTACCGGCAGCTGCGTCGTTGTCGTTGACTTTACGACCTGACAGGCTCAGCACGTAAGCGGTCATCTCTTTAACACCTTGCTCACCTAAGGCTTCGCCCCAGGCTGGCATCGCGGCTTTGCGGCCATGACGCAGGGTTTCGACGATCTTATCCGCAGTACCGCCATATAACCAGTCGTTGTCGGTCAGGTTCGGGAAACCACGCTGACCGCGTGCATCTGAACCGTGACATTGAGCGCAGTTCTGCAGGAACAGACGTTGGCCGACTTTTAATGCATCTTTGTCAAATGCCAGTTCTTCGATTGGACGGCTGGTATATTTGGCAAATTCTTTGGCAAAAGTACCTTCAGCTTTGACATATTCTGCGTCCAGCTGAGATGGTGTACCTGCAGCCTTGTTCGCTTCAACCGCAGCTTTAGACTCAGCCAGGGATTTGACACCCTGGTTTGAGCTGGTCCAGCCAAACAGGCCTTTCCAGTTGCCAAGGCCAGGGTAGGCGGCAAAGTAATACACCGACCAGGCGAAGGTGGCGTAAAACATAATGGTCCACCACTTTGGCAGCGGGTTGTTGATTTCGGAAATCCCGTCAAATTCATGACCGGTGGTTTCGTTTTCTGCAACGCCAACATGGTTTTTCAGGTTCCATGTCAGCAACACGAAGCATACAACCAGACATGCCAGTGTTAATACAATGATCCAAGCACTCCAAAAGCTACTCATGATCCGACTCCTGTTGTTGTTTTTGTTGTGGTTTTTTATCGTCGGCAAATATTACATTTGCGACCTGATCGAAGTCGGGTTTGCGCTTAAACGCAAACAACCAGACCACCAGGCCAATAAAAGCCACAAAAATAATCACGGTGAAAATGCTGTGTACTGTCACGAAGTCCATGGCAAATTACTTCAGTGCTGTGCCCAGTGATTGCAGATAGGCAATCAGGGCCTGCATTTCAGTTTTACCTTTCACGGCTTCTTGTGCAGCGGCGATTTCTTCCGCTGAGTACATCACGCCATCAGCATCGTCTTTGTGCATTTTGCCTTTGGTCAGCACGTTAAATGTTTCCATTTTCTTCGCTGTCAGCTGACCGTCCAGTACCGTCGTATCCAGCCATGGATACGCTGGCATATTGGATTGAGGCACAACAGAACGTGGATCCATCAGGTGAGCATAGTGCCAGTCGTCACTGTAGCGGCCACCAACACGGGCCAGGTCCGGGCCTGTCCGTTTAGAACCCCACAGGAACGGGTGTTCCCAGACACTCTCGCCGGCTACAGAGTAGTGACCGTAGCGTTCAGTCTCGTGACGGAACGGACGGATCATCTGGCTGTGGCAGTTGGTGCAGCCTTCACGGATGAACACGTCACGGCCTTCCAATTGCAGCGCTGTATATGGTTTCAGATTGTCTACCGGCTCAGTCGTTTCGTTCAGAAACATCAGTGGCGTGATCTCAACCATAGTACCGAAGCTGATTGCGACTACTGTGCCAATGCCGAGCCAGCCGGCGTTTTTCTCAATAAACTCGTGGTAATTCTTAGACATGACTGACTCCTTATGCCGCTTCTGCGATTGGCTCTAACGTACCTTCTTTGGCACGCACAGTTTTAATCACGTTGTAAGCCATAACCAGCATACCGGCGACGACGAAACAACCACCGATGAAGCGCATCAGGTAGAACGGATAAGAAGCTTCCAGCGACTGTACAAAGCTGTAAGTCAGAGTGCCGTCAGTGTTCACTGCACGCCACATCATGCCTTGCATAATACCGCTGATCCACAGGGCGACGATGTAAAGCACTACACCGGTGGTGTGTAACCAGAAGTGAGTGTTAATCAGTTTGGTACTGTACATACGACCTTGTGCGAACACAGCAGGGATCAGGTGATACAGCGCACCGATAGAAACCATCGCAACCCAGCCTAAAGCACCAGAGTGGACGTGACCTACAGTCCAGTCAGTGTAGTGCGACAACGCGTTTACTGATTTGATTGCCATCATCGGGCCTTCGAAAGTCGACATGCCGTAGAAAGACAGAGATACAATCAGGAAGCGTAAGATTGGGTCAGTTTTCAGCTTATGCCAGGCACCAGACAGCGTCATGATACCGTTGATCATGCCACCCCAGCTTGGAACGAACAGAATTACTGACATCACCATACCGACAGACTGAGTCCAGTCAGGCAGGGCGGTGTAGTGTAAGTGGTGTGGACCTGCCCAGATGTACAGCGCGATCAGGGCCCAGAAGTGCACCACTGACAGGCGGTAAGAATACACCGGACGGCCTGCTTGTTTTGGTACGAAGTAATACATCATACCGAGGAAACCAGCAGTTAACAGGAAGCCTACCGCGTTGTGGCCATACCACCATTGCACCATGGCATCGACTGCGCCGGCATAAATTGAATAAGATTTGGTCAGAGAAACCGGGATCACCATGCTGTTGACGATATGCAGCGCAGCAACAGTGATAATAAAACCACCGTAGAACCAGTTTGCCACGTAGATATGGCTGGTTTTACGTTTGATTAAAGTACCGAAGAACACAATGGCATAGCTGACCCAAACCACGGCAATCAGAATGTCGATTGGCCATTCCAGTTCAGCATATTCTTTGCTCTGACTGATCCCCATCGGCAGCGTGATGGCTGCAGCGATAATCACAACCTGCCAGCCGATAAAGGTGAACATTGCGAGCTTTTCGGCAAACAGACGAACCTGACAGGTCCGTTGCACCACGTAATAAGACGTGGCGAATAAGGCGCTGGTACCAAACGCGAAAATCACCGCGTTGGTGTGAAGAGGACGAAGACGGCTATAAGTTAACCAGGCAGTATCAAAGTTCAGTGCTGGCCAGTAAAGTTGTGCCGCAATTAAAACACCCACGCTCATGCCGACTATGCCCCACAACACTGTTGTGAGTGCAAATAGGCGGACAACTGTGTAGTTGTAGTCAACATTTAACGATTGTGTATGGCTCATGTTGAGTTCCGCTGCAGTTTTTTGCTAGTTAGTAAATGAAAACACCCGAGGGCGACCTTTCTTATTTTAGATTTGCCGTAACTGCCGCCAAACCACTGACTCAGCTCGCTTTCACAGCCCATCTTTGCGCCGGATCATACGAGCTTTACCCCTAAAAAGATAGGCAGATACGCTGGTTTTATGATTTAGAACAATGTTGCTGCTCAGAAAATATTCAATTGAAGCAACAATTTCCGGCACGTCGGAATTAGGATAGAATAACGGTCCACGCTGTAAAGGTGATTCCCGATGGATTTGAAGATTGTTGTGCCGATGTTACTGCTTTGCTGTTGTCAGGCCTGTACGCCACCGTCGCCGGCAGACGACCGTCAGCGCACTGTGATGAAGCAAACCACCAGTGATCACAAGCAAATTCAAGAAAATATCGAACTCATCTATCAGCCCGCGCGGATGCTGACAGAATCACCGCTTGCCCTGGATGTGCAAACGCCTGCTGAATGGCAGCTGCAATCAGCGCAATTGGTCGGCATCAGTATGGAGATGCCAGTATTACCACTGTTTTTTACTAAAACAAACGCGACAGCAGTCACTGCTGCCCGCTGGCAGACGCAGTTTTTACTAGGCGCCTGTGCAGACGAGCAGATGACCTGGCGGCTGGAGTTAGTATTTAAAGACGAAACAGGCGCTGTGCAGCGCCTGTCTGATGAGTTTCAGGTGCATCGGCGCTAAGCCGGGTATGCCGTCAACTTCTGGCGATAGTCATTTGTAAATTCAGTGCGCTTTGGTCCGTGAGCGACAACCGCGCGGTTTCTGCGCATATAAACTTCGACCATTGGTCTGGGCCTATCTCTTTTGCGGCACTGCCTTTGGCCTGTCCAGGATTCCAAATCACCGAAGCATCATGGCCCGCCTGCTGTAACAGCATGGTTGCAGGCGTCTGTAAAGTCAGTGTGGCTGCGGTTTGCTGATAAATTCGGTCCATTTCCGCGCCAAACTGCAGCGCTGAGCTGTTGTCATCTGGCAGCACTTTATTGATAAATGTCGGCGGTAATGGCGCGACAGTCGCGTGACGGACGTCGTCGCAGGCGAAGTAGGTATGTAGTGCAGCTTGCTGTGTTGATAAATCACTGCAATGCAGATGCAGGTGCAGGCCCTTGTGACTCAGCAAATATTGGCACTGTAGCCGCACTTTACCTGTGTGCCAGGGAACATTGTCAAATTCTGCCTGCAAAATCAGCAAAGCGTGATCATTGCAACTTTCATCAGCAACTTGTTGCCACATCGCCGTACGTGCCAAGCCGTGGTTCGGCACTGTCTGTGGAGTTAATTGTGGATTGGCAGGGCCAAACCACGGCCAGCAAATTGGCACACCGCCGCGAATGGGCTGCTGATTTAACCATTCAGTGGTTGGCGATAACCAGAGTAATTCTTCGCCAGCTTTTTTCAGCGACAGCACTTGTCCGCCATACAGCGAAACAACCGTAACGTAATCGGCAAAACTAAACCGAATGCAGGGTAAAGCACTGAGATGGGCGTAACCGTCCAGATGGGTAAAATTGGCCATAAATTGAAGCTCTTAGAAGTGAAATGCGTCTTGATTGTGTGCTGCGTACTGCAGTTAAGCAAGCGCTTGTGGAGATAATTCCACTGGTCGGTGCTGCTGAGAAATTTGTGAGTCTGTAAAAACAACAAAGGCGACCGGAGTCGCCTTGTGGGCAGCAAAGCCAGCTTAGGACTTCATTAATTCCACAGTGTTGTCGAGCATGCGGTTAGAGAAACCCCACTCGTTGTCGTACCAGGCCATCACTTTGACCAGACGACCGTTCACGCGTGTTTCGGTTGCATCAAAAATTGATGACATCGGGTTGTGGTTGAAGTCGACTGACACCAGGGGCAGGTCGTTGACTGCCAGTACCTGATTCATCGGGAACTGTGCCGCGGCATCACGGATAATTTGGTTCACTTCTTCGATCGTCGTTTCGCGACCGGCGATAAAGGTTAAGTCAACCAAAGACACGTTGATAGTCGGTACCCGTACTGCCAGACCGTCGAACTTGCCTTTTAAGGCCGGCACCACCAGACCGACAGCAGCAGCTGCACCGGTTTTGGTTGGGATCATCGACATGGCAGCAGCGCGGGCGCGACGCACATCGGTGTGGTACACATCTGATAAACGCTGATCGTTGGTATAAGCGTGGATTGTCGTCATCAGGCCAGATTCAATGCCGAGAATGTCATTCAGAGGCTTGGCAATTGGTGACAGACAGTTAGTGGTACAGCTGGCGTTAGAAATGATGGTCATTTCTGGTGTGATCACATCGTGGTTCACGCCATAAACGACTGTGGCGTCAACATCTTTCGCCGGCGCTGAAATAATTACTTTTTTCGCACCAGCGGTTAAATGTGCGCCGGCAGACTGACGGTCTGTGAACAGGCCGGTACATTCCAGTACCACATCTACGTTTAAATCTGCCCATGGCAGTTTGGCCGGGCTACGCTCGCTTAAGGTCAGGATTTCGTCCTGATTGACATAAATTGCTTTGTCAGAATGCTCGACATGGGCAGCAAAAATACCGTGCGCCGTGTCGTATTTCAGCAGGTGCGCGTTAATTGCAGCGTCGCCTAAATCATTAATGGCCAC
>CAMLRA010000091.1 GCA_946482325.1 uncultured Chromatiaceae bacterium | reverse complement strand
TTTCAGTACGGTGACGGTATCTTTTCAACTATCCGGATTTGCCACGGTGCGCCGCAACTTTGGTCTTTACACTGGCAGCGGCTGACAGATTCTATGCTCCGGCTTGGCTTTAACGCCCCGGCTGAACAGGTAGTGTTATCTCAGGTCCGCGCAGCAATCAGTGCACCCAATCAGGTGCTCAAGGTATTAATTAGCCGGGGTCAGGGCGCCAGAGGTTACGGCACTTTAGGCATCGGCGAAGCTGAAGTTTATTGCTGGACGGCGCCCATGCCGGACTATTGCAATATGCGTAAGCATGGTGTCAGTCTTGGCCTTGCCAGTATGCGACTGTCACAACAACCTTTGCTGGCCGGCATTAAACACTGCAGTCGCTTGGAGACCGTGTTACTAAAACGCGAAGCGGAGCAAAGCCAATATGATGATTTGTTGGTCTGTGACCAGCAAGATTTATTAATTGAGGCTAGTGCGGCCAATTTGCTGGTCTGGCATCAGCAACAGTGGTGGACACCGGATCTGCAACAGGCAGGTGTGGCCGGAGTGATGCGTCAACTGTTAATACAACAGCAACTGGTGGCTGTAAAACCATTACCTGTCTACCTGCTCAATGAAGTAACGTCTATGGCACTGTGTAATGCACTGATGGGTATAGTTCCGGTTGCTGTATTGCATGATCGTACGCTGGCTCTTGCACCTGCGGTTGCATTACAGCGTCAGGTCGATGATTTATTACAGGATGTCTGAATGAAAAAGTTTTTGTTGCAGGGGCTGATAGTGTTGGCCGTTGCGGCTTTTGGTGTTCGCAACGAATTGCAGCAGGTGCTGCAGGTGCAAATAAAGTTGCCTGATACTTATTTAGAGCTTAAACCCGGCGCGAATTTGTCGTCATTGTGCCGGCAATGGCAACAGCAGCACCTATTAACTGCATGGCAATGTCAGCAGATAAAACTACAGTCGTTGCTCAATCCGCAGCTACGACAATTGCAAGCCGGTGTTTATGCTGTCCAACCGATGCGCTTGCAGCAACTTTTGCAGTTATTGCGCAGTGGCAAAGTCGCCCAGTTTAGTCTGACTATCCGGGAAGGCCAGACCTTTGCACAGAACCTGCAGCAGCTGCAGCAACTACCTTATCTGGATGCAGATATAGCGGATGCCGACAAAGCCCGGGAGCTGTTACGCTGGCCTGCCGAGTGGGGCGCGCGACCAGCGTCAGCCGAAGCGCTGGTGTTTCCGGATACCTACTTCTATACCGCCCACACTAAATTATCTGTGGTATTGCAACGAGCCAATCAGGTGTTGCTGGAGAAGCTCGATACCGCCTGGCGGAGCAAACAAGGCGGCTTACCGCTGCAGAATCGTTATGAGCTGCTGACGCTGGCCTCTATTATCGAAAAAGAAACTGGTCATTTACCGGAAAAACCGTTAATTGCAGCGGTGTTTATCAACAGGTTACAAACCAAAATGAAGCTGCAGACCGACCCGACGGTGATTTACGGTTTGGGTGACCGGTATCAAGGGGACATCAAACGCGAGCATCTGAAAGACCCGCATCCATACAATACTTATGTGTACGCCGGTTTGCCGCCAGGCCCTATTGCACTGGTCAGTTGGGGCTCCTTGCAAGCAGCGGCGCAGCCGGCCCAGTCTGATAACTTATATTTTGTCGCCAGAGGCGATGGCACTCACCAGTTTTCACAAAGCCTGACGGAACATAACAAAGCGGTACAGCAGTATATTTTTGGGAAAAAGTCATGAATCAAGGCCGTTTTGTGGTGATTGAAGGGTTGGAAGGCGCCGGAAAAACGACGGCTATCCAGACAGTGCAACAGTGGCTGAGCGACCATGGCCATCCGATGGTTCAAACCCGAGAACCCGGTGGTACGCCATTGGCCGAGCAAATCCGCACGCTGGTGAAATCTGTGCAGCAAGAACGGGTGTCACCGGTTACTGAGCTGCTATTAATGTACGCTGCCCGCGCTCAGCTGCTAGATAACGTGATCCGTCCGGCTTTAGCCCGCGGCGACTGGGTGTTGGCCGACCGTCACGATTTGTCTTCCCGTGCTTATCAGGGCGGTGGTCGGCAAATTCCGGATGAAGTGCTGGACCCGATCCGCCAGCTGGTATTGGCAGATCTCCGTCCGGATTTAACCTTGTATCTGGATATTGACCCGGTGATTGGGCTGGCACGCGCCAGAGCCCGTGGTGAGCTGGACCGGATTGAACAGGAGCAGCTGGAGTTCTTTTTGCGTGCCCGGGCAAAATATCTGGCCGTTGCCGCAACTGAACCTAATATCGTGGTGATTGATGCAGCAAAGCCTCTGGCCGATGTGCAGCGGCAATTGCGTCATGCGTTGGAGCAATATTTCGCGTGACTACGTCATTACCCTGGCTGCAGCAGACTGAATTGCGTTTATTTTCGCTCGCGACCAGCCAACAACTGCATCATGCTATTTTACTGACCGGGCCGGTCGGCATTGGCAAGCACATCCTCGCCAAACAACTGGCGCATCTGCTGCTGTGCCAGAATCCCCTTGCAGAAGGCGCTTGTGGCCGTTGCAAAAGTTGTTTGCTTGGTGCAGCCGGTCATCATCCGGACCTGTTGACGCTGGAAGTGGGCAGCAGTATTTCCGTTGATCAAGTTCGGGATATTAGTCATTTACTGCAAAATGCACCGCAACAGGGCGGTGCCCGGGTTGTGGTGATCCCGCAGGCGGAAAAAATGACCGAATCGGCAGCCAATGCGCTGCTGAAAACTCTGGAAGAACCCGGCGACAGCAGTTATCTGATTTTACAGACTGCTTACGCCGGACAACTGATGCCAACTATTTTGTCACGGTGTCAGCGCTGGGATCTGCCCGCGCAGTATAGTGTGCAGACTGCGCAGTGGCTGCAGCGACAAAGCCCGGACCCGCTGCCGGATTTTTTGCTGGAGTTGTGCGGCGGCGCACCACTCAAAGCGCTGGAATTGCTGCAAAGTGGCGAAGCGCTGACATTGGCGGCGCAGTTACAGCAACTACAACAGTTCCTGCAAAGCGGCGCCGGGTTAAGCGCCCTGCAAAAACAGCTGGAATCGCAGCCAGAACTGCCAGCGTTGCTGTATTACTCGCTCAGACACTGGTCGCTACAACAGGCGTTGCCACCAGTACAGCTTTTTCAGCGCGTGGCACAATGGTGCCGTGACGAACAGCGGATTTTGGGGCAGAATAAATCTTTAGCACTGACGACTTTGTTGTTAGACCTGCACCAGATGTTAAGAGGCACGCCATGGAAGAACTGACGTTAGATTTCGCCGATTTAAAAGAACTGTACCGTTCTTACATGCCGTTTTTTAAGCAGGGCGGTCTGTTTGTCCGCACCAGCCGGCATTATAAAATGGGCCAATCGCTGGCATTACAGGTCACCTTGCCAGACGCATTGGAAGCTATTCCAGTGTCAGGCAAAGTGGCGTGGTTAACACCGCAAGGTGCGCAAAATACCAGTCCGGCCGGTATTGGTGTGGCTTTTATTGATGATAAACTGAATTTACGCGACAAAATCGAAAAGTTATTAAGCGGCACCCAGGAATCAGCAGAGCTTACTTTTACGCTGTAGAGCTTGTTGGCCAGAACCAGAACACATTTCCACGAATTTCCGTTCGATTGTATTTCGCCTCCGCTGTGTAGCTTCACGATATGGCCTGCTTCAGGTACACTGCCGCCGTTTTCTGTAAAGGCTAACCAAGTCACGGAGCTGCTTTTGTTTATTGATTCCCATTGTCACCTTGACCGTCTTGAACTAGACAAACTCGGAATGGACTTACCCGCTGTCCTCGCCGCGGCTGCCACTGCGCAAGTCAATCATATGCTGTGTGTCAGCGTCAGTTTGCAGGAGTTCCCGGCAATGGCGGCGCTGGTCAAGGACTATCCGCAAATATCCGTCTCTTGCGGCGAACATCCGCTGCATCAACAACTGGGTTTTAGTCAGGACGATTTACTGCGTTTATGCCAGAGCAACTCAGTAGTCGCAGTAGGGGAAACGGGCCTCGATTATTTTTATAGTCCAGATAATCAAAGCACCCAACAAAGCGCCTTTGCCGCGCATATTGCGGTGGCCCGTCAGCTGAAAAAACCGTTGATTGTGCATACCAGAGATGCACGTGCTGATACGTTAGCTTTACTGCGCAGCGAACAGGCACAAGACTGTGGTGGCGTACTGCACTGTTTTACCGAAGACTGGGATACTGCGAAAGCGGCGCTGGATTTAGGCTTTTATATTTCGTTTTCCGGGATTATGACCTTTCGTAACGCCGACGCCTTGCGCGAGGTCGTGCGGCAGGTACCATCAGATCGTTTATTGATTGAAACAGACTCACCTTATCTGGCGCCGGTGCCATATCGCGGTAAAACCAATCAGCCGGCCTATGTCGCCGCTGTCGCGGCGGCCATTGCCCGTGAACGCCAGGTTGATATTGAATTATTAGCAAAGCAAACCAGCCAGAATTTCCGCCGTTTATTCCCGCTTGCCAACGCCTGAATCAGATAAATCGCTGAAAGCCCGGACCAGCGCGCAGCAAATATTGTCGACAAAAGAAAAGAAGCCCAGAACCAATCCGCATTGTTCCGGGCTTAGGGGAATGGCTCAAGGATGAGCCGTGCGCTAGAGGGAGAGGTGCAAATACCTGCACCAGACAGATGATGTCAGTGTAGCTAAGTGCACATTTTTTGCGCAGCGGCATGCTGGCAATAGAATGTTGAATTAGTGAACGATCTGTAATTAGAGCACAGCTTGCACCCAGCTTATGCAGAAGTTATCCCCAGCTTTATCCAGTCGGCAAAGCGCTATGTAAGGCTTTGCTTTAGGTTTCCCTAAATGTGCTACTTATTGTTGACATATTAATTAACTCTTATGTACTTCACTTTTAATCACCAAATATTCTAATAAAAAATTCTCGCCGTTAAGTTCCAATCGAATTGGAAGAAATTTGTTACATCCGGCTGTGCACGCAACTTGCCAAAAAAAACGGTTAAGTAGAGAGATTGTCGACAATGCTACTTTCGTCTGGCTTGACTTAGCGCTCAAAAGCCTCTAAAACAGAGCTATAGTGAATTTATGTCGACATATTGCGGTTTTTTGATGCAAAAAGATCCAATTACTGCCGCTGACAGAGTGCTGTTGGAGATCCAACGCGCTATCGTCGCCGGTGAGATAGCCCCAGGCAGCAAAATTTCTGAACCCGAACTGGCGAAGCAGTTTGATTTGAGTCGCGCACCGCTGCGTGAAGCTTTAGCCAGGCTCGAACGCTGTCACCTGATTGAACGGATCCCAAATGCCGGCGCGAGGGTAGTGAAACTGACACCGCAGGGTCTGATTTCACTGTATCAGATCCGCGAAAACCTCGAAGGGATGGCGTGCCGGCTGGCAGCGGAACAAATGTCCGATGCGGATATCAGGCAGCTACAAAGCCTGCTCGATCAGCATTTGGCCACTCAGCGTGTGCGTGAAGGCGAGAGTTATTATCAGGAAGCCGGCGACGTCGATTTTCACTACCGCATCATTCAAGCCAGCAAAAATCCATATCTCATCAATATCCTGTGTGACGAACTTTATTATCTGGTGCGGATGTATCGGGTGCAAATGGGCATGGCTGGCCCACGAGTGTCACGCGCTTTTGATGAACATAAAGCCATACTGAACGCCATTGCCAACCGTGATGGCGAACTGGCCGAACTGTTAATGCGGCGCCATATCAGTGCGTCGCGCCGCAATATCGAATTACATTTACAACAGGGGAAATGAAATGACAGCAACTGCAGGTTTTAAACTCCGTCAGGCCATCGAGGCGAACCAGCCATTACAGCTTGTGGGAACTATTAATGCCTACACCGCCATGATGGCAGAACGTGTCGGTCACAAAGCACTGTATTTATCTGGTGCCGGTGTTGCGAATGCCTCTTTTGGTTTACCGGATTTGGGTATGACTTCGCTGAATGACGTGTGTGAAGACATTCGTCGTATCACCGGTGCCACTGATCTGCCATTGCTGGTAGATGCTGACACCGGTTGGGGCGGGGCATTCAACATCGCGCGTACCGTGCGCGAAATGACCCGGGCCGGCGCTGCCGGTTTTCATATTGAAGACCAGGTGATGCAAAAACGTTGTGGCCACAGACCGAACAAAGAAATTGTGTCACAGGAAGAGATGGTCGACCGCGTCAAAGCTGCGGTAGATGCCCGCACTGACGCTAGCTTTTTTATCATGGCGCGGACCGATGCACTGCAACAACAAGGCTTAGCCGCTGCAATCGAGCGCGCGCAAGCTTGTGTCGAAGCGGGTGCAGATGCCATTTTTGCTGAAGCTGTGTATACGCTTGAGCAATATCAGGCCTTTACCCAGGCTTTATCAGTTCCGGTACTGGCCAATATCACAGAGTTTGGCCAGACGCCGCTGTTTAACACGGCCGAGCTTGCCGGCGTTGGCGTCAAGATGGTGCTGTATCCGTTATCTGCGTTTCGCGCCATGAACAAAGCAGCGCTGAATGTCTATCAGTCCATTCTGAGCAACGGCGACCAGAAAGCTGTGGTAGACAGCATGCAGACCCGCGCTGAACTTTACGATTTTCTGAATTATCACAGTTACGAAGAAAAACTGGACTCGTTATTTGCCCAAGGCAAAAACAAATAATCTAAGACTCTTATAACTTATCTGCCTCTGGAGAACCGAATATGTCGACAACTAAACAATTGACCGGTGCCGGGTTACGCGGTCAAATCGCCGGAAAAACAGCGTTATCTACAGTTGGGAAAACCGGCTCAGGTCTGACTTACCGTGGTTACGATGTCAAAGATTTAGCCGCGAAATGTGAATTTGAAGAAGTCGCGCACCTGATTTTAAAAGGTGAATTACCGACTGAAGCTGAGCTGGCCGCATACAAAGCCAAGTTAAAAAGCTTACGCAGCCTGCCACAGCCATTAAAAGAGGTACTGGAACGGATCCCGGCCAGCGCTCATCCGATGGACGTCATGCGCACCGGTTGTTCTATGCTTGGCAACCTGGAAACTGAACACAGTTTCAGCGCGCAGCAGGACGTTACCGACCGCATGCTGGCGATTTTCCCTGGCATGATTAACTACTGGTACAACTACAGCCATCATGGCAAACGTATCAACGTGGAAACGGATGCTGATTCGGTTGCTGAGCAATTCCTTTGGACCTTGCATGACAAAAAACCTGAGCCACTGCATGTCACTGTGATGCATGCATCGCTGATTTTATACGCCGAGCACGAATTTAATGCCTCGACTTTTACCGCGCGTGTCTGTGCTTCAACGTTGTCTGACATGCATTCGTGCATCACCGGCGCTATTGGTTCGCTGCGCGGCCCGTTGCATGGTGGTGCCAATGAAGCTGCGATGGAGCTGATTGAGCATATGCGCGACCCTGAGCACGCTGAAGAGACTTTGCTTGGTATGCTGGCCCGCAAAGACAAAATCATGGGCTTTGGCCACGCGATTTATTCTGAATCAGACCCGCGCAACGCCGTGATCAAAGCATGGTCTGAGCAACTGGCCAAAGCTAACGGCGACACACGGTTATACGATGTGTCTGTACGCTGTGAAGCCGTGATGTGGCGCGAGAAAAAACTGTTCTGTAACGCCGATTTTTTCCATGCATCTGCTTATAACTACATGGGCATTGCCACTAAGTTGTTCACGCCGATTTTTGTCTGTTCGCGCTTAACCGGCTGGGCTGCCCATGTGATGGAGCAACGGGCCGACAACCGCATCATCCGTCCAAGCGCGGATTATGTCGGGGTGGAACCACGTGAAGTCCAGCCAATATCCGCACGTGGCTAAAGTCGCTGGCGCCGGTGGGGATTCCACCGGCGCACTGAACTTGTTGAACCGTTTGAATAAGAGATGGCGATGAACACTTTATTCCGTAAACCTCTGGCCGGTACCGGCCTGGATTATTTTGATGCGGCTGCTGCGGTAGACAGCCTGCAGCCTGGCGCCTGGGCGACGCTCCCTTACACCTCTCGTGTACACGCGGAAAACCTGGTGCGCCGTGCTGAACCGGCGCAGCTTAATGCCTATTTAATGCAACTGATTGAACGCAAACAGGAACTCGATTTCCCGTGGTTTCCGGCGCGGGTGGTTTGCCATGACATTCTGGGCCAGACGGCATTAGTGGACCTGGCTGGTCTGCGTGATGCCATTGCGGCGCAGGGCGGCGACCCGGCCAAAGTCAATCCGGTAGTGCCGACACAGCTCATCGTTGACCACTCATTGGCAGTTGAGCACGGCGGTTTTGAAAAGGATGCGTTTGAAAAGAACCGCGCTATAGAAGACCGCCGCAACGACGATCGTTTTCATTTCATCAACTGGACGAAAAAAGCTTTCAAAAACGTTGATGTGATCCCGCCCGGCAACGGCATCATGCACCAGATTAACCTGGAGCGGATGTCACCGGTTATTCATGCCAAAGACGGCGTGGCTTATCCGGATACACTGGTCGGCACCGACAGTCACACGCCGCATGTTGATGCACTCGGCGTCATCGCCATTGGTGTTGGTGGTTTAGAGGCCGAAAGTGTGATGTTAGGCCGTGCGTCCTGGATGCGGCTGCCGGACATTATCGGTGTTGAGCTGACTGGCAAAGCGCAGCCCGGTATTCAGGCGACTGACATTGTGTTAGCGCTGACCGAATTTCTGCGTAAACAAAAAGTAGTTTCTGCTTATCTGGAATTCTTCGGTGAGGGCGCGAACAGTCTGAGCCTCGGCGACCGCGCCACGATTTCTAACATGACGCCGGAATACGGCGCTACGGCGGCGATGTTTTACATCGACCAGCAGACGCTGGATTATCTGACATTGACCGGTCGCGACGCGGCTCAGGTTAAACTGGTGGAAACTTACGCCAAGACGGCTGGCCTTTGGGCTGACAGCCTGACCACTGCGGTCTATCCGCGGGTGCTGCGTTTTGATTTGTCGACAGTGGTACGCAATATCGCCGGCCCGTCAAACCCGCATGCCCGCGTTGCCACTACAGAGTTAGCCGCCAAAGGCATCAGTGGGGTGGTTGAAAATGCACCTGGCTTGATGCCGGATGGCGCTGTGATCATCGCGGCTATCACCAGCTGCACCAATACCAGTAACCCGCGTAATGTGATTGCGGCCGGTATTCTGGCGCGTAATGCCCGTAAACTGGGGCTGGTGCGTAAACCCTGGGTCAAAACCTCGCTGGCACCTGGTTCTAAAGCAGTTCAACTGTATTTGCAGGAAGCCGGTTTACTCGAAGATTTGGAAGCGCTTGGCTTTGGTATTGTTGCTTTTGCCTGTACTACCTGTAACGGCATGAGCGGTGCGTTGGACCCTGTCATTCAGCAGGAAGTGATCGAGCGCGACTTGTATGCCACCGCGGTGTTGTCGGGTAACCGCAATTTCGATGGCCGTATTCATCCTTATGCCAAACAGGCATTTTTGGCATCACCGGCCTTAGTAGTGGCGTATGCCATTGCCGGTACCATCCGTTTTGATATCGAAAAAGATGTGCTGGGTAATGCTGCTGATGGCGCGGAAATTCGCTTAAAAGATCTGTGGCCAAGCGATGCTGAGATTGATGCGGTGGTAGCGGCCAGTGTCAAACCTGAGCAGTACCGCAAAGTCTATGAGCCGATGTTTGCTGTAGATGTCGATTATGGTGAAAAAATCAGCCCGCTGTATGAATGGCGGCCACAAAGTACCTACATCCGCCGCCCGCCTTATTGGGAGGGGGCTTTGGCCGGTGAGCGAACGCTTCAAGGCATGTTGCCATTGGCGCTTTTAGGCGACAACATCACCACGGACCATCTATCACCATCCAATGCCATTATGCTGGATAGTGCGGCCGGAGAGTACCTGCACAAGATGGGCTTGCCGGAAGAGGACTTTAACTCGTACGCCACCCACCGCGGTGACCATTTGACCGCTCAACGTGCCACTTTTGCCAATCCGAAACTCATTAATGAAATGGTGGTAGTGGATGGCAAAGTGAAGCAAGGTTCGCTGGCGCGGCTGGAGCCGGAAGGCAAAGTGTTGCGGATGTGGGAAACCATTGAGACTTACATGCAGCGTAAACAACCGCTGATCATCATTGCCGGCGCTGATTATGGTCAGGGCTCGAGCCGCGACTGGGCGGCCAAAGGCGTGCGGTTAGCCGGCGTTGAAGCGATTGTGGCGGAAGGTTTTGAACGTATCCACCGCACGAACCTAGTTGGTATGGGCGTGTTACCGCTCGAGTTTAAAGCTGGTACTAACCGTCTGACGTTAGGGCTTGACGGTACGGAAAGCTTTGACGTGATTGGCGAGCGTTTGCCCCGAGCAACGCTGACGCTGGTGGTTCATCGCCGTAACGGTGAGACGCTGCAGGTGCCGGTAACTTGCCGGCTGGATACTGCCGAAGAAGTGTCGATTTACGATGCGGGCGGTGTATTGCAACGGTTTGCCAAAGATTTCTTAGGCGGTAATCTGTAACAGACAAAAGCCGGCGTTACAGCCGGCTTTTTCATTTGAGAATCAAGGTGATCTGATGAGTTATGCACCTCAGTTAAAAATTCCGGCCACATATATGCGGGGTGGCACCAGTAAAGGCGTGTTTTTCCGTTTACAAGATTTACCACTAGCAGCACAACAACCCGGAACGGCGCGCGATGCGCTGCTATTGCGGGTCATCGGCAGCCCGGACCCTTATGCTAAACAAATCGACGGTATGGGGGGCGCCACATCAAGCACCAGCAAAACGGTGATTGTCAGTAAAAGCAGCCGTGCTGGTCATGATGTGGATTATCTGTTTGGCCAGGTCGCCATCGACAAAGCTTTTGTCGACTGGAGTGGTAACTGCGGCAATTTATCTGCTGCGGTCGGGTCTTTTGCGATTCAATCCGGTTTGATTGATGCGTCGGCATTACCGGCTAATGGTCTTGCGACAGTCAAAATCTGGCAGGCCAATATTCAAAAAACCATTATCGCCCATATTCCGATCTGTGATGGACAAGTACAGGAAGATGGCGATTTTGAACTCGATGGCGTGACTTTCCCGGCCGCAGAAGTGCAGCTGGAATTTATCGACCCGGCTGCCGACGAAGGTGACGGTGGCGGCGCAATGTTTCCGACCGGCCAGCTGCTGGAAACGTTGAACGTTCCTGAGATTGGCTGTTTTCAGGCGACTTTTATCAATGCGGGTATTCCGACCATCTTTTTGGATGCAGCTGAATTGGGCTACCAGGGGACTGAACTGCAGGAAGCCATTAATGGCGATGCCAAAGCGCTCGAGCGGTTTGAGACCATCAGGGCTTATGGCGCACTGAAAATGGGCCTGATTAACGATATAAGCGAAGCGGCGGCGCGCCAGCATACGCCGAAAATTGCATTTGTCAGTGCCCCGAAGCGCTATGTCGCATCCAGCGGCAAAGCAGTCGAGGTGACCGATGTTGATTTGCTGGTCAGAGCCTTGTCGATGGGCAAACTGCATCACGCTATGATGGGGACTTGTGCTGTGGCCATTGGTACCGCGGCCGCGATTCCCGGTACACTGGTCAATCTTGCAGCCGGTGGCGGCGAGCGCACGGCGGTGCGTTTTGGCCATCCCAGTGGTACTTTACGGGTTGGTGCCGCTGCGGTATTGCAGGATGGTCAGTGGCAGGTGACGAAAGCCATCATGAGCCGCAGCGCCCGCGTGTTGATGGAAGGGATGGTGCGGGTGCCGGCACAAACGCTGGAATAACCAGCGGCCAGGCGAAGCGGCGTCTGGTTACGGCGCCCTTCGTTATTGATTTTTCTGCAGTTGATTGCAAATTAAGATTTTTCTGATTAGATTGATTAGATGTCGCAACTTAAGCGGGATGCTTCCGATGAAAAAATGGTGTTTAGCTGGATTATTGTTAAGTAGCCTGTTGCCGGTGCAGGCAGCAGATCAGGATTATAAGCTAGTCACGGTCGCGGGTTATCTGAACTTTTATCTGTTGAATTTAAATGCCTGCCAGGATTTTCATCCGTCGGTGCGCAAAGAAGCCTACGCGGCAGAAAGCAGTTTATATCCCTGGTTGGATAAGCTTGATGCCAAAACCAAAGGTAGTATCGATTCTGGTATGTTAAACGCCGTGGTGCAAAAGCGCCGTGATGCGTTAAATGCACAAATTAAAGAAGGCGATTTTACTGTTGACCACTGCCACGCCGTGATTAAGTTATTAACGGCAGATGGTTTGGACAAGACGCTACTCAAAGCGATTGAATAGTCGTTAGGGCCAGCAGGTCAGGTTTTATCGCAGTCTGAAGAGTTATGTTTCAAATCCGTTTAATGCAAGTCGCAGATCTCGGCGCAGTGGTCCGGTTACAGGACCACTGTTATGCCGACGAATTTTATGAATCCCCTCAAGTGGTATCACAGCGCTTAATGTTGTATCCGCAGTCATGCTGGGTTGCAGTGTATCAGGATAAAATCTGGGGTTATCTGTTTACTTACCCATCAAAGTTATTGCACATCAATCCGTTAGGCGCTGAATTCGGTCAGTATGAACAGGCCAATTGCCTGTATCTGCACGATATGGCAGTCAGTCCGGATGCGCGGGGTCAGGGCGTGGCCAGTGCGTTGCTGCAAACCGCTCTTGGTTATGCCAGCACTTTAGGTCTGAATCATCTGGCTTTAGTCGCTGTGCAAAATTCCGCCTCGTTCTGGCAACAACAACATTTTATCAGCCATACAGATCTCGGGGAGCAAGCACGTGCCGCGCTCGCCTCTTATGGTCACCAGGCGCTGTACCTCACCAGACCCGTCTGATTTGTCATCTTCCGGTCATTCAATCCCTCCAGACTACTGATTTTTATCAGCTGAGGATGGCTTTGATGTGGCGTTTGTTCGGTGTCTTGTTGTTTGTTGCCAATGCAGCCAGCGCGGCTTGCCCGGTCTGGCCTTTAGTCATTGCGCATCGCGGTGCCAGTGGAGATTATCCGGAACACACTGCAATAGCTTATTGGCAAGCGATGCAGCAAGGTGCTGATTTTATTGAAGCCGATTTAGTGCCGACTAAAGATGGGGTGCTGATTAGCCGGCATGAAAATGAGCTGAGCCAAAGTACCAATGTGGACACACTCAGTCAGTTCGCTGACCGGAAAAGCCGTAAAATTATCGATGGAATCGAAGTTGAAGGCTGGTTCAGCGAGGATTTTACCTTAGCAGAGCTGCGTGAGCTCAAAGCGCGTGAATCCAAACCGGAATTAAGGCCAGGCAGCGCAGCACAGAATGACCGTTATCCGCTCGTCACTTTGGCGGAAATCATCCAGCTGGTCGAGCGTTTTGAACAACAAAGCAGCCGGCAGGTTGGCCTTTATCTGGAAACAAAGCATCCAACCTATTTCCGTGTGGAGGGCCGTCGTCTCGATGGCAGTTTGATCAATCAGGACATTTCAGAGATGCTGCTGCAACAGTTGTCGCAGTGGCAACATCATGCCGACAACCCGGTCTATATCCAGTCTTTTGAGATCAGTAATCTGTGGTGGATGCGCCAGCAGGGCCTGCAGAAATATCAGGTGAAGGCAAAACTCATCCAGCTGATTGGCGATATGAGCGGCACCAGTTTATATCCGGCATCTAATTTCGCTGAGCCTTGGGATCTGCTCGGCAAGGCCGCCAAAGAGGCCCGTCAGATCAACCCAATACTGCAACAAGTAGATTTCCACTACGGCCAATTTTTTACTGCAGAGGGGTTGAAGTTCCTGCAAAGCTATGTCGATGGCATCGGTCCCTGGAAAGAGCAGTGGTTTGGTCAAAACCAGTCGCAGCGCAAAGCTTTTCTCAGTGCGCGATCGCCGCTCAAAGTTCATCCTTACACCTTTCGTGCGGAAAAAACTTTTCTGCGTTCAGGCGTGTCGGATCTGACTTCTGAGTTGCAGCAGGTTTATCAGCAGGGCATCGACGGAGTTTTTACTGATTTCACCGAGATTGCGGTAAAGAGCCGGGCTCAGACCTGCGTTCAATAAAAGTTGCCCGATAGCACAGAGACCTGACATAACTTGTTACGGTTAACAAGTTGGTTTTGCTCAGGCTTTCGATAGACTAGGATTTGGAATAATTTTTTCAATTACCTGGAAGTCGTTTATGAAAGCTCACCCACAACTTACTTTGTTAGCCCTGGTGATGGCGCTGACGCTCAGCGCCTGTTCCAAGCCAGCGCAACCAGAAACTGAAACGGACGCTGTTTCCAGTCTGGCGCTGGTGCAGCAGGACATTCTGACTATAGCAACCAGTGAGCTGTCAAAAGGACCGATGATTTCCGGCACGTTACAGCCGGTGATCAAAGCAGAATTAAACGCTGAAGTGGGTGGTATCGTCACCCGCGTATTAAAAGACAACGGTGATTTGGTCAAAGCCGGCGAAGTACTGGTGCAGATTGACCAGACTACCTTTCGCGATAAATTACTGTCGGCACAGGAAGCTGAGCGCTCAGCGCATGTTGCCGCGGATCAGGCCGCCAAACAATTAAAACGCATGCAGCAGTTAAACCGGCAAAATCTGGTGACGGCTGAGGTGTTAGAAACGGCCGAGATTAAAGCCAATCAAACCCAATCTGATTTAGCATCTGCCAAAGCCCGCACTGTTGAAGCCCGCCAGCAACTTGAGCGCACTGAGGTCAAAGCGCCATTTGATGGCGTAGTAGCGGTGCGCAAAGTTTCTTCAGGAGATACTGCACAGATCGGTAAATCGCTGATGGTGATCATCAACCCGGAAAGTATGCGTTTTGAAGGCTATATCGCCGCAGATCAGGTGGGCAGTATTAAGGTCGGTTCCGCCGTCAGTTTTAAAGTGAATGGCTATCCGGGCCGGCGCTTTGACGGTGAAATTGAACGCATTAATCCACAGGCCAATGAACAAACCCGTCAGGTGCAGGTGTTTGTGAAGTTGCGTGAACAAGCCAGTTTTGTCGCCGGGCTTTATGCCGAAGGTTTTATCTCTGTCGAACAGCAACAAAGCGTGATGCTGTCGCCGGCAAGCCTGGTTAACGAAGGCGACCTGCAATTTGTCTGGTTGTTAAAAGATAACAAGCTGGTAAAAACTCAGGTTGAAACCGGCGCCAAGGACCCGCGGTTTGGCACAGTCCAGGTGGTCAGTGGTCTGACGGTCGGTCAGCAAATCCTGCGT
>CAMLRA010000090.1 GCA_946482325.1 uncultured Chromatiaceae bacterium | reverse complement strand
GAGCGTCAGCAGTTCCTGATTATTCCAGGGTTTTTGGACATAGCGGTGAATTTTACCGAGGTTAATCGCCTGCACTGTGGACGCAAGGTCGACATAGCCTGTCATCAGAATTCGATAACAATCGGGTTGAAGTTGTGCCGCCTGTGCCAGGAATTCAGCGCCATTCATTTCCGGCATGCGCATATCACTGATAATGACCTGTACGCGCAGCTGCTGCATCCGTTCAATTGCCTGGCGACCACTGCCAGCTAATTCAAGCTGATAGGGCTGACCGACAAACAGACGTTGTAATGATTTGAGGATGCCGGGCTCATCATCGACACAGAGCAATACGGGGAGGGCTTGCGCAGAATTTGTTGCCATATGCAGTCCTGAAATATCTCATTTGTCGCATTTGTCTTTAATAGCAAATGTATGCTATACCATGCAGAAGTCAAGTTGGCAAAACAGGAAAGTCTGATGAAAACTTTGAAGCCCGGTGAAATTGCCACTTATTGTGATGTACATCACCGCACTGTCAGTCGTTGGATTGCCAACGGCCAGCTCAAAGGACATAAATTGCCGGGGCGTGGTAATTATCGGGTGCTGCTCGATGACTTCATCCGGTTTTTACAACAGCAGCACATGCCGATGCCACAGGACCTGATTGACACGGGGCAGCACATGCAGGTGCCGTTGCCTCATGCCGCGCTGTCCGACCGCATTCTGGTGATTGATGATGAACTGGCTTATCGTAACGCGATTCGCCGCGTGCTGTTCGGCGCCGGTTATCAGCTGGATTTTGCCGCCGATGGTTTTCAGGCCGGCGTGAAAATCAGCACCGGAAAGCCGGATTTGGTCACACTCGATTTATCGATGCCAGGCCTTGATGGTTTTGAAGTGCTCAGTTTTATCCGCCAGCAGCCAGAGCTGGCCGCGGTGCGTATTCTGGTGATCTCCGGCCTCGGGCCAGAAGAGCTGGCCAAAGCGCGGGCTTTAGGTGCCGACGCCACATTATCTAAACCTTTTGATAATGAGCAGCTATTACAGCTGGTGCAGAAACTGCTGCACCCAGGAGTGAATGATGCCGAATAAAGTCCTGTTGGTTGACGATGAATTATCGATTATCAAAGCGCTGGAGCGTTTGCTGACGCGCTCTGGTTATCGGGTGTTTACGGCAACCAGCGGGGCTGAAGCGCTGCAGGTGCTGCAGCAGAATAATTGCCAGGTGGTGATTTCTGATTACCGCATGCCGGAAATGAACGGCGCTGAATTGCTGGCCAAAGTGAAGCGGTTATATCCGGACTCGGTATGTCTGGTGCTCAGCGGATTTTCCGATTTTCAGTCGGTGTTGCAATTACTGAACTCAGGTACTGCATTCCGGTTTTTGCAAAAACCGTGGGAAGATGACCAATTGCTGGCGGAAATTGGTGCCGCTTTTCGGCTGTACCGGCATCAGCGCAGTGAGCGCGTGCGTAACCAGTTATTGATCGCCGGCAACGGCGCTTTGCTGGAACTGAGCCCGGAGGCGGTGATCCTGCGCAGCAATGGCGCCGCGCAACAGCTGCTGGGGCAGCATGCGGCGGGCCTCACCGGTACCTTGTTCGAACAGTGGTTTCACTTAACCGACAGCCAGCAGCAAGCTTTCTTACAGGACATCCACGGCTCCTTGGATGTGCAGGACCAAAACGGTGCGGTTTTTGAGCTACATGTGCAGTATCAGGACGCTGAAGCCACACTGGTCGGTTTTAAACGCCTGCAGCAACAGGATGGCCCGGCAGTCATTTATACGTCAGGTCTGATGGACCAGCATGCAGTGTTACAGCAACTCGACGCATTATTGGTGCTGCAGCGGCCTTTTGCTGTCGCGGCAGTGCGGCTAAAAAACTTCAGCGACTGGGCCGATTTGCTGGGGTTTGCCGAAGCGGGTCAGCTGTTTGAAACTATCAGCCAGATCTTAATGCAAGCCTGCCGGCCTTATGGTGCGCTGGCGTATCTGGCGAACGAGTTGTTTATCTTGACCCTACCGGATGCCCAGGACGAACTCAGTGTACATCAGCAATTGACGGATTTGCTGCACAAAGTCCGCCAGCAGCTGGAACATCAGGCCTTGGCGCTGCGGCCACAGTTCACCGTGAGTTATTGTATGGCGCCGGAGGATGGCGACAGCGCAAAATTGCTGTTAAACAACGTGTTAACCAGTAACCGTATTCATCTGCACAGCCCGCATGCCTTTTTTATGCGGTTTTCTGCCGGGGTGGCTGATAAGAAACGTCAGCAATTGCGCATTAGTGATGCGCTTTACCGCGCGGTGGATCAGGAACAATTTGAATTGTATTACCAGGCCAAACTGGATCTGCACAGTAATATCATCGACAGCTGCGAGGCATTATTGCGCTGGCGGCATCCTGAACTTGGCTTCGTATCGCCAGCTTTGTTTATTCCAATTGCCGAGCACGATGGCCAGATCATAGAAATTGGCCTGTGGGTGATGCGGCAAGCTTGTCTGACTGCAGTGCGCTGGCGTCAGGAACAACAGCCACTGGCGCGGATGGCGGTGAATATCTCCGGGGCGCAGTTGGCACAATCCGATTTTATTGCCCAGGTGCAGCGTATATTCAATGATACCGGCGTTGATCCTTCGATGCTTGAGCTGGAGTTGACCGAATCCTGGATGATGCAGGATTTAGCCCAGAGTGCACAGGCATTGCAGGCACTGAAATCGTTAGGGGTGCGTATTGCCATCGATGATTTTGGCACCGGCTATTCCTCTTTGGCGTATTTATCCCGTTTGCCGGTCGATGTACTGAAAATTGACCGATCGCTGATTCAGGATTTGGAAGCCAATATCAATACCCAAAGTCTGGTCAGCAATATTTGCCGGATGGCGCACGCACTGCAGGTCGAAGTGGTGGTCGAAGGGGTTGAAACAGCAGAGCAGCTACAACTTCTGCGTGATATGGGGTGCGATCTGGCACAAGGTTATCTGGTGGCGCGGCCTGTAGCTGAAGCTGAGTTTCTGCCTCAGCTCGGATCGCCGGGTCCAATTCGAGGAGCCGACTGATGACTGAGAAGCCAGTGGTACTGTTTATCGATGATGATAGCTTCATGCTTAAGGCGCTGCTGCGGGCAGTGCTCAGGTTGCGGCCGGGCTGGCAGTATTTTCTTTGTGAAGACGCGCAGCACTGGCCAAGCGCTATACCGCCGGGCGTTGTACCGGATTTAGTGCTTAGCGACTTTCTGATGCCAGACATCAACGGGGATATGGTGCTTTCGCAGGTGATGGCTCTATACCCGCAATCGGTGCGGGTATTGATGACCGGTGACACCACTGAGGACGTGGTTAGCAGCGTCAGTATGCAAGCGCATTTTGTACTGAGTAAGCCATTCAGTGAGCATGATCTGCAACAGCTCTGCAATTGTATTGACCGCCTGCGGCAGTTGCAGTTGCCGGATGATTTACGCCGTAAATTAGGCTCCGGGGATAATCTGCCGGTATTGCCGGCTGTGATCCGTCAATTGCGACAGGCTTTAACCGCGCCGGAGCCGGATTTTGACCGGATCGTCGATTTGATTGCCCACGAGCCGGTGATTGCGGCGCGGCTCATGCAATTAGCCAACTCGGCGTTTCTCGGTTACAGCCGCCCGACACACTCTTTATCTGAAGCGTTGATGCGGTTGGGCTTGCGGCTGGTTGAAGCCATCATCACCTTGATGGCCGTGGAGCAATCGGTAGGCAACTTACAGCAGGGCGCTGAACATCAACAGCTCAGTGAACGGGCGTTCCGGCTTGCCGGTACTGTGCGTCAGTTAGCGCAGGCTGCATCATTGCCGGTTGAGCAGCAAGATTTACTTTATGTGTCGGCATTATTAAGTGCGCTTGGACCATTGAGTAAATTGCAGCTGCTTGCAGCAGGTGAACCTGAACTGCCGGCATCTTTCCATGGAATTGCCAGCAATAGTGTGATGACGGTGTACCTGTTGACACTCTGGGGTTATCCGGCCGAATTGTGTGATTTAGAACTGGCGATGTGCAGTCTGGGCCAAACACCGGACCCGGCGGATTTGCGACCCTTTATTTTGTTTATTGCCCGGCAATACCATCTGGGTTGTAGCCGGGAATACCTGGTTCAAATGGCAAAGCTGGTCGCTCATCCTGGCTTGCAGTCGGCGCTTAAACAATTACCACTGTTAAGCGGCGACAGCGTTTAAAAATCGTTGCGGCTGTGCCGTTCTGGCAGTTGTAGTTCTTCTGGCCCCCAGTTGCGGTTTACCCTGAAGCCGCGCTGCACAGCAGGGCGCTCCGCGATGCGGGTTGCCCAGGCTTGCAGCTGCGGGTATTCGTGGACCGCAAGAAACTCAGCCGCGTTATATAGTTGCCCTAAGACCAGCTGGCCGTACCAGGGCCAAATGGCGATATCGGCAATGCTGTAGCTCTGGCCGGCGATAAAGGGCTGCTGCGTGAGCTGCCGCTCTAACACATCAAGCTGGCGTTTGGCTTCCATCGCATAACGATCAATCGGATATTGGTATTTTTCCGGTGCGTAGACATAAAAATGGCCAAAACCGCCGCCGACAAAAGGCGCACTGCCCATTTGCCAGAACAACCAGTTCAGAATTTCGGTGCGCTCAGCGCTGGTCTGACCGAGCAACACACCAAATTTTTCTGCCAGATAAAGCAAAATCGAGCCGGATTCAAACAAGCGGGTCGGCGGGTTGGTGCTGTGATCAAGCAGCGCCGGGATTTTGCTGTTGGGGTTGATGGCGACAAAATCACTGCCAAACTGCGCGCCACTGCGGATATCAATCAGCCAGGCGTCGTAGTCTGCGGCGTCGAAGCCCAGTTCCAGCAGCTCTTCCAGCATCACTGTGACTTTGATGCCATTTGGTGTCGCCAGCGAATACAGCTGCAGCGGATGGTGGCCTCGCGGCAAAGTGGTTTGACTGCGGGCACCGGCGGTGGGTCTGTTGATACCAGCAAAAGCGCCGCCATTTTCACTGTCAAATTGCCAGACTTTGGGTGGAATGTATGAAGATGTAGTCATAGGAAAACTCCGGTAGTAACAGGGCGATCTTAATAGCGCAAAGCCGGGCTGTAAAACGCCAGGCCTGCTGTGGAGCAGGTTCTGGCGCTGGTCTCTGGTTTTTCAGAACTCAGGCTTTCCAGGCAAATTCCTGCAGGCCCAGTTCGCTTAAGATTTTATCCAGATGGGCTTTGGCCTCTGGCGTAGGCCCAGGGTACTCACCTCCGATGGCGGTATTGCCGAGATAACCTATATCTTTGGTGCCTTCGGGGGTAGCAAAAAATGCCGCAACCACCAAGCCGCGTAGCAGGGCAAAAGCTTTGGCCATGCGCTGGAACTGCGGTTTCGTGTCACTGTTATCAAAAGCGATGTCGTCGATAATGGCAAATTGTTGTGGCCGCTTTAAGCTGATAAAGCGGCTGCCAAACCGCAGCGTGGCCTCATCGTCAAGCCAGGCGAGAGCAGATAACACTGTTATCCGGTCTTGTTGCTGACGCGGATAAGGCGCGCTGACCCATTCGTCCAGGATTGTCGGTACGCCGACTTCACTGGCGGATGGCACTGCGCCGTCCCGCGGCACTAAAATATCCACCAGCAGCGCCAGTAAGCTCAGCTGCGCCGGTGTCAGTGTTAAAGGCCAGGGCGATTCGGGCGGTAAAATCATGTTTGGATCTTTGCCGTAACCGCTGCCTGACAACGGCGTCAGTTTTAAATCAGGCCAATGTTCTTCAGTCAGGGCGCCGGTTTTCGTGGCCGTTGTCTCGACCGCAGCGGCTGGCGGTGCGTTATCACAGCCGCTTAAGGCCGGCAACATGCTGCTGGCGGCCAAAGCAGCCATCAGCTTTAGCGACTGGCGCCGTGTCATCTTGGTTTGATAGGGTTGCAATGCTTCGCCTTGCTCAGGTTTGTTACGCATTTACAGGGCTCCTTGCTTTAACTGGGCGGATAACCAGGACGAATTACGCATCGCCAGCGTCATAATGGTCAGGGTGCAGTTTTTATGTGGGTTGGAGGCAAACACACCGCCATCCATGATAAACAAATTCGGGCAATCCCAGGTCTGGCCCCATTGATTGGTCACAGAGTCGGTTTTCGACGCGCCCATGCGCGTGGTGCCAACTTCGTGAATGATCTGACCGCCTTTTAAAATGGCTTGTTCCGGTGTCGGCAATTCGCCGACGTCTGCGCCCATCAGTGTCAGAATGTCTTTGGCAGTTTTCAGGCCGTGCGCGACTTGCTTCAGTTCGTGCTCCGACCATTTCCAGTGAAAACGCGCCACCGGAATACCCCATTTGTCTTTAACGTCCGGGTCAATATCCATATAACAATCCGGGTTTGGCAACATTTCACCGCGCAGGGCAAAAGACACATAAGCGCCGTATTTGTGTTTCACCTGTTGCTTTAACTCTTTGCCATAGCCTTGCAAGCCAGTATCGATATTAGCGCCAGGTTCGCCAAAGCGGCCCCCCAGTTCAAAATGGTATCCACGCGGAAAATCGAGTTTTTTCTCTGCCTGCGCCTGATGGCCCCACCAGGGGATAAACAGATGATTGGCAGTATGGCCGTCTTCGTTATAAATCGGCCGGCCTTGTAATGCCGGGACTAAAGCACCGATATTGGCGCCGGTAGAGTCCATCAGGTTCTTGCCGACCTGACCGTTCGAGTTGGCCAGTCCTTGCGGGTGTTTAGGTGTTTTTGAGTTCAGCAACAAACGGGCGGATTCACAGGCACTGGCAGCTAAAATCACCACTTTTGCCGTTAACTGATGCTCCTGGCCGGTTTTTTTGTCGATATAGCTGACGCCGGTCACCTGTCCTTTATCATCGGTGAGTACGGTTTTTACCATCGCATCGGTATGCAGGTCCAGCAGGCCGGTGGCTTTGGCCATCGGCAGCAAGGATGTCGTGGTCTGAAAGGCCGCGCCAATTGAACAGCCGTGGCCGCAAGGCGTGGCGTAGAAACAGGCGGCGCGGTTATCCAGTGGCCGGGTTAACACAGCGCGGTGCATCGGTACGGCCGGAATACCGAGTTTTTTTGCTGCAGCGGCGACCAGCAGCTCCGGCACCCGGGGTTGTGGTGGCGGTTGTAATACGCCATCAGGTGAAGGGGGCATATCATCCAGGCCGGTGTTGGTGCCACACACGCCCACTAGAGTTTCGGTTTTGTCGTACCATGGCGCGATGTCTTTATATTCAAAAGGCCAGTCTGCACCCAGACCATCGCGGCTTTTGCCTTTAAAATCGTGTTCGCTGAAACGCAGGGCATAGCGCCCCCAGTGATTGGTACGTCCACCGAGCATCCGCGCACGCCACCACATAAATTCGCTGCCGGGTGCGCTGGTATAAGGCTCATTCGGCACTTGCCAGCCGCCGTCGATGGTGGCGTCATAAAAGCCGAAGTCTTTGTCCGGCGTTGCCGCGCCAAGCAGGGGAGCGTCGCCATTACGTTTGAACATCGGAGTTTCTTTTTTCGGGTCGTAATCGCGACCGGCTTCCAACAGCAGCACTTTGTGGCCATTGCGGGTCAGTTCATAGGCAGCCATAGCGCCGCCGGCACCAGAGCCGACAATCAGCACTTCCGGCATGTCATTCTGCGCAGTTGTCATCATTTCAGCTCTTTAATTTTGATGTTTTTGAACCAGACCACGTCGCCGTGATCCTGCAGGCCGATATGGCCATTGGATTGCGCAGCAAATCCCGGCCAGCTGGCAAATTTACTTTTGCCAAGCAGTTGCTGCCAGTTCGCACTGCCAATTTCGACTGCTGCGGTTTGGATGCCGTTTTGCCAGATGGTCAGCTGTTTTTGCTGCAGACGAATGCGCACCTGATTCCATTCACCGGCTTTTTTGTGTGACTGAGGTGGGGAGGCGATCATATCGTACAAAGAGCCTGATCTGTGGCTGGCCAACTTGTTGTCTGAGTGACGTTCGTTGTCAAGAATTTGAATTTCCGGCGCATGGGCGTAGATGGTGTTACCGGTTTCATCAACCAGCACAAAAATACCACTATTGCCGCCTTCCGCTATTTTCCAGTCCAGTTGCAGTTCAAAATCAGCGTACTTGGCTTTGGTCAGAATATCGCCACCGCCTTTCGCGGTGAGTTTCATCGCATCCTGGTCAATCTGCCATTTATCGCTCAAGCCGGTTTGTTTGAAATTTCGCCACTGCGCCATGCTGTTGCCATCAAACAACAATTGCCAGCCGTCGGCTTGTTCTTGGGCGGTTAATTGATTGTCGGCTGCCAGCGTACTGAGTGAAAGTGCGCCGGACAGCAATAAAACCGCCAGTTTTTTTGCTGAAGTCAAAGTCTGTCTCCCTGTTGAATTGTAGGCAATCAGCGGTATTCGCCGCTGTTTTCGCTACTGTTATCGCGCGACAATCATACTGCGTAAGAGCAGAGCAATACGGAGAACAATCAGCCACGCTGTTATTTTGTGCACTATAAAAGCAATGGCGGGGCTATAGATGCAAGTAAAAAATTGCATTTTTGAGGTAAAAAACCCTGCGGCACCGACAAAAAGCGGCAACCATGCTCTGTTGCGCATTTAAAAATGAAACCGATTACATAAAATGCTGGAAATTCGGCCCGGCAATGGGCAATCTGGTGTCCTGCCGCAGGAGGACCAAAAGTTGAATTTAGTGTATTTGCCGCCCCACATTCGCCATGCAGGACCGCGCCGGCCCATTGCGGTTGATTTGGCCGGAGTGCGTAGATTGCCGCAACTTCTTGTATGCACGATGCTCTGTTTGTTGACTCTGACCAGTCCGCCGGCTGTGGCTGACACTCAGATTTTATCCGGTAGCAAAACGCTGTCTGACAGCGTGCAGGTGCACCGCGATATTGTTTATGCGATGCCTGCCGGTCAAACGTTGGCACTGGATATCTATCAGCCGGTGCGCAAGGGCATCAGCGGTCCTATGCCGGTGTTAGTGATTTTTCATGGAGGCGGCTGGCTGATTAACAATAAAAGCATCATGCAGCAAATGGCCGGGTATGTCGCGACACATGCCGATATGGTCGTGGTGAACGTTGATTACCGTTTGTTAAGCGCAAATCATAACACCACCCGGTTGTATCAAATCGTCGAGGATGCGCTTGGTGCGACTTTATGGGTCCAGCACAACATCGCGCGTTACCAGGGAGATCCGACACGGGTCGCGGTCACCGGCGACAGTGCGGGCGGCCATTTAGCTGCTATGGTGCTGCTCGGTGGCAAAACACTGTCGTCACAAAGTTTTGCCAGTCGCCGGCCCGGTTTCAACCCCAGCTATCTGCCTCCCGGCACAACTGCAGAAAGCGTTCAGGCGGCTGGCGGCATTCAGGTGCAAGCGGCCGTTTTGAGTTATGCGGTGTTTGATTTACAGGCGCGGGCCTTTGCCGAATTTGAAAGCGGTAAAAACGGTTTCTGGGCCATGGGGCAGGCCAGTCCACGTGGCTTTTTTGGTGCCGGCATCAGTGTTCAGACTCATCCGGAACTGTATCGGGCTTTGTCACCACAATTTTTGATCCCGCAGGCGCGTGAGCGACAACTGCCTCCGCAATTTGTCCATGTTGGCAGTCTCGATGACCTGACCACTCCTGACAGCGCCCGCCAATATGTGACAGCACTGCATCAAGCCGGGCAGCCGGCCCGGCTGCAGATTTATCCGGGGTTAAAGCATGCTTATCTCGATAATGGTTGCAACAGTTACTTTAATCAATGTTTTGAGCGGGATGCCGTTACGCCGCTCAATGACATCATTAGATTTTTAACTGAGACTATGCAGAAACAACCGCATTAAGTTGCCGCCATACGCACCGCGGCCATTGGTTCACCGGTCGTTTTGATAGCGATCTGGTTGCAGCTTCAGTCGTCATCAAACTGCAGTGAAACTTTGACGATGTCATGTAGCTGACTGATCTGCAGACTGGCCTGATGCAGGCTGATGATCTGTTTGACAATTGACAGCCCAAGGCCGGCGCCGTCAATTTGCTGATGGCCCGGACTGCGATAAAACCGGTCGGTCAGCCGGTGCTGGTCTTGCTGCAATGCGACGTTGCTGTGATTCTCAAATAAACAAGTGATCTGCTGCTCTGACCGTTGTAGCCGGACCCGAACACAAGAGTCAGCCGGCGCATATTTGCTGGCGTTGTCGAGCAAATTGCGCCAGACCACGCGCAGCAGACTCTGATCACCCCGGATACAAAGTCCCGGCTCAATGTCGAGCTGCCAATCCACTTTATCGAGCTGTGCCGCTGGCAGCTGTGCCAGAGTTTCTTCGGTTAGCTGTTGTAAATCTACTGGGCTCAGGTGGGTTAAGTGCTGGCGGTCGACACGGGCCAGTGCCATGAGCTGGCTGACCAGATGGCTCATCCGCATTGAACTGTTGATAATGGCATCGACCGCTTTTTGCCGATCTGCGTCATCGGTGGCCAGACTGATATTCTGCGCATGCAGGCGCAAAATGGCCAGTGGCGTGCGCAGTTCATGCGAGGCATCAGCAATAAATCGTTTTTCTTGGGCCAGATGCTGACTGATATTGTCCAGCAATGTATTAATGGCGGTCTGTACCGGTGCTATTTCGGCGGGCAATTGGATATGTAACGGTTTTAACGCGACTGGGCTGCTTTGTTGTAATTGTTGGCTGAGCGTATCGACGGGGCCAAACATATGCTGTACCAGCAAATAGATCAGCACCGATAACAACAACATCGTCACCAGCACTTGACCAACCTGACCACTGACCAGATACCAGCTTAGTTCGTCCCGCACCAGGATATGTTGACCAGCTTGCAGCCAAAGTTGACTGGCCGGGTCGAACAGGCTGAAGCTAATCCACTGATGGTCCGGATCTGAGCGTTCAAAATAGCCGTTTTGCAGTGGTGCAAGCGCTGTGTCGCTGGTGTTGGCTGAACTTAATAGCAGCCGGCCATCGCGGCTTCGGACCTGAAAACCAATCTGGTTTTCATATTTATGGCCTTCGCGCAGGCGCTCTAAGGCTGACGGCACTTCCATCAGCTGTTGTTCAATCTCGGGGACTGGCACTAACAAGGGGCTGCTACGATGATGCAGACCCGGATCCTGTTCGACCAGCCGGGCCAGCAACCGGGTGGTTTGTGCCAGCTGGGCGTCAAACACTTCGTCAATTTCGTGCAAAGAACGATAGTAGTCGACCACAGAGGCGATGACGAGCACCAGCAGGATCACCAGATTTACCCCCAGCACAATACGGGTTTTGATCGAATTAATCATGTTGGCTGACCAGCATATATCCGACACCGCGCACGGTTTTGACAAAATTGCTGCCAAACTTCTTTCGCAGGTGATGGATATGCACCTCAGTAGCATTGCTATCGATATCACCGTCCCAGCCGTAACACAGCTCTTCTAACAGTTGGCGTGATCGGATCTTATCCGGGTGTTGCATAAATTCTTTTAACAGGATGTATTCGCGGTTAGTTAACGACACGTCGCGTCCGGCAAACTGGCAACGTTGGTTCACCAGATTTAGCCGGATGCCGGCGACAGCCAGTTCGTCGTCGACGCGGTCCTGATGGCGTCTAGCCAGCACCCGTAACCGCACTTCAAGCTCACGCAGGTCAAAAGGTTTACACAGGTAATCGTCTGCACCGGCGTTGAGTGCCTGCAACTTGATATCAATATCATCGAGCGCGGTCAGTACCAGAATGGGGACTGTCCGGCCGGCACGGCGCAGTTGTTCGATTAAAGGCAGCGATGAGCCATCAGCCAAACCGAGGTCCAGCACCACAGCGCCAAACTCACTGGTTTTTAGCGCTGAGACGAGCTCTGCGCCGCGGGTGCAATGTTCGGTCTGATAGTGCAGACGCTGCAGCGCGGTACCAATGCCATCGGCCAGTAACAGATCATCCTCCACCAGCAAAATCCGCATGCTGTGCTCCTGTGTTGCGGTGATGCGGGCACAGTAGCCGGCCAGCCTTAAGCAAAACTTAAGCTGTTGTAAAAAAAGCTACTGTCGTCATCGCCATACCGGACCCGACGGAACTTAAGAAATATTTAAGCCGGAACTTGTAGTTTGCCGCTCATCTGATGGAGGTGATATGCAAATTCGGCTGTTATTTTTTTCGCTGGTTTTTAGCCCGGTGTTGCTGGCGGAGCCTGAGCTGGCCGCGCCGGCATTGACTCCGGGCCAACTGATAGACCGGCTACTGCCGGCGCAGACAGCGCCTGTCGAACTGGCGCTGTGGCAACAGGGGCCGGCGCAGCTTAGCGTCGCCCACTTATCTAATCGTGCCGGGCTCAATAACGGCGGTGATGAAACTGAACTGAGTTTAAACCTGGCGCTGCATAGTCCGGCCAATCGGCGTTATTTGCAGCAGTTCCAGCAGGATTCTGAGCGTCGGCAACAGCAAAACCGGCAGCTGTTGCGCTGGCAATTAAGCGCAGAACTGGCGCGGCAGCTGGCTGCTTGTGCCGAATACGCCGCTTTGCGACAGGCGGAACTTGAGCAATCAACGCAGCTGCTGCACATGACTCGCCTCGCTGCCGACGCTTTTGCCAAAGGTGAGATGACGCGCTCTGACAAGTTGCAGCTCGACAACGCCTGGCTGGCGGCAAAAGCAAGTCTGGCAATGACTGAATTCCAACTTCAGCAGGCGTTGCTGGCCTGGTACCAACTCACCGGTCAACAAACCAGCGGTTTGGCGTCAAAACCGCCGCAATGGCTGGCGCAGTGGGGGCAGCAACGCCAAGGGCGTCCGGTTGTTGGCGACTGGCAACAACATCCGCTACTGCTGGTCCAGCAGATAGACACCGTCGCTGCCGAACGCAGTTATGTACGTGACAGCACCGGCGCTGCCAATCCCTGGCAGGCTGGTCTGGTGCTACGGCAAACCCGGGGTGGCACGCAGCTGCCGGATGATACCGCTATTGGTCTGCAGTTGTCCGTGCCTATCGGGCATGCCAGCGGTACTGAACAAAGTGCTGTGGCGCAGCTGGCGATGCAAAACCAGCAACAGAAACTGGCCGAGACTTTGCGTTTGGTCCGCCAGCAATGGTTTGACGCGAAAACCCGTTATCAGACGGCTTTGCTCCAACAACAGTCCAGTCAGCAACAACTGCACAATGGCCAACAAATCCAGCAAGCGGCCGACGCAGCCCTAAAAGCCGGTGAAATGCGCAGCAGCGAGTGGCTACGGTTGTTCTTGCAACACAACGAGCTAAAAAAGTCTGCAGCTGTTGCTGATGTGCGTTTGCAACTGGCGGCATTTGAATTTGATCAGGCAGGAGGGCTGACATGGTGACGCAACGACTACAGCGCAAGCAGCGCATTTTTACTTTGATATACGCCGCCGCACTGCCATGGGCGACTCAGGTCTCTGGCGCCGGCTGGGACTATCAGTGGCAACAGGCCGAAGCCGTCATGCAAATGCCATTGCTGCCGGTCACCGCCGAAGTGGTGCCAAACGTACAGGCGATACAAACGCTGGTACTGCCGTTTGAGGTACAAGTGCACACTGTCTATGTGCAGCCGGGCCAACAGGTACAGGCTGGTGAGCCTTTGCTGAAGCTGAGCGGACCTATGGTGCTGAACTTTACCGAGCGGTTGGAGATTGCAGCACATCATGCGAACGCAGCCGCACTTCGTCTCAGCGACAATCAGGCCCGTTACGCCGCCGGCGATATTCTGCGCGAAAGCTGGCTGGAATGGCAGCATCAGGCACATCAGACCGCGCTTGAGCTTGCCGCCTTGCGCCAGCAACAGCAGCAGTTCGCGCAGTGGCAGGCGAAGGCCGCGAACGACGGCATCACGCTGTTGGCCAATGGTGCTGGTACTGTGATGTTTGATGCTCAGTTGCAGGCCGGTGCGCGGGTGCCTGCGGGCAACAGGCTGTTCAGCATGCAGCAAAGCCAGCAATCGGTGCTGGAATTACGTCTGCCGGCTTCGCTGCGGGCCGACAGTGTTCAGACGCCAAACTGTACATTAGCGCTGACCTGGCAAAGTGGTGTCATCGAGCAACAATTCCGCCGGTATCGCAGTAGTGCGCTGCATAGTGACTGTGCACTGTCGCCGGGGCAGCGTCTCAGTGTGCTGCCCTGGCAGACGCGGGCGGGTTACAAGTTGCCGCGTCAGGCCATAGTACAACATGGTAGCGGCGATGCGGTGATCACAGGCCCGGATACGCCGGCCTTGTTGCCCGTGCAGGTCATTGGCCGCAGCGGTGACTGGGTGTATGTGAAAGCGGGACTCGCCGGTAAACCAGTCGCAACTGCGGATGCTGCTGCGTTAAAAGGTCAGCTTCAGGGCATGGGAGGCACAGAATGAATGCCATGCTGACCGGATTATTGACCACAGTACTGACCCAGCGCTGGGTGGTGCTGGCATTTGCCGCTGTATTGGCCATCGCCGGCGGTCGGGCCTGGCTGCAACTGCCGATTGACGCTTTCCCGGACATCTCGCCAACCCAGGTGAAAATCATTTTAAAAGCGCCGGGGATGACAGCCCAGGAAGTTGAGCGGCTGGTGACCAGGCCTTTAGAGCTGGCGCTGCAGGGCATTCCCCAGCAGCGGCTGCTGCGCTCCACCAGTAAATATGCCATTGCCGATTTAACCGTCGATTTTGTTGAAGGCACGTCGATTGACTGGGCCCGCCAACAAGTGATGAACCGGCTGAATGAAGCCCGCGCCGAGCTACCGGAAGGCCTTGAAGGCGGAGTGGCACCGATGAGCACGCCGCTGTCTGATGTGCTGATGTTCACGGTCGACAGTCCAACCCTGGATTTACGAGAAAGGCGGCAGATCTTACAGCGCCAAATCAGGCCGGCGCTGCGTGCCGTGCCCGGTGTTGCCGATGTCAATCTGCTTGGTGGTGATGCGCTGGTGTTAAATATTGCGCCGGTCCTGCCGGCCCTGCAAAGTGCCGGCCTCACGCTAGGGGATCTGGCGCAGCAAATTCAGCAGCAAAATCAAAATCAGGGCGCAGGCCGGCTCGATTTAGGCTCTGAAGCTATTACTGTGCGGATTGAAGGCCAACGCCAGCAGATAGAAGCCGTGCAGGCATTGTCGGTACGCGGCAGTAACGGCCAGCGTTATCGTTTAAGTGAACTTGCCACGGTTAGCATCGACCGGCAGGAGCGGTATGGTGCTGTGACGCACAACGGTCAGGGCGAAGCAGTGCAGGGCCTGGTGATTGCGCTGCGCGGTACCAATACCGGTGAGCTGATCCGTGCGGTGCAACAGCAGCTACAAAGCCTGCAACCGATCTTGCCGGCTGATGTGCGCATCAATGTGTTTTATA
>CAMLRA010000089.1 GCA_946482325.1 uncultured Chromatiaceae bacterium | reverse complement strand
CACGCAATTAAGTTCAGAGTGGCAGGCCGAAGCTGTGGTGGAAAACCTACTGGATAAAGCCTGGATCCAGAGTTCATATTCAGCGCTGTGGACTTATCCGGGTGAGTCACGCGCACTGCGCCTGAGCCTGCGTTACGAGTTCTGAACATGAGGACTCTCACAACAACACCACAGCCGCGCGGCCGGATCAACAGCATCGATATGCTGCGCGGTCTGGTGATGCTGATTATGCTGCTGGACCATGTGCGCGAACGGGTGCTGCTACATCTGCAGGTCAGTGACCCGATGGACATCAGCAGCACTGAACCCGGTTTGTTTTTCAGCCGTTTGCTGGCGCACTGGTGTGCGCCGGTGTTTGTGTTTTTATCCGGTGTGTCGGCTTATCTGTATCAACAAAAGGGCCGGCCGCTGACGCCGTTTTTAGTCAAACGCGGCCTGGTGTTGATTGTACTGGAAATGACGCTGGTGAATTTCGCCTGGCTTGGCAGCTACCACACGTTGTATTTGCAGGTGATTTGGGTGTTTGGCCTGTGCATGCTGTTGCTGGCGCTGCTGCATCATTTGCCGCGGCCGGTATTGCTGGTCATCGGGCTGCTGCTGGTTGGCGTGCATAACCTGCTGACACCAATCCAGTTTTCTCCCGGCGAGAGCGGTTATTGGCTTTGGACTATCCTGCACGACCGCGGATTTTTACTGGCGCCAGGCGAAGCGGCTATTGCGGTGAAAATCAGTTATCCGCTGTTGCCCTGGGTCGGTGTCATTGTGCTTGGCTATCTGGCTGGCCGCTGGTTTCAATTAGCGGCGCAGGCTCGGCAACAGTGGCTGTTGCGTAGCGGGTTATTGGCGCTGGCTGCGCTGTTGATATTGCGCGGTTTGAATCTGTACGGCGAAACGCTGGACTGGCAGCTTCAGCCGACTGTGCTGCTGACCATGATGGACCTGCTCAATTTCACTAAATACCCGCCGTCGCTGGATTTTCTGCTGCTGACTTTAGGCCTGATGTGTCTGGCGCTGCGGGCACTGGAACGGGCCGCGACAAACAACCCGACGGCGCGCTGGCAGCAGGTGCTTAGTGATTTTGGTGCGGCACCGATGTTTTTTTATCTGCTGCATCTATACGCGCTACTGTTGCTGTACAACCTGGCATTGCTGGTATTTGCACCGAATCAGCAGACCGCGTATGGCCCGATGCTCGGCGTCAGTCATGTCGGCTGGGTTTGGTTGATTGCCGTGTTGCTCGCTGTCGCTTTGTATTGGCCAACGCGCTGGTTTGCTGGTTTTAAACAACGCAGCCACTGGCGCTGGGTGCGTTATTTCTAAATGACGTTGTCAAAATGGCTTTGCGGCAAACCGTCCACTGGCGGTTTTGCCGCTGGTCCTGCCGTGGCGTTCCTGTTAACTTCAGTTCAATCAGACCAATTTATCGTCTTTTATCGGGAACTGACCGCATCTGCTGATCCTGAGCACTTTGCTTTGCGTTGAGACAGTGCACAATTTCCGGCAATTTTTCCGGCAATCGCCGTTGCCGCCACCGCTTTGGAGCAAGATTGATGAGACAAACGCTGACCTGGCTTGGATTATTTAGTGTTATGACTTTAGCCATGCCGGCCATTGCACAACAAAAACCACAAGCGCCCGCTGTGCCTGTGGTGGTCGCCTCTGTCACCGCACAAGATGTGCCGGTCTGGTTGCGCGGTATTGGTCAGGTCAAGCCGCAGCAAAGTGTCGAAATTAGGCCGCAAGTCGATGGTTTATTGCAGCAAGTGCTGGTGCGCGAAGGCGAGATGGTCAGCGCCGGTCAGCTGCTGGCCACGCTGGATGACCGGGCGATCAAAGCGGCGCTGGCGCAGGCCAAAGCGCAGCGGGCGGTGGTCGAAGCCAAACTCAATGTCGCCAAACGTGATTTGCAGCGGTATCAGAATCTAAGCCAAAGCCAGGCAATTTCGGCGCAGCAAAAAGACCAGCAACAGGCCAATGTGCAGCAACTGCAGGCCGAACTGCAAAGTGTCGACGCGCAAATGAATGCCCAGCAGGTGCAATTATCCTTCACCCAAATTCATGCGCCTATTAGCGGCCAGGTTGGCATTCGTAATGTCGACGCCGGTAACTATGTACGCCCGTCCGACACGCAAGGCTTGTTTTCGCTGGTGCAGCTCGACCCGATCAGCGTGGAAATGGCGCTGCCGCAGGCGCAGCTCCCACAGTTACAGCAACTGATGCAGCAGGTGCGGCAGCAACAGGCGGTGCCGGTGGAAGCTTTTGTCCAGGATGGTGGTGAAAAACTGGCGAGCGGCACTTTGGCGGTAGTCGACAACAAAGTCAGCGCCGGCAGCGGCACTATCCGCATCAAAGCTGATTTTGCTAACCCGACTCAGGCGCTGTGGCCCGCGCAAACTGTGGTGGTGGCTCTTCGCAGTAAATTGTTAACGCAGGCGCTGACCATTCCGGTTAAAGCGTTGCAACAAGGCCCGCAGGGGGCTTTTGTCTGGTCTGTTGATGGCGACAAAGCCAAAGTGGTGCCGGTGCAGGTGCTGGAAAGCACTGAAACTGTGGTCGTGGTTAGTGGCGTTAGTGCTGGCCAGCAAGTGGTTGTGGACGGCCAAAGCCGGTTGCGGCCGGGCGCGACAGTGCTGATTAAAACAGCCGCCGAACAGGCGCAAGCAGCTAAAGCGAAAAAACAAGCCAAGCAAGCCGCGGCGGAGCACGCAGCATGAATAGCCGCAGTATTTTTGCCTGGTGCATGCAGCACCCGATCGGCACAGTGCTGCTGACCTGTGCCTTAGTGTTGATGGGCATTCTGGCCTTTCCGCGCCTGTCGGTGGCACCTTTGCCGGAAGCTGAATTCCCCACCATTGAAGTCAGCGCGCGTTTACCCGGCGCCAGCGCGGAAACGATGGCTTCCGCTGTGGCGACGCCGCTGGAAGTTGCGCTGAGTTCAGTGCCCGGCATCACCGAAATGACCTCGAGCAGTGCGCTCGGTTCGGTCAATATCACGCTGCAGTTTGTGCTGGAAAAAGACATCGACGCCGCCGCGCAGGAAGTGCAGGCTGCGCTGAATCAGGCCGCCGGCCGCTTGCCGGACATGCCAAATCAGCCAACCTGGCGCAAAGCCAACCCGTCGGACAGCCCAATTTTAATCATTGGCGTGACCTCTGAAACATTGTCGCGCACCCAAATCAGCGACCTGGCCGAAACTGTGCTGGCGCGTCAGCTCAGTCAGATTTATGGCGTTGGCGAAGTGTTTATCGGTGGTCAGCAAAAGCCGGCCATTCGCATTCAGGCGCGGCCGGAAGTGCTGGCGGCGAATAACTTAACGCTGGCCGATATTCGCGCCGTGGTACAAAAAGCCAGTGTCAATCAACCGAAGGGCGCGTTATTTGGTGCCAACCGGGTGTCGACGCTGGCGGTCAACGACCAAATCTTCAGTGCTGACGAATATGGCCAGCTGATTGTCAAATACGACAACGGCAACCCGGTGTACCTGCGCGATGTGGCCAATGTGATTGCCGGCGCCGAAAACGACTTTTTGCAAATCTGGCCCAATGGGGAGTCCGGTGTCGCGCTGATTATTCGCCGTCAGCCGGGCGCCAATATTGTTGCTACCGCCGATGCCATTCAGGCGGCGTTACCGCAGCTGGTGTCGGCGCTGCCGGCCGATATTAAAGTCGAAGTCTTTAATGACCGTACCCGCACGATTCGTGCATCGCTGGCCGAAGTGGAGCTGACATTGGCGATTGCTGTGGTGCTGGTGATTGCGGTGATGGCGGCATTTTTAAAGCAGTGGTCGGCGACGTTGATCGTCACCGCAGTATTGCTGGTGTCGCTGATTGCCACTTGCGCTTTTATGTATGTCGCCGGCTTTAGCCTGAATAACTTAACCTTGGTGGCGATTGTGATTGCCGTTGGTTTTATCGTCGACGATGCGATAGTCGTCATCGAGAACATCCATCGGTATCTCGAATTGGGTCTCAGTAAAACCGAAGCGGCGCTCAAAGGCGCGCAAGAGATTGGTTTTACAGTGATTTCGATTTCTGTGTCACTGATTGCGGCTTTTATTCCGCTGCTGTTTATGGGCGGCATTATCGGCCGGTTATTTCTCGAATTCTCATTAACCGCTGCCGCCGCCATTCTGATTTCAGTAGTGGTGTGTCTGACATTGGCACCGACGCTGGCGTCGATTTTTATGGATAAAGCGCCGCATCATGACCCAAATCATCCCGGCTTCTTCGACCGGCTAGTACGGCGCTATGACCGGGTGCTCACCTGGGCTTTAGCGCATCAGCGTGTGATGCTGGGGGTGTTTGGCCTGACGCTGGCCGGCAGTGTGGCAAGTTTTATCGCTATTCCTAAAGGTTTTTTCCCGCTGCAGGACACTGGTTTTGTCATTGGCTCGACGCAGGCAGCGTCGGACATTTCTTATCAGGACATGGTCGCCAAACATAAACAGCTGGAAGAGATTTTACGCAAAGACCCGGACATTACCGGCTTTAACCATGCGGTCGGTGGCAACAACTCCAGCGGCTCAGGCCGGATTTGGATAGTGCTGAGCGACCCGGATGACCGCGACGCCAGCGCCAGCGAAATTATTGACCGGTTACGGCCGCAGTTTGCGCAAATCCCGGGTTTACAGGTGTTTTTACGCGCTTCGCAGGACATTAACCTCGGTGCAAACCAGGGCCGGGCGCAGTACCAATATGTGTTAAAAGCGCTCGACAGCGACGAGCTCGCCAGCTGGACTAATCAGCTCACCGCAAAACTGCGACAAAACCCGTTATTCACCGATTTATCCAACGACTTGCAGTGGGACGCCAATATCATCCGGCTGGAACTGGACCGTCAGGCCGCGGCGCGCTTAGGTTTTACTGCGGCCGATTTGGACCAGGCTTTGTATGACGCTTTTGGCCAGCGCCAAATCAGCGAATATCAGACTGAGACCAACCAATACAATGTGATTCTGGAAGTAAGCCCCGAGCAACGTGGCCGCGCTGAGAGCCTGAATTATTTCTACCTGCGCTCGCCATTGACAGGCGACATGGTGCCGCTGTTGAGTTTTGCCAAAGTGCTGCCAGCGCAAAGTGGCCCTGTGGTGATTGCGCATCACGGCATGCAGCCGGCGGCGAATATTTCCTTTAACCTGGCGGCTGGTGTGGCGCTCGGCGATGCGGTCAAAGCGCTGGAACAGGCGCGCGCAGAGCTGAATATGCCACCGGCAGTATTGGGTACTTTCCTGGGCGCGGCGCAGGCGTTTCAGGATTCGCTGGCCAGTCAGCCGCTGCTGATCTTAACCGCATTGCTGGCGGTTTATATCATCCTTGGTGTGTTGTACGAGAGTTTTGTCCACCCACTGACGATTTTGTCGACACTGCCGTCGGCGGCGATTGGCGCTATTGGTTTGCTGTGGTTGTGGGGGCTGGATTTCTCCATTATGGCGCTGATTGGCATTATTTTGCTGATCGGCATCGTGAAGAAAAACGGCATTCTGATGGTCGATTTCGCGCTACAGGCGCAGCGCGAGCAGGGTTTAAGTGCACGCGATGCCATTCATCAGGCCTGTCTGGTGCGGTTTCGCCCCATCATGATGACGACGCTGGCGGCGATTTTAGGCGCAGTGCCGCTGCTGCTCGGTTTTGGTACTGGTTCAGAGCTGCGGGTGCCGCTTGGCGTCGCCATTGTCGGCGGTCTGGCGTTTAGCCAAATCCTCACTTTGTTGACCACGCCTGTAGTGTTTCTGACGTTGGATAAACTGTTTTTGCAAAAACGCCGGCATGCCTGATTTTTTAACTGTGCCAGCACATCCGGCTTGTGAAGATGTGCTGGTGCATGCCGCTTGACAAGTTTCGCTGTCCGCAATCATGCTGTGGAAAGCTTTTCCTTCCGCTTTGGCCGGCAGTCGGATTAGCTCCATTCTGATTCCACCTGCAGTGTTATCAAATCGCGTGTGATCCGGTCTCATTTGAAAAGGGCAGGGGCGATTTATGCTGTATCCAATCATGCATGCAGTCGGCAGCACCGTGTATTTCATGTTGTTTCTGCTGTTTTTATGCGCCCGGCTGGTGCCGCGCACCAATCCTGGGATCACCTGCTGGGCCTTCGCCGCTCTGGCTGCCTGTTGTGCCCGCCTTGCGATGTTATTGCTGCCGACTGAACCCGACGCGGCGAGCGGCTTGCTGTGGTATGCCGGTTTTATCGCATTGGAAAAATTGCTGTTGTTATTGGGCGCCTTTCGCTTTTTTGGTGCTGTGCTGTTACCTGGCGGTCGGATGGTGACAGACCGCTGGTTATACGCCGCTGTGCTGTTTTTGTTGGGCTGGATAGCAGCTTATGGCGGATTGTTATTGCCCAGAGTGGCTTATGACATCGGCCTCGCCACCTTTAATGTGCTGGCGTTGTTGCTACTGGCCGGTGCCGTCTATCGCAGCCGCATCCGGTTGCCGCAGTGGATCAGGCGGGCTTTTGTCAGCGTGGTGTTATTGTTGACGCTGCACTGGAGCCTGATAGTGCCGCTGTATATCTGGCTGCTGCCGGACTGGCGGCAACAAGGTTTTGTGTTTGGCACTGTACTGGCGTTGTTGCAATATATGTTGCTGTTAACGGCGGTGATCATGTTGTTCTGTCGCCGCCTGACCGAATCTGAAGCCAAAGCGCTGGAACTGGCTTATCAGGACCCGCTGACTGGTTTGAGTAATAAACGTTATGTCGACGTGTTATTCGGCCAGGCGCTGCAGCTGGCGAACCGGCCGCATCAGGCGCTGGCAGTGTTTTATATTGACCTCGATAAATTCAAACCCATCAACGACAGCGCCGGGCATAAAACCGGTGATTTAGTGCTGCAGGAAGTGGCGCGCCGCCTCAAAGCCAGCCTGCGCAGCACCGACATCTGCGCCCGCATCGGTGGCGACGAATTTGTCGTCATAGCGACGCAAATCGAGCAGGAACAGTACGTGCAGGAAATCGCCGCCAAGCTGCTGAAGCAACTGCAACAACCGGTCGAGATTGACGGCCACAGCTATGAGCTCGGCGCCAGCATCGGCGTCAGCCTGCACCCGCGCCACGGCCTGGAACTGGCTGAATTATTGGAAAAAGCCGACAGCGCCATGTATCAGGTCAAACAACAAGGCCGCAACGGCTACCGGCTCTACAGCGGTGAAGAACGGCGGGGGTAGCCGATTGGGCTCTTGTGTACGCCGCATGGGTTATGTACGGCGACGCTGACGCTTGCCGTACCTACGGTTTGATTGCGAATTTTGGTTTAACTGGTTTATGCCACATGGGTTCTGTACGGCGACGCGTTGCTTGCCATGCAGAACCCATGCGGGGTAGAACGTAGGTACGGTAAGCAAAGCGCCACCGTACGAACTACCGAACTGGCCGCCTTCATCCGCTTGCTCCGCCGCCTAATGCCGCTTAAGCTGCGCGAATCACTGCCATAAATCCAAACCTGATGATCGCATCCACCCAGCAAATCCAGGCTTTTTTACAACCACAACTGCAGCAATCGCTGCCAGGTTTTTCGCAGCGCGCCGCCTGCCTGCAGTTACAGCCCTGGGTGCAGTTGTACTGGTCTTTGTGCATTCCGCCGGACAGTTGCGAGGTGCCAAGTCATGCGCTGTATCCGGATGGTGGCAGTAATCTGACATTTGACTTTTTACCAGGCCAGCTGCCCAAAGCCTGGTTGCAATATTATCCGAAACTGACCCACAGCCAGTTTCGCGCCGGCCAGCGTTTATTCAGTGTGCGCTTTCAACCCACCGGCGCTTTTCAGTTATTGGGCATCAGCCCGGCTGAACTGACGACGCCGCAGTTCGACCTGCAACTGGCCAATGTGCCTGGACTCAACCCCTTGCTGGACTTGCTGGCCGAACAAAACGACCTTGTAGCGCAAATCGATGCAGTCGAATGCTGGTTACTGGCTTTGGCCGAAAGCATCATCTCTGGCCAACAACTGGTGCAACAAAGCCTGCAGTTGCTACAACAACCCGCAGCGGATTTACAGCATTTGTATAACCAGCTGCCGAAGAGCCGGCGCCAGTATGAACGGCGTTTTAAGCTCGAAACCGGTTTGTCACCGGCGCAATTGCAGCTGATGCTGAAGGTGCGGTTGGCGCGGTTTATCCTCAGTCAGAACCCGGCTGCCGAGCTCGCCAGTGTGGCGCAGCAGGCTGGCTTTTACGATCAGGCCCATCTGCATTTGCACTTTAGCCGCATCACCGGTCAGACGCCGGGCCAATACAAAAAACGCAAGATGTCGCAAATCTCCAAGGCCGGGCGTTAGCGCATTCATACACTGGGCACCTCAACCATTGGAGGTGTTTATGTCAGAACGTATCAGCCGGACCCAGGTCTATAAAATGCAGCCGGCATTGCTGCAACATCTGGTCGCCTTAGCCAAAGCGGCTGAAGCATCAGGTCTGCCGCACAGTCTTATCCACTTAATCAAAATCCGCGCATCGCAATTAAACGGCTGCGCCTTTTGCCAGCACATGCACGCCAATGAAGCGCGTAAAGACGGCGACAAACAGCAGCGGCTGGACGTACTCCCAGCCTGGCGCGAAGTGGGCGCAGTGTTCACGCCGGCCGAACAAGCCGCTTTACGCTGGACCGAAGCGCTGACTTTGGTGGCGCAGCAAGGTGTGTCGGATGCAGATTATGCGGCAGTAGCGGCCGAGTTCAGCGAAGCACAGATCCTTGATTTAAGCGTGTTAATCGTCACAATCAACAGCTGGAACCGCATCGCCGTGGCCTTTCATTTTCAGCCCGATTTTTAATGCAGGGGATTTTTGATGAAGCATACAACGACGTTCACCATAGCGGCTGGATGGCGCCTGCTCTGCGCAGCACTGCTGCTGGCCCTGTCAGGCTTGGCCAGCGCCGCAGTACCGGCTTATCGCACCGTGCCGCTGCAGGCTTTTCCCGGCGAGCAAATCAGTAACCTCAGCAGTTTAGATGCCAGTAAACCTGTGTATATCAAGATGTGGGCGACCTGGTGCCAGCCGTGTTTGCAGCAAATGCCGCATTTTCAGAAGCTATACCAACAGTTTGGCGACAAGGTGAATTTTGTCGCGGTGAATATCGATATCAACGAAGCACCGGCCGACATTCAGCAAGTCGTCAACAAGTTTGGCCTGACCATGCCGGTGTGGCGCGATGTCGAAGGCAAACTGGCGGTGCAGCTGGGCTTAGTCGGCACGCCATTTTCCGTGCTGCTGAATACTGCCGGTGAGCAGGTCTACAGCACCCATGAATCCGACCAGGCGCTGGATGGTTTTCTCGCCCGTTTAGCGCAGGGCCAGCAATTGCCGCCTGCGTCCAATGAAGCGCTGAGTGCCGAAGCACAGCAGCAGCGTTTAAAACCGTTTTTAACCGGCGAGCATCTGCTGTTTATCAGCGCCACCTGGTGCGACTGGTATTTAAAAGAATCCCGCCCGGCGATGTCGGCGCAGTGCCAGCAAGCACAGCAGCAATTAAACACGCTGGCTACCAAATTGCCCAAAGCGCATTGGACCGGTATCGTCAATCATCTGTGGACCGACGACAAAGCCTTAGCCGAATTTAACACGCTGTACAAGATGCAGGTGCCATTTCAGATTGACCACAATGGCGTGTTATTTCAACACTTTAACGTGCGGCAAATTCCGGTGCTGTTAAAGGTATCGAATGGCAAAGTGCTGCAGGAAATCAGCGATTTCAGCAACCCGGCACAAGTGCTGAGCCAGCTGGCGCAAGACACAAAAGGTTAAGACGCCTGGCATGTGAATAAGCGGCAGGTAACTAAGTGACAGGCGAACAAGGACAATTTCAGATGCAGACAATCACCGGAACCTGCCTTTGTGGTCGCTGCTTTTGTGGGGCAGTATTTTGTGAAATTCAGCTGCCACAACCCGCAGCGGCCTACGCGCCACGCCGCTGCGACTGCGACTTCTGCACCAGCCGTAACCTGCAGTATTTATCCGACTCCAAAGGCCAGCTGTGCATTCAAAGCCCGCAGCCGCTGCTGCGGCTGCAACAAGGCTCAGAGCAAGCCGAATTCCTCGCCTGCAGCCAATGCCAAACCGTCGTCGCCGTCTGCTATCACGAAACAGCGATCTGCGTCGGCGCTATCAACGCCAGCCTGCTGCAGCCGCAAAGCCAGTTCGCCGAGGCTGTGACAGTGCAGCCACGATTATTAGCCGCAGACACCAAAACCGAACGCTGGAAGCAGCTGTGGACGCCGCTGGTGGTGGAGGAGGGAAGCCTTTGAGTGAAATGTGTGAGCTGAAAAGTGTGCTTATTCGCCTCATTTGGTGAGTAGATTAGTAAGCCTGTTTTCCTAAAACCCCGATTAAATGTTCATTCAGCCAGGCTTGGTGCCGACCAAACGGATTGCAGAATTTGGTGAATATTGGTACAAAAGCTCAGGCCCATTCTGGGCGCTGCAGGGATGTACATGAACAAAACGCAGGACATTTACCATCGGGACGCCAAATTATACGCAGCGCAATATGATGCGTTGAACTTCACACAAGTGAATCAGAGCTGGCAGCCGTATTGGCCAGAACAAGGCCTGGTGCTGGATATCGGCGCCGGTAGTGGCCGTGATGCGTTATGGCTGGCTGAGCAAGGTTGTCAGGTTATCGCGGTGGAACCGGCCACGGATTTGCGTCATATCGGCCAGCTCAAAACTGCGGAGAAAGTGCAGTGGCTTAGCGACAGCCTGCCCGAACTCAAAGCCTGTTATCAGCTGAATCTGCAATTTCATGCCATCCTGTTAAGCGCCGTCTGGATGCATATTGCACCCTCTGAGCGCGAACGTGCCTTTCGCAAAATTGCCAATTTACTGGCCCCCGGCGGGCGTTTTGTTTTAAGCCTGCGTTATGGTGAATTTACTGACGGCCGGGTATCTTTCCCGGTCAGCGTCGACGAAGTGGAGCAGCTCGCCAAACAGTTTGGTTTGGTGCTGCGATTTATCAGCGACAAAACGGCTGACAGTGGCGGCAGGGCAGATGTACAGTGGCAAACGCTGGTACTGGAACTGCCGGACGATGGCAGCGCCAGCCTGAGCCGTATCCGCCATATCGTGCTGAACGACAGCAAATCCTCTACCTACAAACTGGCGTTGCTGCGTACGCTGGTTCGGATAGCCGACGCGCATCCGGGTGCAGTACTGGACCGGCAGGACGGCAAAGTCCTGATCTCACTCGGGTTGGTGGCGCTGTATTGGATCCGCTTATTTAAGCGTTTGGTCGACAACAATATTCAGCAAAACTCGGACCCGGCCAAAGGCTTAGGTTTTGTCACCGCACAGGGCTGGCTGGCATTAAAACATCTGACCGCGGACGATTTCGCCGTCGGCATGCTGTTCAGTGGCGCAGAGGCGGCAGCACTGCAACAGCTATTCAGTGATACGCTGAAAACTATCAAAGACGGCCCGGTCACTTACATCTGGCAAGGACAAAAAGACAATCGGCTGTTCCGGATGCAGCGGGAAAAAACCACCCGCCGCGACTTGGTGTTACTGGACAGGGAGTTTCTTGAAAGTTACGGCCAGTTTGAACTCAGTGAATCCATGTGGGATTGCTTTCGGGTCTATGGCTGTTGGATCGAACCTTTGCTGGTGCAGCAGTGGGTCAGCGAAATGCAAAAATATCAGCAAAATCAGCAGCAAGGCCTGACGCTGGATACCTACCACCATCACCTGCGCTGGCTTGACCGGCAACACGACACCGGTTTTGTCAGGAAAAAAGTCGAAACGCTACGCAGCGCGGGCGAAGACGTGCGCAGCGTCTGGAGCGGCAAACCGCTGTACAGCTACGACATCGACCACATAATTACAGCAGTTTATAACATGATATGATAAGTCAATATTATGATTTATATCACATTTTAATTTAGTATCAAAATGTAACTAATTTGCGTGGTTAAATTTGTATTTTTGAGCCAGTGTTGAGTTCTCCGCGTGAAAAAACCTCAAAACCGGCCAAACGACCGGCCCGCTTTATGGCGTTGAGAAGCGGTTGGAAAGTCACTTTGTGCCCAGGCTGTGTAAAAACTGCGATTTCGCCAACAACGATCCATTTGGGTGGTTCTAAAGCACCCGAATGGCCACTATCACGTTTATCAGGTTGAGATGCTGATTTCAGCTTGCAGTATGAAGCCGATTAAAAACAGTGAGGTTTGACTCTTGCTGCTGATTTTTAATGAGGTATGGCTAATTGACTTTAACTCTGCTTGACGGCCGCCATTAAACCGACAGTTCCTAGTATGCTCATCATCCGTTTCAGGTTGTAAGCGAGCACACTGAGGCTGATTTCGGTACTCACATTTTTGAGGCGTTTGGTTAAAAAGTGCGTCGCTCCCATCCACATTTTAATCGTGCCAAACGGGTGCTCAACGCTCTGTTTCCTTATCACAGGGAATTCCGGATTTTCGTCCAACCGTTTTTGCATGTCATCAATAATAGATTCATGTATCCATCTTCTAATCCGACGAGGGTCTTTCTTTGATGTCGTACATTGAGAGCGGATTGAGCAGTCATTGCACGCTAAATTGTTGAAGTAAATATCCTGTTCGACGCCTTTATCCATTGCTTTCATTCGCTTTTGTAAGCTTTTCCCCGCAGGACAAATGTATACATCACCAACGTTGTCGTACTTGAAGAGTGACTTGTTAAAAATGCCTTTGATCTCCGAGCCAGAAGTATCAATTTGTGGCACATTCGCCGTAATGCCTTGATCATACGCATTTTTGATATCAATTCGACTGAAGTAGCCTTTGTCGGCCAACACCGTAATAGATTTTTTTCCTATCGCCTTTTGAATTTGCTTAGCGACTAATGTCAGTTGACCTCGGTCTGTTGTCATGACGATGTCGTGGCAAACGATGAGGTGGTGTTTGGTATCGACCGCCGTTTGCACGTTGTAGCAGACCTGCCTTTCCATGTGGTGTGTTTTCATCAAGCGTGCATCAGGATCCGTCTGTGATATCTGCTTATCCGGATGCTCATTCACTTGTTTTTCGAGTGCTTGCAGCTCAACTAAACGCTGTTTTAGCCATGCCAATTTCGATACTGCGACGGTCGGAGCAGACTCTTTTTCGTGCTCATCTTTGGCATCCATTTGGCTTAAATATTTCTCGATGCTTTTTTCAACTCGCTCGATATGAAACTGCACTTTACTGGGGGTGTAATTTTTAGATTTGTTATTTACAGCTTTGAATTTACTGCCATCGATAGCGAATACGGCATCATCAAACATATTGAGCTGTCGGCATAATTCAACGAACTTATGGCAGACATTTTTAATGCCTTTGCCATTTTCCTTTCTGAAGTTTGCAATCGTCTTAAAGTCGGGAGATAGGCGTTCAAGCAACCACATTAACTCGACATTGCGGTGGCATTCCTTTTCCAGTCGCCGAGAAGATTGAATTCGATTTAAATATCCGTAAATGTAGAGCTTTAGCATTGTTGCGGGGTGATAGCCTGGACGACCAGTTAACTTGGGATTCACGCTTTCAAAACCCAAGTCGAGTAAATCTAGATGATCAACAAAGACATCAATCACTCGCACTGGATTATCTTCGCTGACAAAGTCGTCCATGAGCTCTGGAAAGAGTGTTGATTGATGCCTTGATTGACCCGCAATATGGTGCGACATGTCAGCATCCCCCTGGCTGTGTTTACCATCTGATGATACTGAACTTGGTTTTGATATTGGATCGGTAGCTAAGACCAATAGATCATAAGTACCTCGTACTTAGACCAAAAGGTGATCAAGGGTTTTTACACAGCCTGGGCACAGAACCGATCAGCGTTTTGAGCGAACTGCAGTTGTTCAGCGCGAGCGATCTCGAAACAACAAATCTCTGATGTGGCTATACTTCAAATAATTGTTTATTAAACTAAGCAACGCTATCACTAATCCGATCTGGAGGCTGCATACAGGGAGATAAGTGAGAATTAATCTATTGCCTGTCTTTAGTTTTGGGATTGTAGCCTTGTGCTTCATCCTGTTGTTGTTGTATTTCTTTAGCGCTCATGGGCTCGCTATAGTCCAATCTGACCCTAAACTCACTCTGTCTAACTTGATCGCAATTAAGATCTTCTTCAGTTGATGGCGCATTATCTCTGAAATTATTTATACTTGCGGAACCCAAAAAGGTATTTGCAGAGCGGGGCCTATAATCAACATATTTTTTTGTTGCAAAAAAACCTAAGCGCTTTAGGGCGGGATGTTTTTTTCTACTCTGATGTAGTTTGTCAGAGCAAGCATTAAACATTGCTTTAGTAGCATCATTTACTGGCAAATTAAATTCAAGTAAATCCATGCTCATTATTTGGTAATGTAACGGCAGGCCAGGAGTTTCACTTACTATATAGCATACACAGCAATATTTTCCATGGGCTTTTTCAGAAAAAATGACAAGAGCAGCTAAAATAAAAATCAACTTCCACATATTGAAACCCTAGATTAAATAATTAAATCCTGTTTTTATTTCTTTGAATAGTTCCACATCGATATATAATTGAATAATCTCTGTAATTATAGTCTCTGTCGACATTTAGCTGAGTGTTGATCTACTTTTGGCACTGAATAGACTAGCGCTTTGAGCGAATTGCAGCTTTTCAGTGCGAGCTCTCTCGAAAAAAATCTCTTATTTGCAGACATTCGATTATTCGAGAACGCAGGTCGTATCCTCTTATCAGTTGGCAAAATGAAGTACATCACTACACGCTGTATCTATGGCTTTTTCAGCAATAAAAAAGCGTGCTCCAAACTTTGGCATAAATGCCACCTGAGCACTCGTAGCAATATAGACCGCTTCAATTGCTGTCGTAGTCACTTCCCCCCATTCTTTAGGTTAGCTTATCTAGGAGGCGAAGTGCTGTAGGAGAATAGTCGGTCGATTTGTAGGGGGCAACTTATTTCGTGCACATTTTTATAGCTTAAAAAACGGTTGAATCGACCAGACTTTCTTAGACAGTTTGAGAACCTCCGGAGCGGAGATATTTCCTCAAAACCAAAACAAATCTTATATGAGTTGGGTTGGCATCTGCCGAAGAGTTTAGAGTGAGAATATGCCTAAGAGCAGTTTTCTCGAAGCCCCATGGTAAAGCTGTAATTTAATCGACTTGCAGTGAATTTCCGCTATTGGCACAGGCTGTGTAAAAACTAATTCGAACTCGCGTAATTGGACAATATCAACGGAAAAAGGCTTCATAGATTAAATTCTGTAGGACGTTGGAGCTAAAACCACCTGATAATTCACGTAGCATCGCGTTAAAAATTTACTCTGAGAGTTTTTACACAGACTGCGCTCATAGCTGACGTTCAAGTAACTGGATTTTTTGCTGAAAGTGGTGGTTCTGACCTTTCCCCCAAATTTAAGACCATGACATTGATGAGATTTCCAATAAACTGG
>CAMLRA010000088.1 GCA_946482325.1 uncultured Chromatiaceae bacterium | reverse complement strand
ATTAAGGGAAGCAGGTGTGACTGAATGGAAGCAAAATACCAGTGAAGGGCAATCCATCTACTTTTCAGACCCGGACGGGCATCGGTTTGAAGCTCATAGCGGCAGCCTGCAGACCCGATTAGATTCTTTAGTTAAAGCCCTATATTCTGGCCTGGTCTGGTTTTAGCTGCGTGCTGTGCAGGCGCCGGGCAAGCAGAGTCTGATAGGTATGCAGATGGTGTAATAAAAAATGTGCAGTCAGCTGTGTCTGTAATCAAGAATTTGAGAAGTAGTTTTATAGAATTTGAATAAGGTTAAAAAGCAATTGGCAGGCATGAATCAATAAATTCCTCGAAAACACACTGATTTTTGCAAAGTGTTTAGTCATATTTTTGTCTTGAAGCAGCACAGAAGTGTTCAATAAAATCGCCACCTCACAACTAGTCGCCCAGATCGACGTAAACGTTAAATGGAGCAATATCAAGAGACTGTAAAAATCTTTGTCAGCTAAGCATAAATGTGTCAGCATTTTTTTCACTTTTTGAGCCCCCCCCATAAACTTATCTAAAAAACATATAAAATACAGAGGCTTGCGTATGTGGCACTCTTTTTGCCCTAGTGTGGGTGTGTTTAATGCTGTTATAAATTTTGGAATGGAAATGAAAAGTCTATTTGCTTGCTTACTTGTCTGTTTGTTTTCTAGTTCTGCTAGTGCTGATGTTATTACCTTTGATAATCAACCTGAGCAATATTTTGTATCCTCGGTCGTAGAAGGGGATTATGTTTTTAAGAATAATTTTGACGGATTTGGCACTAATAACAGCTTATTATGGCCAACTAACGGTACCCAGCATTTGATGTCGTGGACCAATAATGGTAGCTATTCTGGGTTTACCTTAACCTCTCTGGCAGGCTTATTTAACATAAAATCATTTGATTTTGCAGGTGGCTATGTAAACGGCGGAAATCCAGTATTTACTTTAAAAGTTACTGGCTGGCTAGGTGGCTCACTGATAAATTCATATATCTTTCAATCTGGTACAGATTTTTTGAACGCTACTTCCTATACGACATTGAGTACCATCTTCACTGGAATCGATTCGTTCAAAGTGGAAGCGGTTGGCAATTTGAACAGAGCTAGCTTCGACAATTTTTTGGTTAATACCGAAACAAATCCGGTACCTGAGCCAGTATCAATCGCGTTGCTTGGTCTTGGATTGGCTGGAATTAGGCTCTCGCGCTGGAAAGCAAAAGCCTAACATATGTATTGAGGTATAAATAAAAACGGGCTGTATAGCCCGTTTTTATTTTCTGGTCATGAAGGCGTTCAGTTTCACAAACAGATAATACAAGCCTGCCCCCATACTACTTCTGCAAAAGATGTCTTGTTGCCAAATCCGATCTGGGGGCTTAGACACTAGCCACTGTCATCTCCTGTTCTCTTGTGTTGTACGTTATTTAGATCATGTTCCGCCAGACATACCGTGCCAGCGGGTGCTGCCGGGCTTTCAGGTCGCGCACAAATAGCTGAGCTATCCAGCTGGCGCCTTGGACGGACAAGTGCGTGTTGTCGGTTTTGCCGTCCGGGAATTGTTGGTAGAGGCCGGCGGGGACCTGAATAAAATAAGCCTGGCTGGCGGTGGGGCCGAAGCGGGTTAAATCAGCACAGCTTTGTGTGTTTAAATCAAAGAGTTCTACTTTTTCACTGGCAGCCACTTTACGGGCGGCTGCGGCGTAGTCGGCGAGGTTGTTTTCAAGTTCGCCTTTGTCATTAAAACTGCGCCGGCAAATCGAGGTGGCGAGCATCGGGGTCGCGCCTTTGCTGCGTACTTCGCTGATAAAACGCCGTAGCAGCTGCGGGTAAGTGGAATCCACCGCGGCGTAACGCGCCGGGTCGTCTTGTTTTTGGTCATTGTGGCCAAACTGGATCAGCACATAATCCCCCTGGCCTACATCACTGACTAATAACTGCCAGCGGCCTTCGTTGAGAAAACGTAAGGTGCTGCGGCCATTAGCGGCGTGATTGATGATGGATAACTCAGGCAACATAAATGCGCGCAGCAACTGGCCCCAGCCGCGTTCCGGGTAGTTCAGGTTGGATTTGTCGGCCATGGTGGAATCGCCGACCAGATGTAGGCGCGGCGCTGGCATCGAGGTACTGGTGCCGGCTGGAATACCGGTGGCGGCTTGTGTTGAAACTGGCAACATCAAAAGTCCCATCAGGAAAACAGATACAGTAGCGAATTTGGTCATTTGGGTCATCCGGTTGTTGGGTTATTTGCCGTGGTGGTATGAGCAGTGTCGTTTCACAAGTCCGTACGGCGGCGACATGTGCGGTGATGCCATGTGCGCCACGTGGTGGCCAGCGTGTGACGCCCAGCGGGCTTCGCGTACCGTACCTACCCGTATCTGCGCGATTTTTCTATTTGGTGTTAAGCCATTGCCGGGTTCGCGCCAGTTCGGCCAGCGGTTGCCAGCGTTCGCCAAAGATAGTTGCACTGGCGCTTTGTGCGTCGGCATAGGCGGTTGCTTGCTCAGCGCTGAAATTGTCGCTGAGCCAGGAATATGCCGGGCCCTGATTCAGTGCATAGAAATTCCGGTCGCCATAGCGGTTTGGCTGGTCGCGCTGTGGCTCGTCCGGATAAGTGCGACGGAAAATCGGCTGGTTTGCCAGTGCGCTGCTGAATCTGTTGCCGCGCAGCACAAACTGGCCATCGTAATGGCGTCTGCCCAGCTGGAATCCTGTCACACCATGAAAACTTGAGTTCAGCACCACCAGTTGCTGTGAGGCCGCCAGTTCGCCGTCGTGCCACAGCGTTGCTGCCTGATGGTGATTAACAAAATCGCTGTCGAGCACCAGCGCGCTGCCACGCGGGCACAGCATATCGACGCGGCCGCTGAAAAAACTCTGCCGGTGCAGATACATACCATGTTGTTTATTCCACAGGCTCATCGTATCGGCGCCATTGCTGGCAAACTGGCTTTGGTCGGTGATGATGCGGGTGGCTTTGGCAAAACCGCGCACAGCAAACTGATGCTCAAACCGCGCCGGATCTTGTGGGAGTTCTGAGGCGTAACTGTTGTGCACCGCTAAATCCAGCAACTGAATATCGCTGGCGTTGATATTAACCACCGCCGCGCCCCAGTCTTTTTCTAAGTCTTTGCCAGAGGGCAGGGTACTGGTGTGGCGGTTGGCGAGAAAATGCTGGCGCAGTATCGGGTATTCAATAATGGTTTGGCTTAAGCCACTGCCGGCCAGCACCACTTTATCTCGTTTTAGAAACAGCTTCTCCCGATACAGACCAGGCGCAATGTGGACAACGGCCCAGCGCTGCGCATCCGGGCCTGTGGTGGGCAGGCTATCAAGAGCTTGCTGAATACTGCGAAAGGGGCCTGCGACCGGATCAACCTGCAGCCGCAGCGGCGCTGCGGTTTCAGTGGCCAAAGCCAAAGGCTGGCCAACCAGGCTCAGCAGCGATAAAACCAGTGATAAAGCAGCAAAACGCATCAGCGGCAGCCGTTATTGCAGCAAACGTGCAACCTGCACCCCGGCCATAATAAAAGGCCCAACGCCTTTGGCGTCGTCACGGATCACCGGCTCGTTTTGGTAGTAGTCATAACTGCCGTCGCGGCCAAAACCCAGGCCTGCCACTTGCACCATCTGCGTCAGATGCGCGGTGCCATTGGCGTCAACAAGCACAAACTGGTTCAGCAAGCCCTGATAGGCCCGCAGGGTAAAGTCGCGGTAACTACGGTCGATCAGACCCTGATTCAGTGCCTTGGCGTAAAAATACACAAACATACTGCTGGCGCTCGATTCAAGATAGTTGCCGGCAAGGCCGGGTTTATTCGGGATTTGATACCAAACCTGAGAGGCCGGGTCGACATGCGCTTTTAACGCCGCCGCCAGTTCCTGTGCCATTTGTTCCAGCGGCGCGCGTAAATCAGTGCGTTCACGCGGGATATAATCCAGCGTATCGACCACGGCCATCGCTAACCAGCCGATGCCGCGGCTCCAGAATTCCGGCGACAAACCGGTGGTTTTATTGGCCCACACCTGCTGCTTTTTTTCATCCCAGCCATGGAAATACAGGCCGGTGGCCGGGTCACGTAATTTGTCGCGCACGGCGACAAATTCATGCACCACTTCTTCTAACCCCTGACCGTTATTAAACAGCTGGTTGTGGTGCGCCAGAAACGGGATGCCCATATAAACGCCGTCGAGCCAGACCTGATGCGGATAAACTTTTTTATGCCAAAAGGCACCATTGCTGGTTTTCGGGTGGTCTTTTAACTGGTTGCGCAATATCGCGGCGGCTTTTTGGTATTTGGCTTCACCGGTTTGTTCATAAGCGCGCAGCAGCACATTGCCGCTGTTGATGCTGTCGATATTAAATTTTTCGCGCTGATAGCTGTGAATACTGCCATCGGCGCTGACAAAAGAGTCGGCCATCTGCAGCATGGCCTGGTTGTAAGCCGGATTTGGCGCGAGCTGATGCAAGTCGTCATAGGCCTGTAACAGCAGGCCTGTGGTGTATTCAAAAGTAGTGGGGCGTTCGCGCTCAAAATCCCAGCCGCCCCAGACATAATGCGGTGCCTGTAGTTTTAAGCCGGCATCGGCCAGTTGCTGGCTCCAGTACAGCGCCTGCTGCGCTGTTAACGGCTTGCTGATGGCCGCTGCGGTGGCGGCGTTGTTGATTTTGAGCCGAATCGGCCGGTCAAGAATTTCCAGCTGCTGCTGTAAATAAGCGACAAAATCGGCCTGATTGGTGATGCCGTTTTTCTCACCTTGCCAGGCAGCGAGCAGATAATAATCCAGTTTGCGCGCCGGATTCATTTCACCCACTTTGGCAGGCGCCAGCCCGGTCAGCTCCATCACCGCGACATGGCTGTTGGCATCTGCGGTCAGCTGTTGCAGCTTGCCGCGTTTAAACACCACCGCCATGCCGAGCAAATCGTTGTTCAGGCTCTGTTTGCCATAAGTTGCGAGGTAGGTGTACTGATGACCGGAAACCTCCAGCGTGCCTTGCAAGAGTTCAGTGCCGGCGTGTTTGACCAGACCAATCGCCAGATTATCCAGAGGCTTGGCGTTGGCGTCTGGCGCTTTGAGTTCCAGCTGGTTTCTCAGCAAGCGACTACCCGCCTGCATGCTTAAGTGTGCGCGCACATCCAGCGTGCGGCCGGCGATTTGCCAGTCGTGATAATCAATGCTGAGTGATGAAAACAACGGGCCGGACTGGTGAATCGTTGCGCTGTGGCCTTTTAATACCGACACACCTTGTGCCGCGCTGCCGTCCCAATAACCAAAACCACCGGCGCCTAAGGATTTGCCAACTTTGAGTAAATCCAGGCCCCAGGGCTGCATGTTGTGATAAGAGCTGTAACCGTCCTGACCGACCTGGTGCAGCACCGGGCTGCCGGTAATATTGCCAAAAATATCAAAGCCGTTACGCCAGTCGAGATAAATGCGGTACGCCACGCGGTCCGACTCGATACCCGGGCCTTCGTAGCGGATAAATTCAGAATGATCAGTATATTGCGGCGGTGGTGTCAGGCTTTGCACATTCTCAAAAGTGCCGCCTTTGTAGACTTTACCTTGCCACTGCCCACCGGTTTTTTGCGAAATTTCAGCCGCAGTGCGTTTTGCGCTGGTGTTGGCCGGGGTCGGTTTCACTTGCCATTGCTGCTGCTCGCCGGCGGCAAAATCAGCCATCGCCAGCAGGCTGTCGAGGCTGCCATTGCCGTCGCTGTCAATCAGCTGGCTGGGGATTTCACGTGCACCGGCCCACACCGATAAAGCGCCCGGAGTGCCGACCACGCCTAAATCAGTGAAAGCGACTGTCACCGGCGAATCCGGCCGGGCAAAGGCCGACGGATTGGTAACTGTTAAGGTTGCCAGACCCGCAGCGGGCGTTGCAGCGGTGGCAGAAGTCGCTGGCGTCACCGGCTTGGCGCAGCCGCTGAAAAACACACCGGCACAGACGCCACCGATCAATAAAGCCAGCGGCTGGCGGACCAAATAAACAACTCGGGGATTTTTAAGCACAGCAAATACCGTCCAAAAAAGGCAGCGGGCAAACAGACCCGCTGCAAACATCCAGGGCGCGGAGTAACGGGAACAAGCGTCGCTCCGCGCCATGCCGGGAGAACTCCGGCACCGGTCTGCACCGGCGCCGTTTTCAAACATCAATACTTGTATTGCACGCCGAGGTAATACTGCCGGCCTGTCTCATGGTAATAAGTCAGGCGGTCACCGGCGCTGTCGACCCACTGGTCATCGACTTCATTGGTCAGGTTCAGCGCTTCGAAGCTGATTTTCCACTTCTCAGTGAAGGCATAACTCATCGACGCATCGACGTTGGTGGTGGCGTTGGTGCCTTCCATGTCGTTGTTTTCACGGCCAATGGCGGTGGTTAAGTACTTGTCGCGTTTGGCAAGACTGACACGGGCATTGAGTTTCTCATGCTCGTAATACAGCGTGGCAGCGATAGTTGAACGCGACAGACCTGTCAGGTCACGTGTGGCCTGCACCACACCTGCGGTGTTGATGTAGTCCATTTGCGCCGACACATGGGTGTAGTTGCCGATAAAACCAAAGCGGTTCCAAAAGTCCGGCAGGAAGGTAAATGGCAGCTGATAGCTGACTTCATAACCTTTTAAATCACCGCCAGGGCCGTTTAACGGCGTAGTGATTGACCAGTCGACGTTTTCAGTACAGCCGGTGGCCTCGCCATAACCCGGGCCTGCGGTACAAGCAGCAACGGCGGCCGAGACCGGTAAGCCGGTTTCAGTGAAGGCTTTGGTTTCACGCAGTGTCTGCACATGGCTGTCGATGTCTTTCTGGAACAGGGCAATGCCCAGCATCGACTCGTCGCTGAAGTACATCTCCAGGCCTAAATCGTAAGTTTTGGCGCGGGTTGGTTCCAGATAAGGGTTACCACCGGCGACAGAGCGCGCGCTACCGGATACCGACACCGACACGTTCGGCCGGATAGCACCGAGGCCGGCACGCGCCATCACTTCGGCATAACCAAAGCGCAGTACTACATCTTCCCACGGTTCATAGTTCAGGTTCAGCGACGGCAGCAGCTCGTCGTATTTGTGTTCAACAGTCACCTGGGTTGGCGTGACACCGACAGTTGCCCAGGCAGTTGAGCTTTGTTCGGTCTCCACACGGCGCACACCGGCGTTACCCCAAAACGGCGCTTCATTTAAGTAGGTATTGAAGTTCGCCATCAGCCAGATGCCGGTGGTGTTTTCTTCAGCCGAGTAGTTGTCGTCACGGCGGAAATCTTTGCTGACGGTGAATACACCGGTGTTGCTGTACAGGCCATATTTGGCGTCGATGGCGGCAAAATCCGGCACCAGCCAGTTTGGATTCGGGCCTAAGCCAGAGTTGTAGGTTTTAATTAAATCCGGCGTGTAGACGATGCCGGCGCCGTTTTCAGTCTGGCGACGTGCTTCGTAACTTTCAAAGCTGAAGTCCTTTTTGTGCAGACCGCCTTTGATCACCCAGACGTCGTTGACGGTCCAGGTCAGATTTAACTCAGCGCTGTCGAACTGGTTTTCCGCACCCAGCGGACGCAGCCGCACTGAGTTTGACGTCCAGCCGGTAGGTTGGAAAATGCTGTCACCGAAGGTCAGGATCGGGCTTTGCCGTGCGCCATCGCGATAATCGTAGCTAAAAGCGGCGCCGGTTTTTTCCATCACTAACGTGGTTTGCACCGGGTTGTCGAATTTCGACACCGCAGTGCCGACCATCGCATCAAATTTTAAGCTGTCATTGATGTGGTGAGCGAAGTTCAGGTTGATTTGGTGGAAGTCGGTGCCCAGTTCATCAAAGCGGTTTTCCGCCCGCACTGTGGCATTGTCGAACTTGCCGTATGTCATGGTGTTGGTGTCGTCGATGAAATACTCCAGTACATTCATGTTGCCGGTCGCACCACTGCCTGCTGTTGCTGTGGTGGGTCTGTTAGCACCGGCGTTTAAGATGCCTTGCAGGAAAATTTCATTGCGCGTTGCATCGGTGCTGGCGTACAGCATATCTAAATCGACTTTGGTGTCGTCGTTTGGCCGGTACTGGAAGGCGGCACTGGCGCCAACGCGTTCCATTTCATGGGTATAAGAATCGTAACGGGGTAAACGTGGCCGGAACGCATTGTTAATGGTGTTCAGTTCTGTGGCGGTTTTGGAGCCTTTATAGCTGCCAAAGTCGTTGACGTTGGCCCAGCGTACCGTACTGGCGCCCTGATCTTTTAAGCTGCGTTCAGAAAACGAGCCGGAAATTAACGCACCGAATTTGCCGTCGGCGAAGTGATCGCTGATCAGAAACGAGGCTTTCGGGTCGTTTTTCTCCGATAAATCGTTGTAACCAAGCTGGCCAGACGCGGAGAAAGTAAAGCCGTCGTAGTCAAAAGGCCGGGCGGCGCGCAGGTCAACAGTGGCACCTAAAGAGCCTTCTTCAACGTCAGCACTGGCGGTTTTACGCACCGTCAGCGAGCTGAATAAATCAGAAGAGAAAGTGTTGAAGTCAAAACCACGGCCCCGATTCGCACCGCCAATCTGGTCAGTGCCGCCTGAGGTGGAAATCGCTTCCATGCCGTTGATACGGACCCGGGTAAAATCAGGGCCTAAACCCCGTACAGTAATTTGGCGGCCTTCACCGGCGGCGCGGCTGATGGCCACGCCCGGAATGCGCTGCAGCGATTCGGCCAGGTTTAAATCCGGGAAGTCGGCGATGTCTTCCGCCATGATGGCGTCGATGGCGCTGTCAGACTGACGTTTCACATTCAGTGCATTCGACAGACTGTCGCGGAAGCTGCCGGTGACTTCAATCACTTCGATATCTTCTGCTGCTTTGGCTTTTTCTGCGGCGGTTTGTGGCGTGGCTTGCTGCGCGGCGTCTTGTGCAGCCAGTGCTGAAGCAGTGAAGCTGCCGGTCAGTGCAATGGCCATTGCCAGAGTCAGCGGTTGCAGGCGCCAAGCCTGTTTGTGAGCTGCCATGATGTCTTCCTCGTCGGGTTTGTTCTTATGGTGCCATACGACCTTCGCCGTTGACGCTTTTTTATCTGGCCCGTCTTAAAGACAAGCCCTGTTGATTCGTTTTTTGTTTTTGTCTATCGGTGGCAAAATTCGCTTGCGTTTTATTGCCACCGATGGCAAAAAGCTAACACCAAGCCATAATCACTGTCAAACCCAGTACAAAAAAACTGCAAAAAAAATGTGGATTTGCTGGGGGATAGGGTAAAAATGGCGGTACATATCCATAAAAATTGTTTATTTTCATATGGATATAAAAATTAAATTTGTCGTGACAACAGCACATCTGCCATGACAACAACTGGCCAAGCGCAGCGCTGGCCACAGGAGAGACGGATGCAACTGCAACAATTATTTGGTCTGACCGGCAAAAAAGCCTTAGTCACTGGCGCCAGCCGTGGCTTGGGTCAGGCCATTGCGATGGCACTGGCCGATGCTGGTGCTGAAGTCCTGTGTGCCAGTTCCGGCTGTGGCGGCAGCGACGCGACTGTCGGGGCTATTCGCCAACAAGGCGGTTTGGCTCAGGCCTTTGCTGCCGATTTAGCCGACAGCAATGCGGTGGTGCAACTCGCCGAAAAAGCGCTGGATTACGCCGGTCAAATCGACATTCTGGTCAACTGTGGCGGCACTATCAGCCGCACGCCGGCAGTGGATTTTGCCTTTAGCGACTGGCAACAAAATTTAGCAGTGAACCTCGACGCCACTTTTCTGCTGAGCCAGCGTTTAGGCGCGGCGATGATTGAACGCAGAAGCGGCAAAATTATTAATATCGCCTCGATGCTGTCTTACAGCGGAGGTATCACAGTGCCGGCCTATACCGCCAGTAAACATGCTGTGGTGGGCCTGACACGGGCGCTGGCCAATGAATGGGCTGGCTTTGGCGTCAACGTCAACGCCATTGCCCCGGGGTATTTTAAAACCGACAACACGGCGGCGCTGCAGGCTAACGCCGACCGCAATCAACAAATTTTAAGCCGCTTGCCGGCCGGGCGTTGGGGGGAACCGGCGGATTTAGCCGGAGCCGCGATATTCCTCGCCTCCAGCGCCAGTGACTATGTGCATGGCCATGTGCTCGCCGTCGATGGCGGCTGGCTGGCGCGATAGATTAATTTCAGTCGAATTTTAGGGGTTTTTATGAGCATTGTTTTTACCAACCGTTACGCCACTCACCCGGATGACGTGAAGCATTACGACACCGACAAGCTGCGCCAGCACTTTTTGCTGGATAACCTGATGCAGCCCGACACGCTGGTGCTGAATTACACCCACTATGAGCGGCTGATTGTCGGCAGCGCGGTGCCGGTCAAAGGCCCGGTGTTGCTGCAAACCGTGGATGCGCTGAAAGCCGAATATTTTTTAGAGCGGCGTGAACTGGGTGTGATCAATACCGGCGGCGCCGGCGTGGTCGAAGTCGACGGTACGGCTTATCCGCTGAATTTTCGTGAAGCGCTGTATGTGGGTAAAGGTGCGCGCGAGGTACGGTTTGTTTCTAACGATGCGGCAAATCCGGCCAAGTTTTATCTGAATTCAACGCCGGCGCATCATCAATATCCGAACCGGCATATCACGATGGCCGATTGTAATGTGCTGCATATGGGCGCGCTTGAGACCAGCAACAAACGCGACATTTACCAGCTGATGATTAAAGGCGTGGTCGACACTTGTCAGCTGCAAATGGGCCTGACCGTGCTGCATCCGGGCAGTGTCTGGAACACCATGCCGGCGCACCGGCATGACCGGCGGATGGAAGCTTATTTCTATTTTGGCCTTAGCGAAGGCCAGCAGGTTTGCCACTTTATGGGTGAGCCACAACAAACCCGGCATATTTTCACCGGCAACGATCAGGCCGTGGTGTCGCCGCCATGGTCCATTCACAGCGGTTGCGGCACCGGTAGCTACACCTTTATCTGGGGGATGGCCGGCGAAAACCACGACTACAACGATATGGATAAATTCCCGGCCAGCGCCTTGCGCTGAGCCGGGCTTTAGCTATGTAAAGCCGGCGCCGGCACCATAAAAAATTACAGCCAGCGCCTTTTCTCGACAGGGGAGATAACATGAAAAGCTTGTTGCGCCGCAGCGGCGTGCTGGCGCTGAGTTTCATACTCAGTGTCCTGCTTAGCAGCTGCAGCAAACCCGAAGAACAGGTGCTGACCTTGCGCATGGCCCATACGCTGGACCAGGAGCATGTGGTGCACAAAGCCATGGTGAAGCTGGCTGAACGGCTTGATCACTATTCACATGGCACCATGCAGATCCGCATTTACAGCGGTGGTCAGCTCGGTTCTGAGCGCGAACTGATTGAGTTGCTGCAGATTGGTTCGCTGGCGCTGACTAAAGTGTCGGCCGCACCGCTGGAAGGTTTTGCGTCGAATATGCAGCTGTTCAGCGTGCCTTATGTGTTTCGTGACGAACAGCAGCTGTGGCAGGTGTTACAGGGCGAGATTGGTCAGCAGTTGCTGGATGAACTGGCACCGGTGCGCTTAAAGGGCCTCGGTTATTACGACGCCGGCAGCCGCAGTTTTTATACCACCAACAAAAAAATCACCACGCCGGCGGATTTAGCCGGGCAAAAATTCCGCGTGCCAAATAGCCAGACTGCGGTGCAAATGGTGCAAACCTTAGGCGGCGCCGCCACACCGGTCGACTGGGGCGAACTTTACACGGCGCTGCAGCAAGGTGTGGTCGATGGCGCCGAAAACAACCCGCCAAGTTTTTACCTGTCGCGCCATTACGAATTATCTAAATATTACGTGCTGGATGAACACACCGCAGTGCCGGATGTGATTCTGATGAGCCAGCATATCTGGAATACCCTAACTGCCGAGCAACAAGGCTGGCTGGAACAGGCTTTTGCTGATTCACAGGTCTGGCAACGCGAAGCCTGGCAGGCGCAAACCCGTGAAGCGCTTGAAAAAGTCAAAGCCGCCGGTGTCGAGATAATCTACCCGGATAAACAACCCTTTATCGCCGCAGTACAACCGCTGCATCAGGCATTAAAAAACACCCCGGTTGGCGCTTTGATGGCAAAAATCGCCGCTTTGCCGCCTGTAACAGCGCCGGCTGCTGCAGTGCCAGCTGCGCAGGAGGATCACCATGAATAAAACTGTATTTTGGCTGGATGAAGCGTTAAAACGCCTGCTGATTGGCCTGATGGCGGCCATCGTTCTGGTGGTGTGCTGGCAGGTGGTGTCGCGTTTTATTCTCGGCGAGCCAAGCTCGATGACCGAAGAAATTTCCCGCACGCTGTTGCTGTGGATTGGCATGCTCGGCGCGGCGCTGGCCTATCGCACCGGCCAGCATTTGGGCCTGGATATTCTGACCTCTAAATTTGCGCCCAAGTGGCAGCGCCGGGTAGCGATTTTACTGACCGCATTGGTGGTGCTGTTTGCGCTGGCAGTGATGGTCGGTGGCGGCGGGGCACTGGTGCAGCTGACGTTTGAGCTGAATCAAATGTCGGCAGCCTTAGGTATTCGCGTGGCCTGGATTTATCTGGCCTTGCCGCTGGCTGGCTTTTTGATTGCATTTTATGGCGTCTGCCAGCTGATTTGTTTATGGCGTGGCGACACGCTGCTGCCAACCGGAGGCTGCGAATAATGGAAATGTCTGCATTGGTGCTACTCGGCATCTTTTTTATCCTGCTGTTTTTAAATGTGCCGATTTCGTTTTGTATTGGCCTTGCCACGCTTGGCACTATGTTACTCAGCATGGATTTATTGCCGGCGCTGACGACGTTGGCGCAGCGAATGGCCGGTGGCCTGAATAGTTTTGCTTTGCTCGCCATCCCGTTTTTTGTGTTGTCGGGATTATTGATGGGGCGCGGCGGCATCGCCAAACGGCTGATTGAATGTGCGATGGCGCTGGTTGGCGCGCTGCCTGGTGGCCTGGCTTTAGTGAACGTATTGTCCTGCATGTTGTTTGGCGCTATTTCCGGTTCAGCGGTGGCGGCCACTTCGGCGATTGGCAGCTTTATGCTGCCGGAGATGAAAAAACAGGGTTATGACGATTCTTACAGCGCAGCGGTCACTGCCGCCGCTGCCACCACTGGTATGCTGATCCCGCCGTCGAATATCATGATTGTCTACGCCATTGCGAGCGGCGGGGTGTCTATTGCGGCGCTGTTTGTCGCCGGTTATTTGCCGGGTATTTTACTCGGTGTGGCGCTGATGATTGTTTGTGCCGGTTATGCCCGTGTCAAAGGCTATCCGGTCGGGGCGCGTCTACCGCTGAAGCTGGTGGTTAGTAAAATCGCTGCGGCTATCCCTAGTTTATTAATGATCATCGTGGTGATAGGCGGCATTATCAAAGGCGCCTTTACTGCGACCGAAGCCGGCGCTATCGCTGTGGTGTATTCCTTTGTGCTGGCGGTGCTGGTGTACAAAGAAGTGGCCTGGGCCGATTTGGGTAAAATCCTGCTGAAATCCACCGAAACCACCGCCATAGTGCTGGCGCTGATTGCCACATCTGCGGCGATGTCGTGGATTTTGTCTTATGAAAATATTCCGCAAAGCATCAGTACAGGTTTACTGGCCTTAAGTGAAAACCCAATCATCATCCTGCTGATTATTAACCTGATTTTGTTAGTGGTGGGCGCTTTTATGGATATGACGCCAGCGGTGCTGATCTTCACGCCAATTTTCCTGCCGGTGGCGGTGGAGCTGGGTGTGTCACCGCTGCACTTTGGCATCATGATGATCCTGAACCTGTCGATTGGTCTGGTGTCGCCGCCGGTTGGCAGTGTGCTTTTTGTCGCTTGTGCCGTAGCCAAAGTGAAGCTGGAACAGATGATCAAGCCGCTGCTGCCAATGTATGCCGCGATGTTTGTGGTGCTGATGCTGGTGACTTATATTCCGGCGATCAGCGAATGGCTGCCGGCATTTGTCGGTTTGTAATGGCGCAGCTGGTTGTAACAGCTCAATTGGTTGTAACAGGCAGCTGGCTGAATCAGCAACACCGCTGGTTGGTGTAGCACTTCCACCGCTTGTTCATTAGAATGGCGCTGCTGGCCCTTTGACCGCACAGGCACAGGCCGGCAGCACATCAGCTCAGACCGCCCGGGAGAACTATCATTTACACGCTGAAATCATCCACTATTAACGACGTGGCCCGCTTAGCCGGAGTGTCCAAACGCACGGTATCGCGGGTGATTAATGGCTCGCTGGCGGTTGGTGAATCGACGCGGGTCAAAGTGGAAAAAGTGATAGCAGAGCTGAATTATTCGCCAAGCCCGCAAGCGCGGGGCCTGGCGTCCAGCCGCTCTTATCTGCTCGGGCTTATCTACGATAACCCGGATGCGTTGTATCTCGATGATGTGCAGCGTGGTGTGCTGGAAGTCTGTAGCCAGCTCGGGTACGAGCTGGTGGTGCATCCGTGCCGCTACCGCAGTGAAACCCTGGTGCAGGACTGTTTTGCTTTTATCAACCGCTCGAAACTCGACGGCGTGATTTTGCTGCCGCCGGTGTCGGAGCTCGATCATCTGGCCAGCGCGCTGAAACAGGCCGAGCGGCCTTATGTGCGGTTAACGTCAGTATTACTGGATGAAACTTATCATTCGGTGGTGTCGGACGACCGCGCCGCCGCCGCCGAAATGGCCCGTTATTTTGCGCAGCTTGGCCATCAGAATATTGCTTTTATCAGCGGGCCGCAGCGCTATAAATCGTCCACCGAACGGATGGAAGGTTTTCAGCTTGGGCTGTCGGCTTATGGCATCAAGCTGCGGCCGGACTGGATAGTTGAAGGCAACAACAGTTTTGAAACCGGCATTGAATGTGCGCAGCAACTGCTGAGCGGTGAAGTTAAACCCACTGCGATTTTCGCGAACAACGATCAGATGGCAGCCGGTGTTCTCAAAGCCGCGCATGAGCTTGGCATCAAAGTGCCGGACCAGCTGTCGGTCGCCGGGTTTGATGATAACTTATTGGCCAGCCGGATTATTCCTGCCTTGACCACTATCCGCCGGCCAGTCCGGCAAATGGCGCAGCTTGCGGCCACCAAAATCATTATGGATATCGAAGACAACCGCCACGGCGCCGGCCATGTCGCGGCCAAAGTCGCGCCGACGCTGGTGGTGCGGGAATCGACTAAACGGCTTTGATATGTTGCTCAACTGGTGTTGGCGGCTATTAGCTCTCGGCAGTTTAGCGCTCGGGCTGATTGGCGTGCTGCTGCCGGGTCTGCCAACCGTGCCTTTTGTGTTGTTATCTGCTTTTGCCGCCGGTAAAGGCTGGCCACAATTTGAGCGCTGGTTACTGCAACATCCACACTTCGGACCGCCGGTACAACAATGGCGTCAGCACGGCGCTGTACCGCGCCGGGCCAAGTGGCTGGCGAGTCTGATGATGGCACTGAGTTTGAGTCTATTGTGGTACTGCAGCCTGGCGCTGTGGTTGCAGTTATTGGTCACTGGGATCCTGCCGCTGGTGCTGATTTGGTTATGGCGCCGCCCTGAGCGCTGACCAGCTGTTTTTCCTGACAAATTCCAGCGTATCCCATTTACTTCTTTTTAATTTTTCTGCTGTCTTTTTCAAAGTGGCAAC
>CAMLRA010000087.1 GCA_946482325.1 uncultured Chromatiaceae bacterium | reverse complement strand
ACAGAGTTGAATTTATGGAAAAACACCTGGAATCCCTGATGTACGCCAGTCGCTGGCTGATGGCGCCGATTTATCTCGGCCTTAGTCTGGTGTTGATTGCACTTGGTATTAAATTTTTTCAGGAGATTTTTCACCTGCTGCCTAATATTCTGCAGACCAAAGAAGCAGACCTTATTTTAGTGGTGTTGTCGATGATCGACATTGCACTGGTCGGCGGGCTGATTGTGATGGTGATGTTTTCCGGCTACGAGAATTTTGTTTCGCGGCTCGATATTGATGAATCCGCCGAGAAGCTGAGCTGGCTGGGGAAAGTTGATTCCGGTTCGCTGAAAAACAAAGTCGCAGCTTCTATCGTGGCGATTTCTTCTATCCATCTGCTGAAAATTTTTATGGATACCCCGAATATCGATAATGACAAAATCATGTGGTACTTGTTGATCCATATCACTTTTGTGCTTTCCGCCTTCGTAATGGGGTATCTGGACAAACTGACGAAAGAAAAAGTCTGAAATTGACCCGGACCAAGGGCTGGGTTAATTTAGCAGGTCTGCGCTCCATCTGGAGCCGCGTTCAGACCACGAGGTTTTGCTGTGCAGGGATTTGCGTCAGTTTTTTTATCGATCATCCGGTTGCTGACAGTCAGTCTGTTTCTGCTCAGCACGCAGGTGCCCGCAATGGAAGCCGGGTTACCGCTGTTAAAGAATTTCAAACCCAAAGATTATAATGCCGGCACCCAGAACTGGGCTTTGCTGCAGGACAGCGACGGTCTGATTTATGCCGGTAACAATGTCGGCGTGCTTGAGTTCGACGGCGTGCATTGGCGTACACTGGCCACCACCAATCAGTCTGTCGTGCGCTCGCTGGCCCTTGGCGCCGATGGCCGCATCTATGTGGGCGCCAAAGGCGATTTAGGCTACATCGATAAAAGCCAAGCGCATGGCGCTCAGTTTGTCTCCTGGCGCGAACGCATTCCGGCCGCTTACCGCAATTTTCAGGATATCCGCCAGACCTTTGTCACAGAACAAGGCGTGTTATTCGTCGCCCGCTCATACCTGTTTTTAATCAACGATCAGGAAGTCCGTAGCTGGACCAGTGAATCGGCGTTTATGAAAGCCTTTCAGCTGAACGACCGCATTCTGATTAAAGAACAAGACAGCGGCTTGCTGGAGCTCACCAATGGCAGGCTGGAGCCGCTACCGGCAGCCCGTCCACTGGCCGACAAAGCGGTGTTTATTGCCGAACAATGGGATGAAAACCAGGTGCTGATCGGCACCCGCGACGCCGGCTTTTTTCTGCTGGGCCCGCATGGCATGTCGCCATTTACCCTGCCTGCCAGCGCCGAACTGAACGATGCGATGATTTACACCAGTCAGCGCCTGCGCAATGGGTTGCTGGCAGTGGGGACAGTCCGTAACGGCATATACCTGCTGGATAACAAAGGCAATATCCACAGCCATATCAATAAGTTTTCCGGCATACTGGATGATAATATCCGCGCCCTGATGGAAGACCGGCAACAGGGCCTGTGGGTGGCGATGGATCATGGCCTGGCCCGGGTAGAAGCTTCGTCCGCAATTTCGATGTTTAATCACGTGATGGGCCTTAAAGGCAATGTGCTGTCGTTGCACCGCTACGCCGGCCAGCTATTTGCCGGCACCAGTCAGGGCTTGTTCCGCCTGCAGGCCGACGGCATCAAAGCAGCGCATTTTACTGCGATCGACGGGTTTACCAATCAGACCTGGGATTTTGTTGATTTCGCCGATTCGATGCTGATTGCCAACAACAAAGGGGTGTTTCAATACAAAGACGGCAAAGCCAGCCTGATTTACAGTGCGCCGCTGCCAGCTAAAGTGTTATTGGTGTCGCGGCGACAACCGAATCAGGTTTGGGTCGGTCTGCAAAATGGCCTGACCCGTCTGCAGTTTGACGGTCAGCAATGGCGTGAAATGGGTACAGTCGCCGGCATTGAAGGCAACCTGAACAGTCTGGTTGAAGAAAATGACGGCACTTTATGGATCGGCAGTCTGGCACATGGCATTTATCGCCTGCAGAATGGCAATCCGGCGTTAATCGACAAATTTACTGAAACAGCGGGTTTGCCCAGTCTGAACCGCAATGCTGTGCATCGCTGGTCCGGTGGTTTGTTGTTTGCGACCGTCGCCGGCTTATATCAATTTAACCAAAGCACCCAGAGCTTCCAGCTCCATCCGGTATTTCGCGATTTGTTTCCTCAGCAACCCTGGGTTCGGTCGCCGACCCAGGACAGTGCCGGCCGTATCTGGATGATTAACTGGGACAACCAAACCGGCGAACGCCAGGCTGGCGCTGCGGAAAAACCTGCTGAGGACCAACCTTATCATTGGTCGGCGGCGCCATTGTTTCCGCTGGCCGACACACCACTGGATGTCATTTTGGCGGAAGACGCCGCTGTCACCTGGTTTGGCGGCGCTGAAGGGATTTTCCGCTTTGATGCTAACCGCATCAGTAAGACTCAGGTCGCGCATCCTCCGCTGATCCGCCGTGTGGTCAGCCGCGACAACCAGACACATTTCGCCGGTGGCCATTTGTCCAAACTCCAGCTTGGAGCCAGCCAGAATTCATTGCGAATTGAATACACAGTGCCGCGTTATGGCCATCTGGATACTAACCTGTTTCAGGTGCAATTGGTTGGCAACGATACCGCCTGGTCAGATTGGCATAACGAAACCTATCGCGATTATACCAATCTGGCGCCAGGCAGTTATCAGTTTAAATTGCGCTATAAAAATGCCTTTGGCGAGGTCAGCGAAGCCACTCCTTTACACCTGCAAATTGCGGCGCCCTGGTATCAAAGCTGGTGGGCTTATCTGGTGTATGCGCTGCTGTCGCTGTTATTGTTGAAAAGCCTGATTGGCTGGCGTGTACGGCCGGTGTTACAGGAAAACAGCAAACTGGAAGACCTGGTACGCCAGCGCACCCAACACCTCGAAGATACCATGTTGATGCTCGAAGGTGCCAAGCAAAAAGCCGAGGCGGCCGCTGTTGCCAAAAGTGAATTTCTTGCCAACATGAGCCATGAGATCCGCACACCGATGAATGCGATTATCGGTTTTGCCCAACTCGCACAAAACAGTGAATCTTTTGCCGACCAACAACTTTATTTAACGAAGATCACTGCATCGAGCAAAATTTTACTAAGCATTATCAATGACATTCTTGATTTCTCCAAAGTCGAGGCCGGCAAACTCGAGTTAGAGCAGGTGCGCTTCCGTCTGCAGGATATGCTGCAGCAAATCCGCGATTTGTTTATAGAACAAGCACGGCAAAAACGGCTGGAGCTGCAATTCAGTGTCGATCCGCAGGTGCCGGCCTGGCTGATAGGCGACCCGTTGCGGCTCAGTCAGGTGCTGATTAACCTGCTCAGCAATGCGGTGAAATTTACCGGTCAGGGCAAAGTAGTACTGCGGGTTGATTTGGCATTGCAGGTAAAAGCGCCGGAAACCCCGGCTGAAGTCTGGTTGCATTTTGCCGTGCAGGATACCGGCATTGGCCTGAGCCCGGAGCAATGCAGCAATCTGTTTCAGGCATTTAGCCAGGCCGACAGCTCGACCAGCCGAAAATATGGCGGTACCGGCCTTGGTTTGAGTATCGCGCAGCGTTTAGTGCAATTGATGGGGGGCCGCATCGATGTGCAAAGCCAGGCTGGCATCGGCAGCACCTTCAGTTTTAATATCCGCAGTTACCGGGCCGAATCCAGTGCAGAGGGCAAAGCCGCGCCGCGCTCAGACCTGAGCACTCCGCCAGCCAATCTGCAACCAGAGTCTGGACTGGCTCCGACAGTATCCACTGCCCCTGCCCCTCACACAGCAAACCGCATTTTGCTGGTCGAAGATAACAGCTATAACCAGACACTGGCACGGATCATTCTGCAACATGCCGGTTTTGCTGTTGACGTTGCCGATCACGGTGAACAGGCATTGTCGCAACTGAAACAACAACAGTACGCGCTGGTATTGATGGACGTGCATATGCCGACGATGGATGGTTACACGGCGACTAAATTGCTGCGCCAGCAAACGGTTTACGCCAAATTGCCAGTCATTGCGCTGACAGCGCACGCCACTGAAGAGTTTCGCCGCGAATGCCTGGAAGCCGGCATGAATGATTTTATCGCCAAGCCGTTTGATGCCAGAACGTTACTGAGCAAAGTACAGGAGTGGGTTTAAAGTTCGGGGTCAACACAGCGGGCACCGCCCTTAGCGGTAAGCGGCCAGGATCTGTTCAATTTTTCCTTGTTGCCTGAGCGTTGTGATGATTTGGTTTATCAGCGCAATAGTTTGCTCAGCCAGCAGGGGCGAATACATACAGCGGATTTGATTTCGTTCGATCTCCACCACATGCAAGTCCTGTTTTTGCGCTAGCAGATAACCGAATTCAAACTCAGACACCACCACCGCATTCAAATGGCGTTTTTGCAGATGCCGCAAGCTCTCAGCCGGCGAATAACTGTCGACCCGTTGCAACTGACCGCGGGCAAATAACTCAGTTAAAGTCGGATAGACGTATCCAAACGTGGTGCCGACTTTGCCGGTGACGCGCTGCTTCAAGTCGGCAAAATCGCGATAAGGCTGGTTAGATATATACAGATCGCGATGGACAAACAACGGCGGACTCCAACGCAACTCCGGTTCGGTGAACCAATCCGGTGTGCCATTACAGTACAAATCCAGCTGCCCGCGCAACAACATGTCCGTGACTCTTTTGCGTGGGATAGCCTCAATTTGCAACGGTCGCTGCATCGCTGCACTCATCTGCTGATAAATATCAAATAAAATGCCGCCATTGGGCACCTGCTGCGCGTCCGTCAACATAAATGGCGGCGCGTCGGCGATGTGAGGAACCCGTAACGGTGCTTCGATGGCGAGCACTGAGCAAGGCCACAACAGCCAGTGCGCCCGGATAAACCGGTTTTTTATTTGTTTCAACGGCAGTCGCCCTCTTATTGTCCACCTGCCTGATAGCATAGCCGTGATCAGCTGCATACGCAGTTGCGCCCCTGCGCTTTAGCCTGATAGAGCAGCTGATCAGCCCGGCTCAGCAATTTTTCGTAACTACTGACAGCGTCCTGTTGCGCCACCCCGAAACTGGCTGTGACCTGCAATCCGGGAACATCAGCGGACAAATCCAGCGCAGAAATGGCCAGACGGATACGTTCGCAAATCTCAACCGCCTGTGGCAGCGTTGTTTGTGGCAGCAATAACGCAAACTCTTCGCCGCCCCAGCGCGCGATGCGGTCAATTTCACGCACTTCTTCGCGCAGCAGCGCCGCCAGACGCTGCAACACCAAATCACCCGCTTGATGCGACCAGTTGTCATTGATGGTTTTGAAGTGATCGATGTCCAGCATCACCAGACAAAGTGGTTGTCCAAGACGCTGCGCGCGGCTGAATTCAAAAGCCAGCTGTTCATCAAAAGCCCGCCGGTTGGCGAGACCAGTTAAACCATCTTCCCGCGCCTGCGCAGCAAAAGCGGCAGCTTGTTGCTGTAATTGTTCCGCCAGCTGGGTTTTCTCCGCCACGGCCTGCCGCAAACTTTGTGCTTGTGCCAGTAATTCGGTCGTTTTACCGGCGACCTGCAACTTTAGTTTTAGTTCCGACTGACTGAGCCGGTACAGCCGCCAGCGCACAAAGCCTAACAACGCAAACAAAACCACAACACCGGCAACCAGCTGCACCCAGCCTTTTTGCCAGAAAAGCGGCAACACTCTGAACTCGATCCGGGCCACATCGTTGTTCCAGTCGCTCTCCGGGTATGCGGCACTGACCACAAGCCGATATTCGCCCGGTGGCAAATTGGTATATTCAGCGTGATGGGCGGTCCCCCGCTCTACCCAGTCCGATTCCAGGCCCTGCAATTGAGTCCGGTATATAATCCGCGAGGGCATCACATAACTAAGCCCGGCAAATTCGAAGCGAACCCGAAAGGTACCCGCCGGCAACTCCGGGCGTTGCAACGACACTTCCCGGCCATCGGCGTTAATTTGCTGTATCACCACAGGCGGTGGCTTCAGACTGAATTGCGCCAGCCGGGCAGGATCGACGCTGGCCACCCCCATCGAAGTCGCAAACCATAAAGTACCATCACGACGCACGGTCGCCGCCGGCACCGAGCCGCCGTTACACTGGGCGCTGAGCATGCCGTCGGCCTCGCCAAACATATCAGAGCCGGATAACTTCTGTTGTTTACCATCGGCCACAGCATGGGCGTCTTGCTGACTGATCCGCACTATGCCCCTATTACTGCTTAGCCAGAAATCACCTTTGTTATCTGCGAGTAACGCAAAGATTTTCTCCACCGGCACTCCGGCACTACGACCAACCAGTCTTAGTATATTGCGGGTAAAATCGTAACGAATAAGACCTCGGTCCGTCGCCAACCAGATATATGGGCTGTCTTTGTCATGATGAAATCCGAACACATATTCAGCCTGTTCCTGACTGACTAAACTCAGCGAGCGCAGATGGCCGTCAGCCCAAACCGCGGCCCCGGCACCGGTACCAATCCACAGCTGACCGGCTTGCTGATGGTCTGCGGCCTGATAATGCAATGCTGAAATAAAATTTGCAGGTAACCCTTCTGCGATAGTGAACAGCCTGAGCTGCTGCTGATGCAGCAGATTCAGGCCGGCCGTAGTGCCGACAAAGACCTGATCTGCAACCACCGCAATAGCCCGGACTTCGTTGCTGGCGAGGCCATTGCCACGATGATAATGCGCCACGACTTGCCCCTGACGCAGTTGATAAATCCCATCGCCATAAGTCCCAACCCAGACATCGCCTTGTTCCCCTTCGGCCAGGCTCAGGACAGACACACTATCACTCAAGCCGATTTTGCTGACCTGACCAGCCGACCAGCGATCAAGACCACCGGCGCTGCCAATCCAGACACTGCCATCAGAATGTTCCAGCACGGTACGGACATAATTGTCAGCAAGGCCCTGCTGCAGCGTCAGATTGGTAAACGGCGTTTCGCGCAGGCGGTATAAACCAGCATTAGTGCCGACCCAGATACTTTGTTCACTGTCCTGAAAAATACTCAGTACCCTGTTATTTGGCAGCCCGTCTTGCACACTCAGCTGTTCGATACCCAAGGAACTTAACCGCTGCAAACCTTGATTTAAGGTACCAATCCAAATCTGATCCTCTGTATCAACATACAATGCAGTCACAGCCACATTGCTGAGCTCCGGGGTTACTAAGCTGAATGTCTGACCGTCAAACCGAAACAAGCCCTGCTCTGACCCCACTAACAGCCGGCCTTGTTGATCAAGTGCCAGGGCGAATACGTTTAAATCTGAATTGGCAGGTAATAGCGGCACCTGTTCAAAACGAATCTCGGGCGCAGCAGAGTCGACGCGATACAGGCCTTGCTGGGTTGCGACCCACAGCATCCCCTGTCGATCCTGCTGCAACTGATAAGCAACCCGAACCGGCAAGCCGGCTTCAACACCAAAACGCTGATATTGGCCGTCGGCACGTTGTCGGGCCACACCACCTCCTTCGATGGCAAACCACAGCTGGCCCTGTTGGTCGCGGACTAAATCATTGATGAGCTGACCAAGAGGTGGCAAACTTTGCCAGCGTCCGGTACCAACCCGGCTGATGCCACCACGTGCACCGGCCACTAATAAACTGCCGTCCCGTTCGCGGAATAATGTCCGCACACCGGCATCCGGCAAGCCGGTGACCGCATCGCGGCCAAATACGGTGAAGTCCCTGCCGTCATATCGTGCAGCCCCTTCCCAGGTGGCGAGCCACAAGTAGCCGTCACCACTTTGCTGAATATTGTTAATAGTGTTATGTGGCAAACCGTCGCGGGTGGTCCAGCTTTCGCGGAAATAATCATGCAGCGGCGTCACAGCCAACGCTGGCCACGCCAGCACTACACTCAGGCAGCATTGCAGGATGATCTTAATCCACAGCATGTCCATCTCCGGCTGTTATCAGTCAGCTAATTCCCAGCACAAATGTTTTAATTGCAGATAATCGTTGATGCCATAACGAGAACCTTCCCGACCAAATCCGGCGGTGCCGACGCCACCAAATGGAATGCGGGCGTCTGAAATAGCCGTGACGTTGATACCGACCATGCCAGCTTTCAGTGCGCTGGCAACCCGGTAATTACGTTTTTCATCAGCGCCATACAGGTAGGCCGCCAGACCACCATCGGTCTGATTAGCCAGTTGCAGTGCCGTCTGTTCACTGTCAAAGGTTTGTAGCGTCAACACTGGTCCAAAGATCTCCTGCTGACAAATCGGCATCCCCATGTCTACGTCAGAGAGTAGCTGCGGCGCGACAAAATACCCGATATCAGGCACAACCGTTTGCCGGCACACCAGCCGCGCCCCTGCTGCCAGTGCATCGGCGACCAGCTGCTGCACTTTGTCGACGGCGCGTTGGTGAATCAACGGGCCAATTTGGCTATCCGCCGCAGTGCCAGCGCCAAGCCGCAATGCCAGCACTGCCGCTGCGAGCTTTTCCTCCAGCGCTGCAGCGATACGGCTATCGGCCAGCACCCGGTTGATACAGACGCAGGTCTGGCCGGCATTGCGAAACTTCGCCGCCATAATACCGGCCACAGCCGCATCCAGATCCGCATCGGAAAATACCAGTACCGGCGCATTACCGCCAAGCTCCAGCGACAGGCGTTTCAGCGTCGCGGCGCTTTGTTGCATCAACATTCGCCCGACTGCAGTCGAGCCGGTAAAGCTGACTTTGGCCACTTGTGGCGAAGCGATGAGATAAGCCGCCACCGGATCCGGCGTGGCACAGGGCAGTAACTGGACCACGCCGGCCGGGAAACCTGCCTGCTGCGCCAGTGCCACCAGCGCCAGCGCCGTCAGGGGCGTGTACTCCGACGGTTTCACAATGACCGGACAGCCGGCCGCCAGCGCAGCGCCTAACTTGCGGGTGATCATCGCCGCTGGAAAATTCCATGGGGTTAGCGCCAGTACCACGCCAACAGGTTCGGGAATATTGAGTAAGGTGCGACCAGTTACGCTCGGGTGTTGCCAGTCGCCGCTAAGCCGCAGCGCCTCGCCGGCATACCAGTTGAGATAAGACGCGGCGTAATCAACTTCCGCCCGCGCTTCGGTCAGGGGTTTGCCCTGCTCGGCCGTCAGCAACTGCGCCAGCCATTCGCGCTGCTCCAGCAAAAGCGCATGCCACTTCATCAGTAAGCCCGCCCGCTCTGTTGCGGTACTGCGGCGCCACAGCTTCAGGGCTGCATTGGCCGCATCCAACGCTTGTTGCGCGTCGGCAATACTGGCGCTGCTGACCTGAGCCAGTGACTGCCCCGTTGCCGGATCTGTCACCGTGAAACTGTCGGCACTGTGCTGCCAGAGGCCGGCAATGAACAGATCACAAGGTGGCAGGCGCAGTGCGGGCGGAACTGGGTGCATCAGAAACTCCTGTTATACGACAGCGCGAATCATAACTCTAACCGGCTGGCAAATATAGGAAAAGCGCCGAAAAAACCGACATGGGCAGTCGAATAGCAGCCTGTAAATCCTGCGGCGACGGGCGAATGCTGTGCCAAATCGCAGACGAAAAAAAACCAGCCGCAGCTGGTTTTTTCCCGAAACAGCGCAAATTAATCTGGCTTTTTCGACACACCGACCATCGCCGGACGTAACAGACGGCCGTTCAGTTCATAACCTTTTTGCATGACAAAAATAACGGTATTCGCAGCCAGCTCAGCATTCGGTTGAATTGACATCGCTTGATGATAATCAGGGTTAAACGGCTGACCCTGTGGGTCAATCTGCTGCACACCATATTTAGCAACGGTGTCCAGCAAGCCTTTTAACGTCAGCTCGACGCCTTCTGCTAACGCTTTGACCGCTTCGTTGGCCGGGTCGATGAAACCTAACGAACGTTCCAGATTGTCCAGCGCCGGTAATAAATCACCGGCAAATTTTTCCAGTGCAAATTTATGCGCTTTTTCCACGTCCTGCGCAGCACGACGTTTCATATTCTCGGCTTCTGCCCGCACCCGCAGCGCTAAATCAGTCTGCTCGGCGGCTGTCGCACGGGCTTTTTCCAGCTCTGCTTCAAGTTTGGCAATAATCTGTTGTTCATCAGACAGTTGCACTTGCTCTTGCTCAACCTGCTGTTCCTGTTCTGCGCTTTGTACCTTGTCTTGCTCGTTCATTGCTTACTTACTCCGAAATGAATGCGGCTATTATGGGGATTGTCACGGCTGATTCAAGTGCTTTGATAGCTGTAAGCCAACCGCTTCGACCAATGGGATGAGATGGGCATAATGCATCCGGCTCGGTCCGAGGAGCGCCAGCACCCGGTGCGGTTGCGCCTGATAACGTAATGCGATGATACTGACGTTATGTAATTCACTGAGGCCAGACTCACGGCCCAAAATCAGTTTGGTGCACTGGTCCTGCAGCACCGGCGACAACATCTGCAGCAAACAAGCCGGCTGTTCCAGCAGCTGCACCACCTGCTGCAGCGCTGCATCCGACTGATATTCGGCTTCCTGCAATAAATGATGTTGACCATACACCAGCGGCTGGTTTTGCTGCATTTCATCAAGACTGAGCTGCGACATGACATCGAGCAACAGCGGCTCGACATCGCCACCTTCGGCGCGAGCCATGATCGCCAGCCGGCCTATGGCATCCGGCCAGCACTGGCCGCATAACGCAGCGTTTAACACACAAAGGCTACGGCTTAAGGTTTGTTGCGTGATATCAGTCTGTTGTGCCAGTACACGGTGCAAAATGTCGCCTTCGGCATCAATCACTACCAGCAACAACTTATCCATCGCGAGGCGTACCAGTTCGGCTTGCCGAATCACCCGCCCCCCGGCTTTCGGCGGACTTAACAGACTGACCAGACCGGTTAAGTTGGCCAGCAACTGGCCCGCCCGTTGGATCAGCACCGACGGTGGCAATTGCGGCAATAAAGTCTGCTGAATTTCATTGAGCCAGCGCTGTGGCACCGGTTCGAGCTGCAGCATTTTGTCGATAAACAGCCGGATCCCCTGTGTGGTCGGAATACGGCCAGCCGAGGTGTGTGGCGAGCGGATCAGCCCCATCTGCTCCAACTGCACCATGGTATTGCGTACAGTCGCTGAGCTGACCTGCAGCCCGCCCTGTTCAGAAATAAACTTAGAAGAGACCGGGGCACCATCACTCAGGTACTGCTCAACAATGAGTTTCAGAATCAGCTCGGGCCGGCTTAGCATCAGGGTATTTGCTCATGCAATTAAAAGACCTGTCTATAGTGGGGATATCAGCCGAAAAATCAATGACCCGGAGAGTAATACCGTGGCAATCGGGCTAAGGAAAGGCTGGCAGCTGAAGAACATGCTTTGTATACTCGGCGCAAACACTCTAAGCGGAACGCGCTGCATGACCCCCAGTTTTCGCACCATAGGCCTTATCGGCAAACCTAATCATCAGGGCGCAAATCACACGCTGGTTAGCCTGTACCATTTTCTCAGTAAATATGATGTACGGGTCCTGGTTGAAGAACGGGTTGCTGCAACCTTAGGGCTGCCGGACGCAGAAGCAGCTGACTTGGTGGATTTGGGCAAACAATGTGATCTGGCTATTGTGGTCGGTGGCGACGGTAATATGCTGGGTGCTGCGCGGGTGCTGGCGCGCTTTGGCGTGGCGGTGCTTGGTGTCAACCGCGGTAATCTCGGGTTTTTAACTGACCTATCGCCAGAGAGTTTTCAGGTGCCTTTGGCCGACGTACTGGCCGGCCAGTTTGTCACGGAAAAACGTAACCTGCTGGAAATCGAAGTACACCGTAACGACCACATTAAAAGCAGCAACAGCGCGGTCAACGAAGCGGTACTGCACGCCGACAAAGTCGCGCATATGATTGAATTTGAAGCTTATATCAACAATGAGTTTGTGTTCAGTCAACGTAGTGACGGCCTGATTGTCAGTACGCCGACCGGTTCTACGGCTTATTCATTGTCCGGTGGCGGGCCGATTTTAACGCCGGAACTGGACGCGATGAGCCTGGTGCCGATGTTTCCGCACACGCTCAGCAGCCGGCCACTGGTCGTCGCCGGTACCAGTGAGATTAGGTTAAAAGTGGCGCCGAGTAACGACGCTCATCTGCAAATCAGCTGCGACAGCCACGTGATCTTAGCGGTGATGCCGGGTGACGAAATCGTCATCCGCAAACATCCAAAACCACTGATCCTGGTGCACCCTCCCGGCTACAGCTATTTCCACGTGTTGCGTAATAAACTAGGCTGGGGCTCCAAGCTCTATTAATGTTTTAAAATCAATATGTTGTAAATTATTTCGCCGCACAGCTTGTCAGTCCAAGAAACACTGTATAAATTAACAGTCATTCTTCACTGTGACTGGAACTGACATGCTGACCCATCTTCACATCAGTAACTTCGCGATAGTGCGTGCGCTGGAAATCGAATGGCAAGCCGGGATGACGACCATCACCGGCGAAACCGGCGCCGGTAAATCAATTTCACTGGATGCTTTAGCACTGTGCCTCGGTGAGCGGGCTGACGGCATGGCGGTCCGGCCTGGCGCAGACAAAGCCGATTTAGTCGCCACCTTTGATATCAGCACCTTACCTTCCGCGCAACAATGGCTGCAGGAACAAGACCTTGCGATGGGGCAAGAATGTATAGTCCGGCGGGTCATTGGTCAGGAAGGCCGCTCGCGGGGTTATATCAATGGCGTACAGGTGCCGGCGCAGCAACTCAAAGCGCTGGGGCAACATCTGCTCAGCATTCATGGTCAACATGCTCATCAACAACTACTGAAAAATGATTATCAGCGCCAGTTGCTGGACGCCTTTGCCGCACATCCTGAATTGCTGGCAGCCTGCAAACAACAGTGGAAACAAGCCCAGCAGTTAAAAGCCGAATATCAGGCATTACAGCAAAACCAACAGCAACGGGAAGCACAGCGCCAACTGCTGGAGTATCAGGTGGCTGAGCTTGATCAATTTGCGCCTCAACCCGACGAATTTGCCGCGTTAGAAGCCGAGCATCAACGTCTTAGCCATAGTTCTGGCCTGATTCAGAGCAGTCAGCTGGCATTGCAGCTGCTGTACGACAATGACGAATCAAACAGCTACGCCATGCTGCGTCAGGCATGTTTTGAAATCAGTGACAGCGCTGCTATCGACAGTCAACTCAGTCCGATAGAACAAATGCTGCAGGAAGCCTTAGTGCAGATTGAAGAAGCCAGCCGCGAACTGCGCCGCTATGCCGAACGGGTGGAAGTAGACCCGGAACGTTTATTGGAAATAGATCAGCGACTGAGCCAATGGCTGAACCTGAGCCGTAAACACCAAATCGCACCGGATACTTTGCCACTCCATCATCAGCTGCTCAGCCAGCAGTTACAGGAACTGGCTGGTGACGACGAGCGACTGGTTGAGCTGGAACTGCATATCCAGCAGGCGCTGCGAGAATTCAGCAGCTGCGCGGAACAGTTAAGCCAAAGCCGGCAACAAGCCGCGCTGGAGCTGTCCGCCCGCATCGCTGAAAGTATGGCTGACTTAAGTATGCACAACGCCCGTTTCCACATTGACGTGCAGCCACAGGCGCCGGAGCGGGCCAACGGCAATGGCTGGGACCAAATTGAATTTCTGGTCAGCACCAATCCGGGTCAACCCTTGCAGCCTCTACATAAAGTGGCATCTGGGGGCGAGTTATCCCGCATCAGCCTGGCAGTACAAGTCATATTGGCGGACAAAGTCACCACACCAACCTTGATTTTCGATGAAGTGGACGTCGGAATCAGCGGGCCTGTTGCGGCCGGTGTTGGCCGGATGCTGCGTCAGCTTGGCAGCAGCACCCAGCTCATTTGTGTCACGCATTTACCGCAAGTGGCGAGCCAGGGCCACCAGCAGCTCTTTGTTGAGAAGTACACCGATGGTATCCATACCGAAACTCGTATGCGGGCGCTGAGCGATGATGAACGGGTACAAGAGATTGCCAGACTGCTGGCCGGTGAAAACGTCAGCGCGCATGCAATTGCCAATGCCCGCGAACTTTTATGCACGCCATAAGTCAGAACAGCGCTGCAGCAAAAGCCTGCAGCTTCTGACAAGTTCTGCAGCGCAGCACTTTAATCTTGGCCGGCGCTTGCGGTATGATGCCGGTCACTTTGCTAACTAAAGCTGATAATGAAGAGAATTATGCGCGAGTTGACGTTAAAAAAAGCCGGAGCCTGGCTGTTCGCCTCTGGCCTGATGCTGTCCGTGACAGCTTGCAGCAGCTGGATTTACCGGATCGATGTACCACAAGGTAACTTTCTGGAGCAAAAAGATATCGACAAGCTGCGCATTCAGATGAGCAAAGAACAAGTGCAGTACGTACTTGGCAACCCGGTGGCTGAGAATAGCTTCGAAGACAATACCTGGCATTATTTCTACGCACTGCAGGGCGGCCGCGGTGACAATTTCAAAAAACAACTGGTGCTGAATTTCCAGAACGGCAAGCTGGCGAAAATGAGCGGCGATTTTGAAGTGCCAAAAGAATTTAATGTACCGCTTGACCAATAACACTGCCGGCAACCGGTGCAGTTAAAACAACAAACCCGCTTTACAGCGGGTTTGTTTTTTGATGGGTCTGACTAATTGACCAGCCCAGTCAGTGCGAAGCCTCTGTCTCGCCATCATCATGCTCGCGGCTTTGATGCTGCTGTGGCCGGCCTCCTGTTACCTTATCCGCCCGCCCTTCTTCTTTTGCTTTATCGGCGCGACGTTTACGCATATCTTTCGGGTCAGCAATCAAAGGTCGGTAAATCTCAATCCGGTCGCCGGCAGTCAAGCTGTCTTCCAACCGCACAGTGCGACTCCAGATCCCAACTTTGTTCTGCGTCAGGTCAATTTCCGGATACATTCGCAAAATCCCTGAACTTTCAATCGCCTGACGCACAGTAGCATCTACCGGCACGCTGACACTGAGCAACGACTGGCGCTGCGGCAGAGCAAAAGCCACTTCAATCAAAATCACATCAGCCATGGGACACTCCATAAACCTGCTTGGCTCTGTTGGTGAATGCCTGCACCATAGCACCGGTCAGTTCGTTGAAAATCTTACCAAAGGCAAATTCGATGAGCTTACTGGAGAACTCGAACTCCAGTTCCAGCACCACTTTGCAGGCATGTTCGTTCAGCGGCACAAAACGCCAACCACCGCGCAGAAACTTAAAAGGCCCATCGACCAGTTCCATACCAATGCGCTGAAACGGCTCTAAGCTGTTACGGGTAGTGAAACTCTGGGTGATACCGGCTTTACTGATATCCAGTCGCGCCGTCTGCAGCTGTTCAGTGGCACTTAGCACCACTGCATGGCTGCAACCCGGTAAAAATTGCGGATATGACGGAACATCATTAACCAGTTGATACATTTGTTGGCAGCTGTAAAAAACCAGCGCGCTGCGCTCAATTTGTGGCATACTCACTCCCCTGGATCAGGTCGGCGATTGTAACAGATCCTGCCCCTGTCACAAGTTTTCACGGCAGCAACACAAGCTGTGTTGTTTAGGCCCGCAAGTCTTCTCTGAGTTAGCATGACTAAGAAAA
>CAMLRA010000086.1 GCA_946482325.1 uncultured Chromatiaceae bacterium | reverse complement strand
TTGCAATCCGTGAAGGCGGCCGTACAGTAGGTGCGGGCGTAGTAGCGAAGATCCTAGCGTAATAGTCAGGATATAGAAAAGGGCTCCGAAGGAGCCCTTTTTGTTTTAGCTCGTTTGGTCGCTGTCTTTAATCTGTGATTGCTTTACAGAACCGTTCGGTCAGAACGGCAAAAAGATCGGACTTGAACATACAGTGACGCTTGTTTTAGTGCGCTGGCACAGTATAATGAGCGGCTATTTTTTGTTACCAGGTACATTGGTAGCAGATACTTCAGGGGCATAGTTCCAATTGGTAGAACAGCGGTCTCCAAAACCGATGGTTGGGGGTTCGAATCCCTCTGCCCCTGCCAATTTTCTTAGTTGATTGTAGTAGCTGATACTGCAGTACAGCTGTAGTAGCTTGTTTCAACAAGCGTGGATAGTGAGTTTGAGCATGAACGCAGCAACAGAAGCACCGAAAAGCGGATTAGATCTGGTTAAATGGATAGCGGTATTCGCGATTCTGACTTTATTAGTAGTCGCTAACTACATTTTTGAATTTTCGACATTGGAACGCGCTATTGGTTTGCTGGTGATGATCCCGCTGGCTGGCTTTGTCGCTTCACAAACCCAGAAAGGTCATGAGTTTCTTACTTTTGCTAAAGAAGCGAAGTTAGAAGTTCGCAAAGTTGTCTGGCCTACCCGCGCTGAAACAAACCAAACTACGATCATCGTCGGAGTTGTTACTGTTGTGATGGCATTCATCCTGTGGGGATTGGATGCGCTGTTACTGAAAATTGTGTCGTTTTTAACAGGATTGGGGATCTAAACCATGTCAGGAAAAATGCGTTGGTATGTGGTGCAGGCCTTTGCCGGCTTTGAGCAGCGCGTTGCTACGTCGTTACGCGAGCATATCAAGATCCATAACATGGAAGAAAAGTTTGGCGAAGTTTTAGTCCCAACTGAAGAAGTGGTTGAGATGCGTGCCGGTCAGAAACGTAAATCGGAACGCAAATTCTTCCCTGGTTATGTATTGGTCCAGATGGAAATGTGTGAAGAAGCCTGGCACTTAGTGAAGAGCGTGCCGCGTGTTCTTGGCTTTATCGGTGGTACTTCAGACCGTCCGGCTCCGATCAGTGAAAAAGAAGCAAACACCATCCTGAACCGCCTGCAAGACAATGCAGACAAGCCGAAACCGAAGACACTGTTCGAAGCTGGTGAAGTGGTTCGGGTTTCTGAAGGCCCATTTGCTGACTTCAACGGTGTTGTTGAAGAAGTCGACTATGAAAAGAGTCGCGTCAAAGTTTCAGTACTTATTTTTGGTCGCTCAACACCGGTTGAACTGGAGTTTGGTCAGGTCGAAAAAGCTTAACGGTGAAATAACCGTTGTAACGGGCCGCTGGTTAAAATATAATCGCGGCCTTTTTTAACATCAGGGGAGCCGTTTGAGTAAGTGTCCTCGCACTTACGAGGCTGAGACCCTACAAAGAGGTGAAACATGGCTAAGAAAGTCACGGCACTTGTAAAATTACAAGTTAAAGCTGGTATGGCAAACCCGTCGCCACCAGTTGGTCCAGCACTGGGTCAACACGGTGTGAACATCATGGAATTCTGTAAAGGTTTCAACGCCCGTACAGAATCACTGGAAAAGGGCATGCCAATTCCAGTAGTGATCACTGTATACAGCGACCGCTCATTTACATTCGAAACCCGTACCCCACCAGCATCATTCCTGCTGTTAAAAGCAGCTGGTCTGAAAGGTGGTTCAGGTCGCCCTAATACTCAGAAAGTCGGTAAAGTTACCCGTGCTCAGCTGGAAGAGATCGTTAAGATCAAACGTGCTGACCTGACGGCAGCAGACGACGAAGCAGCAGTTCGTACCATCGCTGGTACAGCTCGCTCAATGGGCTTAGTGGTGGAGGGCTAATCGATGGCTAAATTATCTAAACGCGCTAAGTTAATCCGTTCAAAAGTAGATTCTACTCGTGAATACGCGATCAATGACGCCGTAGCGTTATTAAAAGAATTAACAGCTGGCAAATTCGTTGAAAGTATCGATGTTGCTATCAACCTCGGTATCGATGCCCGTAAATCTGACCAAAACGTGCGTGGTGCAACTGTACTGCCACACGGTACTGGTCGTACTGTTCGCGTTGCAGTGTTCACCCAGGGTGCTAACGCTGAAGCCGCTAAAGCTGCCGGTGCCGACATCGTTGGTATGGAAGACTTAGCTGAACAGGTTAAGAAAGGCGAAATGAATTTCGACGTTGTCATCGCGTCTCCAGATGCAATGCGCGTAGTGGGTATGCTGGGTCAAATCCTTGGTCCACGTGGCCTGATGCCAAACCCGAAAACAGGTACTGTAACTCCTAACGTTGCTGATGCAGTGAAAAACGCCAAAGCAGGTCAGGTTCGTTACCGTAACGACAAGAATGGTATCATCCATTCAACGATCGGTAAGGTAGATTTCGATACAGACAAACTGAAAGAGAACTTAGAGTCTCTGTTAGTTGCTCTGAAACGTGCTAAGCCATCAGTTGCAAAAGGTACTTACATCAAGAAAGTAACTATCTCTTCAACTCACGGTGCTGGTATCGTTTTGGATCAGGCTTCTCTGGACGCCAAGATCTAATAAAGCCGTTTAATTAAGCAGCTTTACAGGAGCGCGAGGTTATTTTATAATCTCGCGCTCAAATTTTCGGGTAGAAGCCGGCTTTTGCATGCAAAAGTATCGGCTTCCGTCCAAGACCGTAGGTGCTGTGACCTTCTTACCCGAAGTTAACAGCTTAAAAATCACAACCTACGCAGACGGTGTTAGCCCCAGAAAGATTCCTATCAATCTGGCTCTCACCGTAAATCGCGCGCCTTGTACCATGTTGTATCAAGGCGATGTGTAGGCAACCGGACAATTCCGTCCGGATGAACCAGGAGTTAAGAGCCAATGGCTATTAAGCTTGAAGACAAAAAAGCAATTGTTGCTGAAGTCCAGGAAGCTGCCAAAGGTGCTTTATCTGCGGTAGTCGCAGACGCTCGTGGTGTCACTGTAGGCAAAATCACTGCGCTGCGTAAGCAAGCGCGTGAAGCTGGTGTATGGATGAAAGTTGTCCGTAACACACTGGTTCGCCGTGCAGTTTCAGGCACCGAATTCGAGTGTTTAGGCGATGCGTTCGTCGGCCCAACACTGATTGCGTTCTCTAAAGAGCACCCAGGTGCTGCAGCGCGTATCTTCAAAGATTTCGCGAAAGAGAACCAAAAGTTTGAGCTGAAAGGCGCAGCCTTTAACGGCGCCACAGTCAGTATCGATGTATTAGCAAGTCTGCCAACGCGCGGCGAAGCTATTGCACGCCTGATGAGCACTATGAAAGAAGCAGCAGCCGGCAAACTTGTACGTACAATTGCCGCGGTTCGCGACCAAAAACAGGATCAAGCCGCGTAATTTTACGTGTCGTTTGGTAAGTAAAGTTTAATACGGGATTTTCTCCCGATAGTTTAGGAATCTGAGCAATGTCAGTTACTAAAGAGCAAATTTTAGACGCTATCGCAGCAATGTCTGTAATGGAAGTTGTTGAACTGGTTAGCGCAATGGAAGAAAAATTCGGCGTTTCAGCTGCTGCTGCTGTTGCAGTTGCTGCAGGTCCTGCCGCAGTTGTTGAAGAACAAACTGAATTCAACGTAATCCTGGCTGCTGCTGGTGCGAACAAAGTTGCTGTTATCAAAGCAGTACGTGGCGCAACTGGTCTGGGCCTGAAAGAAGCGAAAGACCTGGTTGAAGCTGCTCCAGCTGCAATCAAAGAAGCCGTTTCTAAAGCTGAAGCTGACGCTCTGAAGAAAGAGTTAGAAGAAGCTGGTGCTACTGTTGAAGTTAAATAATCCAGCTCATACTGGATTAGACGCCTGATTTCAGGCTAGGCTGGTGGTGATTTAACCACCGGCCTTTTTGCGCTGTGGGACATTGATTTTCCCCGCCCCTTATGACGCCATAGTGGATGTCATAACCACCGCCCCGCAAGGGTAGGTAGGGTAAAAAATCAGCAAGCTGAGGAACCCCATGACTTACTCTTATTCTGAAAAGAAACGTATCCGTAAGGACTTCGGTAAACGTCCACAAGTGTTGGATGTACCATATCTGTTGTCGATTCAAATTGAATCGTTCAGCAAGTTTATTGAGCCAGATCCAGAAGGCGAATACGGCTTAGAAGCTGCATTTCGTTCTGTTTTCCCAATCAAAAGCTACTCTGGCAGCGCAGAACTGCAGTATGTCAGCTATCGGATTGGTGAGCCGGTGTTTGATGTCAAAGAGTGTCAAATCCGCGGTGTAACCTACTCAGCACCATTACGCGTCAAACTGCGCATGGTCCTGTTTGATAAAGAAGCACCAGGCACTATCAAAGATATCCGTGAGCAGGAAGTCTACATGGGTGAAATCCCATTGATGACCGAAAATGGTACCTTTGTCATCAACGGTACTGAACGCGTTATCGTTTCTCAGCTGCACCGTAGCCCAGGCGTGTTCTTTGATCACGACCGCGGTAAGACACACTCGTCAGGTAAAGTGTTATATAACGCTCGCGTGATCCCTTACCGTGGTTCATGGCTTGATTTTGAGTTTGACGCCAAAGATGCTCTGTTCGTGCGTATCGACCGTCGCCGTAAATTACCAGCGACTATTTTGTTACGTGCATTAGACCTGAGCACGGAAGACATCCTCACCACCTTCTTTGAGAGCACCAAGTTTGAGATCAAAGACGGTAAGTTGATGATGGAAGTAGTTGCCAACCGCTTACGTGGTGAAACTGCTGCATTTGATATCAAAGATAACAATGGCGAAGTCATTGTAGAAGCTGGCCGCCGTATCACGGCAAAACATGTTCGCCAGCTTGAAAAAACCGGCATGACCCTGATGGAAGTACCACACGAGTACGTCGTCGGCCGCGTCCTTTCAAAAAATTATGCTGACCGTTCGACCGGAGAGATTATTGCCGAAGCGAACGCCGAGCTCACACTGGAGCTGTTAGCGAAACTTGCCAAAGCTGGTTATGAAAGCTTTGAGACTCTGTTTATCAACGATTTGGACCAAGGTGCATACATTTCTGACACCTTACGTATCGATCCGAGCAATAACCGGATGGAAGCGCTGGTCGAAATCTACCGCATGATGCGCCCTGGTGAACCACCAACGCGCGAAGCTGCGGAAACTTTATTTGAAAACCTGTTCTTCTCTGAAGACCGTTACGACCTGTCCACGGTAGGCCGCATGAAATTCAACCGTCGGGTGAATTTCGAAGAAGGCACTGGCGCAGGCGTACTGAGCAAAGAAGACATTCTTGCAGTCATGAAGGTGCTGATTAATATCCGGAACGGTAACGGTGAAGTCGACGATATCGACCACCTGGGTAACCGCCGGATCCGTTCAGTCGGCGAGATGGCTGAAAACCAGTTCCGTGTTGGTTTAGTCCGTGTTGAGCGTGCAGTGAAAGAGCGTCTGTCATTGGGCGATCTGGATGCTGTGATGCCGCAGGACCTGATCAATGCCAAACCAATTTCTGCCGCAGTGAAAGAGTTTTTCGGTTCCAGCCAGCTGTCACAGTTTATGGACCAGAACAACCCACTGTCAGAAGTCACACACAAACGCCGTATCTCTGCCTTAGGCCCTGGTGGTCTGACGCGTGAGCGTGCTGGCTTCGAAGTCCGTGACGTTCACCCAACGCACTACGGCCGCGTATGTCCAATCGAAACGCCTGAAGGTCCGAACATCGGTCTGATCAACTCGCTGTCTATGTTCGCACAGACTAACGAGTACGGTTTCCTGGAAACCCCATACCGCCGGATTGAAGACGGTATCGTGACTGACGAAGTCGATTTCCTGTCTGCCATTGAAGAAGGTAACTTCGTTATCGCTCAGGCCAACGCTGAGCTGAACGAAGACAACCGTCTGGTAGAAGAGTTGGTTCCTTGCCGTTTCAAAAACGAATTCACGCTGATGCCAGCTGACAAAGTCCAGTATATGGACGTTGCTCCGCAGCAGATCGTGTCCGTTGCTGCAGCACTGATCCCGTTCCTGGAACACGATGACGCCAACCGCGCATTGATGGGTTCGAACATGCAACGTCAAGCCGTTCCTACACTGCGTGCTGACAAGCCGTTAGTAGGTACTGGTGTTGAGCGCGTCGTAGCCAAAGACTCTGGTGTTACTGTAGTTGCGAAACGTGGTGGTACTATCGATTACGTCGATGCCAGCCGTATCGTGATCAAAGTGAACGAAGATGAAATGGTTCCGGGCGAAGCCGGTATCGACATCTATAACCTGACCAAGTACACCCGTTCTAACCAGAACACCTGTATCAACCAGCGTCCATGCGTGAACCATGGTGAGCCGATTGAACGCGGTGATGTGCTGGCTGACGGTCCGTCAACAGACTTAGGTGAACTGGCGTTAGGCCAAAACTTACGCGTCGCGTTCATGCCGTGGAACGGTTACAACTTCGAAGACTCGATTTTGTTATCTGAGCGTTTAGTGCAGGAAGATCGCCTGACCACTATTCACATTCAGGAACTGAGCTGTATCGCCCGCGATACCAAGTTAGGACCTGAAGAAATCACTGCTGACATTCCAAACGTCGGTGAGTCTGCGCTGTCGAAACTCGACGAAGCCGGTATCGTGTATATCGGTGCAGAAGTGAAAGGTGGCGACATCCTGGTAGGTAAAGTCACGCCAAAAGGCGAAAGCCAGCTGACGCCGGAAGAGAAGCTGTTACGCGCAATCTTCGGTGAAAAAGCATCTGACGTGAAAGATACTTCGCTGCGTGTACCTAACTCTGTGACTGGTACAGTTATCGATGTGCAGGTCTTTACCCGTGATGGCGTAGAAAAAGACAAACGTGCGCGCGAAATTGAAGAGATGGAAATCAAACAGGCGAAAAAAGACCTGAATGAAGAATTCCGTATCCTTGAAGAAGGTATCTTCAGCCGTGCCCGTAACCTGTTAGAAAGCACCGGGGTTGACCGCGCCAAGCTGAACAATATGCGCGGTGACGTGCTGTTGTCACAAAGCCTGGCAGATGAAGACAAGCAAAATGACCTGGAACAACTGGCGGCACAATACGAAGAAATCCGTATTGAATACGACAAGAAGTTCGAAGCCAAACGTCGTAAGATCGTCCAAGGCGATGACTTGGCTCCAGGCGTGCTGAAAATCGTTAAAGTGTATTTAGCGGTCAAACGTCGTATCCAGCCTGGTGACAAGATGGCGGGCCGTCACGGTAACAAGGGTGTTATCTCTTCTATCGTGCCAGTTGAAGATATGCCATACGATGAAAAAGGTCAGCCGGTTGATATCGTGCTGAACCCGCTGGGTGTTCCATCGCGGATGAACATCGGTCAGATCCTCGAAACCCACTTAGGCTTAGCTGCCCGTGGTATCGGTGACAAGATCGATGCGATGATCAAAGAGCAGAAAGAAGTTGCGGAGATCCGCGAGTTCCTGGTGAAAGCCTATGCGCTGGGTCAATCCCGTCAGGACGTGGACGTAGCTAACTTCACTGATGATGAAGTGCGTCGTTTAGCGCAAAACCTGCGCAAAGGTTTACCAGTTGCATCACCAGTGTTTGATGGCGCCAAGGAAAGCGAAATCAAAGAACTGTTGGCACTGGGTGACCTGCCTACCAGCGGTCAGATCACGCTGTACGATGGTCGCACCGGTAACACTTTCGAACGTAAAGTAACCGTCGGCTATATGTACATGCTGAAACTGAACCACTTGGTTGATGACAAGATGCACGCCCGTTCTACCGGTTCGTACAGTCTGGTTACACAACAGCCACTGGGTGGTAAAGCTCAGTTCGGTGGTCAGCGCTTCGGTGAGATGGAAGTGTGGGCACTGGAAGCATACGGTGCAGCCTATACCCTGCAGGAAATGTTGACTGTGAAGTCTGATGACGTGAATGGCCGGACCAAGATGTACAAAAACATCGTGGATGGCGACCACCGCATGGAACCAGGCATGCCAGAATCTTTCAACGTATTGATGAAAGAAATCCGTTCGCTCGGTATCAACATCGAATTGGAAGAGGAATAACCCTCGGCCCCCCTGCGTAAGCAGGGGGAATTTGCTGAGTAATGATTTGGGGCCTGCGCGCCCCCTGACTGGTTAACCTCTGACAGGAGAGTAAAGTGAAAGACTTATTAAAGTTTCTGAAACAGCAAACAAAAACTGAAGAGTTCGATGTGATCCGCATTGGCCTGTCTTCACCAGACATGATACGTTCATGGTCATTTGGTGAAGTGAAAAAGCCAGAAACCATCAACTACCGGACTTTTAAGCCTGAGCGCGATGGCCTGTTTTGTGCCCGCATCTTTGGCCCGGTGAAAGACTATGAATGTCTGTGCGGTAAGTACAAACGCTTAAAGCACCGTGGTGTGATTTGTGAGAAGTGTGGCGTTGAAGTCACGCTGACCAAAGTACGCCGTGAGCGCATGGGCCACATTGAACTGGCAAGCCCGGTTGCCCATATTTGGTTCCTGAAGTCACTGCCGAGCCGTATCGGTTTGCTGTTAGACATGACACTGCGTGATATCGAACGTGTGCTGTATTTCGAAAGCTACGTAGTGACTGAGCCAGGTATGACTTCTTTAGAGCGTCGTCAGATGCTGACTGAAGAAGAATACTTAGATGTGCTGGAAGAGCACGGCGATGAGTTCGAAGCCAAGATGGGTGCAGAAGCAATTCTGGATCTGTTAAAAGGTATTGAACTGGCTACAGAAATTAAACAAATGCGTGAAGAGTTGCCAACCATCAACTCTGAAACCAAACGCAAAAAAATCAGCAAACGCTTAAAACTGATGGAAGCATTCCACACTTCTGGCAACAAACCAGAGTGGATGATCATGACAGTGCTGCCAGTACTGCCTCCGGATTTACGTCCGCTGGTACCACTGGACGGCGGTCGTTTTGCGACTTCAGATCTGAACGATCTGTACCGTCGGGTGATCAACCGGAACAACCGTCTGAAGCGTCTGTTAGATCTGTCTGCGCCTGACATCATCGTCCGTAACGAAAAGCGGATGTTGCAGGAAGCAGTAGACGCGCTGTTAGATAACGGTCGCCGTGGCCGTGCTATTACTGGTTCTAACAAGCGTCCGCTGAAATCTTTAGCTGACATGATCAAAGGTAAACAAGGTCGTTTCCGTCAGAATTTATTAGGTAAGCGCGTCGACTATTCAGGTCGTTCTGTTATTACCGTAGGTCCTACACTGCGCCTGCACCAGTGTGGTCTGCCGAAGAAAATGGCACTGGAGCTGTTCAAGCCGTTCATCTATGGCAAGCTGGAAGCCCGTGGTTTAGCCACGACTATCAAAGCTGCCAAGAAAATGGTTGAGCGTGAAGAGGGCGCCGTTTGGGACGTTCTGGACGAAGTGATCCGCGAACATCCGGTCCTGCTGAACCGCGCACCAACCCTGCACCGTCTGGGTATCCAAGCGTTCGAGCCAGTGCTGATTGAAGGTAAAGCGATCCAACTGCACCCATTAGTGTGTGCGGCATACAACGCCGACTTCGACGGTGACCAGATGGCGGTGCACGTACCTTTGACGCTGGAAGCTCAGTTAGAAGCGCGCGCGCTGATGATGTCGACCAACAACGTACTGTCGCCAGCGAACGGTGAACCAATCATCGTTCCGTCTCAGGACGTTGTATTGGGTCTGTATTACATGACCCGTGAAGCCATTAACGCCAAAGGCGAAGGCATGATGTTCAAGAGCCCGAAAGAAGCGGAAAAAGCATTCCGTGCTGGTGTTGCCAGCCTGCATGCCCGCGTCAAAGTGCGCTTGACTGAAGTGACTAACCATGAAGATGGCACCAGCACCAGCACAACTTCGGTACGCGACACTACTGTCGGCCGTGCAATTCTGTACTCAATCCTGCCTCAAGGTCTGGCGTTTGATTCAATCAACCAGGCGATGGGCAAGAAGCAGATTTCGCGGTTACTGAACGGTTCATACCGCCGGATCGGCCTGAAAAACACCGTTATTCTGGCTGACCAAATCATGTACACCGGTTTCCACTACGCGATGCTGTCAGGTGTGTCTGTAGGTATCGATGACATGGTCATCCCTGCTGCTAAAGTTGACATCATTGGTGCTGCGGAAGCAGAAGTTGCGGAGATCCAGGACCAGTTCCAACAAGGTCTGGTAACTGCCGGTGAAAAATACAACAAAGTTATCGACATCTGGTCAACGGCGAACGAAGCCTTGTCAAAAGCCATGATGGATAACCTGTCGAAAGAAAAAGTCATTGATCGCGACGGCAACGAAGTGACGCAACCATCATTTAACTCTGTGTATATGATGGCCGACTCTGGCGCACGGGGCTCACCAGCTCAGATCCGTCAGTTAGCCGGTATGCGTGGTCTGATGGCCAAGCCAGACGGTTCAATCATCGAAACGCCAATCACGGCGAACTTCCGTGAAGGTTTAAGCGTTCTGCAATACTTCATCTCGACGCACGGTGCACGTAAAGGTCTGGCCGATACCGCACTGAAGACAGCGAACTCAGGTTACCTGACTCGTCGTCTGGTTGACGTTGCACAAGATTTAGTTGTGACTGAAGCGGACTGTGGTTCAGAAGAAGGCATCATGATGAAACCACTGATTGAAGGTGGTGACGTTGTTGAAGGTCTGCGTGAGCGCGTGTTAGGTCGTGTGGTGATCGGTGATGTTGTGGTACCGGCGACTGGCGAAGTGCTGGTTGCAGATGGCACGATGCTGGACGAGCAACTCTGTGATCTGATTGAGAAAAACTCGATCGACGAAGTGTATGTACGTTCAGTTATTACCTGTCAGACCAACTTCGGTGTCTGTGCTAAGTGTTACGGTCGCGATTTGGCCCGTGGTCATATCATCAACGCCGGTGAAGCGGTGGGTGTTATTGCCGCACAATCAATCGGTGAACCAGGTACACAGCTGACAATGCGTACATTCCACATCGGTGGTGCGGCGTCACGGGCTTCTGCAGAAAACAGCGTTCAGGTGAAGAACTCAGGTACGTTAAAACTGCACAACGCCAAGTTTGTCCGCAACACTGACGACAAAATCGTTATCACGTCGCGTTCTGCTGAAGTGACAGTGTTTGACGACCAGGGGCGTGAGAAAGAACGCTATAAACTGCCATACGGTTCCGTGTTAACTATAGATGACAACAGCAGCGTCACTGCCGGTCAAATCGTGGCGAACTGGGATCCGCATTCACACCCAATCATTGTGGAACGTGGTGCCAAGGTCTCGTTCAGTGATGTTGACGACAGTAACACTGAAGTTCAACAGGACGACCTGACTGGTTTGAGCCGGACTGTAGTAAAAGACCTGTCCAAGGTGAATGCGAAAGAGCCAAAACTCATTCTCGCCATGGACGACGGTGCCCTGCAGGAAATTCGCCTGCCAAGCTTCACCACTATCGAAATTACCGATGGTCAGAATGTGAAGCCTGGTACAGTGTTAGCGCGTATTCCGCAGGAAGGTTCTAAGACACGCGACATCACCGGTGGTCTGCCACGCGTTGCTGACTTGTTCGAAGCGCGTAAGCCAAAAGATCCAGCCATTCTGGCTGAGATTTCCGGTGTGATCAGCTTCGGTAAAGAAACCAAAGGCAAACGTCGTCTGATTATCACGCCAGAGCAAGGTGATTCTCATGAAGAGATGATCCCGAAATGGCGTCAGGTCAACGTGTTTGAAGGCGAGCGCATCGAGAAGGGTGAAGTGATTTCGGAAGGCCCAGAGTCTCCGCATGACATCCTGCGTCTGCGTGGTATCCACCATGTTGCCAGCTACATCGTTAACGAAGTACAGGACGTTTACCGTCTGCAAGGCGTTAAGATCAACGATAAGCACATCGAAACGATTATTCGTCAGATGCTGCGTAAGTGTGTGATTTTGCACCCGGGCGACAGTGAATTCCTCGAAGGCGAACAGGTTGAAGTTTCACGTGTGAACATTGCCAACGTCGAACTGGAAGCTGCAGGTAAGATCCCTGCGAAGTACGAACGCAGCCTGCTGGGTATTACTAAAGCATCGCTGTCGACGGACTCTTTCATTTCTGCGGCATCGTTCCAGGAAACAACACGCGTTCTGACCGAAGCTGCAGTGGGTGGCAAGACCGACGAACTGCGTGGCCTGAAAGAAAACGTGATTGTTGGTCGTTTGATCCCGGCTGGTACCGGTTTCGCTTACCATCAGAACCGTACCCGTCAACGCGCACGCGTTGCGAACGGTGAAGTGGCTGAACCGGCAATGAGTGCTGAAGTCGCCGAACAGGCACTGACAGACGCCCTGAATATGGATTTGTCAGGCAACGACGAATAAGTCAGTCAAACCGCTAAAAAAGCCCGCCGCATCCCAGATGCGGCGGGCTTTTTCTTTCTTGACAGGTCAAAGGTTGACCAGTAGAATTCCGCGGCCCCCGATTTCGGGTGCGGAATTACACGTTTATTGGGTATTTTTACAAACCAGGAGTATTTAATGGCAACAATCAACCAGCTAGTGCGTAAGCCGCGCAGCCAGGTGGTCTCTAAGAGCACCGTTCCGGCTCTCGAGGCTTGCCCACAGAAGCGTGGTGTTTGTACCCGCGTATACACCACTACCCCTAAGAAGCCAAACTCAGCACTGCGTAAAGTATGCCGTGTCCGTTTAACGAACGGTTTTGAAGTTTCTTCTTATATCGGTGGTGAAGGCCACAACTTACAGGAACACAGCGTTGTCCTGATCCGTGGCGGCCGGGTAAAAGACCTTCCAGGTGTGCGTTACCACACCGTACGCGGCACATTAGACTGTGCTGGCGTTAAAGATCGTAAGCAAGGCCGTTCTAAATACGGCGCTAAACGGCCGAAGAACAAATAACTTAACTCCGTTAAGTAAGGCCAAACTAAGCAACTTTTTTCATTAAAAGTTTTGGAATCCCCTGAAGCAATCGGAGTTTCGAATGCCAAGAAGACGCGTCATAGGTCAACGTAAAATCCTTCCAGATCCTAAATTCGGAAGTGAACTGCTGGCCAAGTTCGTAAACGTCGTAATGATCGACGGTAAAAAATCAATCGCTGAATCAATCGTATACGGCGCATTGGAAATTGCAGCTACCAAATCTAAGAAAGCTGAACTGGATATCTTTGAAGTTGCGCTGGATAACATCCGCCCAACAGTTGAAGTTAAATCACGCCGTGTGGGTGGTTCAACTTATCAGGTTCCATGTGAAGTTCGTCAGGTACGCCGCAACGCCCTCGCAATGCGTTGGTTGACTGAAGCAGCCCGTAAACGTGGTGAGAAATCAATGGCTCAGCGTTTGGCTGGTGAAATGCTGGATGCTATTGAGAACAAAGGTTCTGCTGTTAAGAAGCGTGAAGACGTGCACCGTATGGCTGAAGCGAACAAAGCTTTCGCCCACTTCCGCTGGTAATTTAGACCGTATAAAGAGGACTGGATTGTGGCACGTACAACTCCTATTGAACGTTACCGGAATATCGGTATTTGTGCTCACGTCGACGCGGGTAAAACCACGACGTCTGAGCGCATTCTGTTTTATACAGGACGTTCTCACAAAATCGGTGAAGTACATGACGGCGCTGCAACCATGGACTGGATGGAACAGGAGCAGGAGCGTGGTATCACTATCACGTCTGCTGCTACCACTGCATTCTGGTCTGGGATGCAACAGCAGTTTGAACAACATCGAATCAACCTGATTGATACACCAGGTCACGTCGACTTCACCATTGAAGTTGAACGTTCTTTGCGTGTACTTGACGGTGCTGTTGTTGTGCTTTGTGGTTCTTCAGGTGTGCAACCGCAAACTGAAACCGTGTGGCGGCAAGCAAACAAGTACGAAGTCCCTCGGATGATTTTTGTCAATAAGATGGACCGTACTGGTGCAAACTTCCTGCGTGTGGTTAAACAAGCGCGTGACCGCCTGAACTCGACAATCGTTCCTATTCAGCTGCCTATTGGTGCTGAAGAAAATTTCAAAGGCGTGATTGACCTGATCAAGATGAAAACCATTAACTGGAATGAAGCTGATCAGGGCATGACGTTCACTTACGAGGATGTCCCTGCGGATATGCTCGACGAAGCGAACGAGTGGCGCCAAAATATGATTGAAGCTGCTGCTGAATCCAGTGAAGAGTTAATGGAACGCTACCTTGAAGGTGGCGAGTTCACAGAGGAAGAGATCCGTGCAGCACTGCGCGATCTCACATTGCGTAATCAGGCCGTATTGGTGATGTGTGGCTCCGCCTTTAAAAACAAAGGCGTTCAGGCCATGCTGGATAACGTGATTTATTTCCTCCCTTCGCCAACTGAAGTGAAGGCTATCAAAGGCATTCTCGAGGATGAGTCTGAAGGTGAGCGTCATTCCAGTGATGATGAGCCATTCTCAGCACTGGCATTCAAAATTGCAACGGATCCATTCGTCGGCACTCTGACTTTCTTCCGCGTTTATTCAGGCGTTGTAGACGCCGGCTCTGCTGTGTACAACTCAGTGAAGCAAAAGAAAGAACGCATAGGTCGTATCGTGCAAATGCACGCAAACAGCCGGGAAGAGATCAAAGAAGTTCGGGCTGGGGACATTGCCGCAGCTATTGGTCTGAAAGATACAACAACTGGTGACACTCTGTGTGACGAGAATCAAGTGATTGTTCTCGAACGGATGGAGTTCCCAGAGCCGGTTATTTCGGTGGCTGTTGAGCCAAAAACGAAAGCTGACCAGGAAAAAATGGGTGTAGCGCTGAGTAAATTAGCTGCTGAAGACCCGTCTTTCCGCGTTCATACTGACGAAGAGACTGGGCAAACCATCATCTCGGGTATGGGTGAACTGCACCTGGAAATTATCGTCGACCGGATGAAACGCGAATTTAAGGTTGAAGCAAACGTTGGTAAACCTCAGGTTGCCTACCGTGAAACTGTCCGTGGAGCCACGGAAGTTGAAGGGAAGTTTGTGCGTCAGTCTGGCGGTCGCGGTCAGTTCGGTCATTGTTGGCTGAAAATTGAGCCACTGGAAGAAGGCAAGGGTTACGAGTTTGTGAATGCTGTGGTTGGCGGTGTGATTCCAAAAGAATACATTCCGGCAATCGATAAAGGCATCCAGGAACAAATGAAAAACGGTATCCTTGCCGGTTACCCGGTGATCGATGTCAAAGTTACTGTATTCGACGGTTCTTACCACGATGTCGACTCCAACGAAATGGCATTTAAAATTGCCGCTTCTATGGGTTTCAAAAAGGGTGCATTACAAGCCAAACCAGTACTGCTGGAACCTGTGATGAAAGTTGAGGTGGTAACACCTGAAGATTTCATGGGTGACATCGTCGGTGATTTAAACCGTCGTCGCGGTATTATTAACGGCATGGATGATGCGCCTGGTGGTATTAAAATCGTTGACGCGCAAGTGCCGCTTTCAGAAATGTTTGGCTATGCGACCAGCATGCGTTCTTTAACGCAGGGTCGTGCTTCTTACTCAATGGAACCATTGAAGTATATGGAAGCACCGAATAATGTGACTGAAGCGATTATTGCTGCACGTAGAACAGGCGAATAATTATTTAATTCGGCCCAATGTGAGTTGGGTCTACTTAACAGAAGGTAATTGAAATGGCTAAGGCTAAATTTGAACGTAACAAACCGCACGTAAACGTAGGTACAATCG
>CAMLRA010000085.1 GCA_946482325.1 uncultured Chromatiaceae bacterium | reverse complement strand
GGAAAGTTACGCAAGCTTAAATTTGAGAAAAGTTGCGCTTTTGCGATCGTTCGGATGAAATTTCAGCGAAAGGTGTTTTTTATACACAAATCCCGCATAATTCCGCAGCAGATAAGGAGTTTAGAATGTCGCTACGTTCATATAAAGGTGTAATTCCGGTACTGGGTACCAATGTTTATGTTGATGAATCAGCAGTTTTGGCCGGTGATATCGTCTTAGGTGATGATGTCAGTATCTGGCCGCTGGTTGCCGCACGAGGCGATGTGAACCATATCAGGATTGGTGCTCGCACAAATGTGCAGGATGGTACAGTGCTACATGTCTCCCGCCCCTCAGCCAAAAACGCCGAAGGCTCTCCCTTATTAATAGGTGAAGATGTCACTGTGGGTCATAAATGTATGTTGCATGGCTGTCGTCTCGGCAATCGGATTCTGGTTGGCATGGGCGCTATCGTGATGGACGATGCTATCGTAGAAGATGATGTGATTATTGGCGCTGGTAGTTTAGTCCCGCCTGGCAAAGTTTTGCACAGTGGCTACTTATATGTCGGAAGCCCGGTTAAACAAGCGAGACCACTGAATGAAGCAGAACGGGCATTTTTGTCAGCCTCGGCACAAAACTATGTTGTGCTGAAAGATGAGTATCTGGCGGAAGTGAGATAAGTGCCTGCTTCTATATAGTGGTAAGTTCAGAACGCCACTATATAGAAGTGAAGATTAGACGCTGTTTTTCAGACTGAAGCGTCCAGCCACAGGTTGCCATCCGGGTCGAGCTGACCTTTTTTAAGCGCCAGCTCAATCTCATCTTCCCAAAAGAAGCTGTCTTCGCGCACTTGCGCCAGCCAGGCTGCGCCAGTCCAACCTTCCGGCATGCGGATATAAACAGTATTACGCAACCCGCCTTGTAAGATTGAACAGCGTACTGCAGCAGCTGCGTCGTCAAATTGGTGGTCGTGATTAAAAATCAGTTGCTGATTCATCCGCGCAGCAACTCCCGTAATTTTGTTAATACCGGCTCAACTTCAGGCCGCACCGCACGCCATATATAAAAGCTTTCTGCAGCTTGCGACACCAACATACCTAAACCATCGGCGGTTTGTGGCACACCTTGCTGATGACACCATTGTAAAAATGGCGTCGGTTCAGCACCGTACAGCATGTCATAGGCCAGCTGACAGTATTCGAGATGTTGTTCATGTAATGGCGGGCGTTCGCCTTGTAACCCACTAGATGTCGCATTGATCACTAAATGCCAGCGCTGTTTCGGCACTTCGGCATAACTGCCGGCGCTGACCCGGTTATCAAAGAGTACCGCAATCTGCTCAGCTTTACTGACAGTGCGGTTTGCCAAATGTATATGCACCACACCTGCGTCCAGTAATGGCTGCATCACTCCGCGACTGGCGCCGCCGGCGCCCAACAGCAACACATTAGCCCCATCCAGCAATGCATCCTGGCGCAATAAATCAGCTACCAACCCTGCGCCGTCTGTATTGTCACCACACAGACGTTGTTGCTCATCCAGATATAAAGTATTCACCGCACCAGCCAGCTGCGCCCGCTTACTCAACACCTGAGCTAAGGCAAACGCCTGCTCTTTAAAGGGCACTGTTACATTGCCCCCCCGTCCACCCTGCGCAACAAAGTGTTGCCAGCTGTCGGCAAAGCCATCGAGCGGTGCTAAAATCGCCTCATAAGTCAGAACCTGGCCGGTTTGTTCGGCAAACCAGCGATGGATCAGCGGCGATTTGGAATGTCCTATCGGATGGCCAAAAACAGCATATCGATCCACAAAGAAGCTCCCATCATGCTTAAGAAGTTAATTCAAATGTTGTCACCAAAAAATCCAGCCCATCCGACACCGCAACAAACCCCGTATCAACTGATTGGTGGCGAAGAGGCTACCCGTCGTCTGGCCAATCGCTTTTACGATATCATGGCAACCGCGCCAGAAGCGGCAGAACTCTACGCCATTCATCCGTTGCCGCTTGATACTATCCGGCAGAAATTCTTTGAGTTTTTATCCGGTTGGCTTGGCGGCCCCGGTTTATTTGAACAGAAATACGGCCATCCCCGCCTTCGGATGCGCCACATGCCTTTTACGGTCAACCCGACGCTAAGGGACCAGTGGATGTTTTGCATGAACCAGGCGCTGGCTGAAGTCGTGGCAGATCCTGTGCTGCGTGGAGGTCTCAGCGAAGCACTGGGTCAACTCGCCAGCCACATGATCAACCAGGATGAGCAGGGCCGGCCGCGATAATCAGCCCTAGCTGTTGATACCCAACCAGTCCTGGGGCTGCAGATAACGCTGGTACAACAGCGCCTCGGCCGAACCTTCGGCCGGTGCAAAACCATATTCCCAGCGCACCAGCGGCGGCATCGACATCAGGATCGATTCGGTCCGACCGCCGCTTTGCAGGCCAAATAGAGTTCCGCGGTCAAATACCAGATTAAATTCGACATAACGACCACGACGATACAGCTGGAATTGGCGCTGCGCCTCAGTGTATGGCGTTTGCTTGCGCCGCTCGACGATCGGCTGGTACGCCTTTACATACGCTTCGCCAACCGCACGCATAAAAGCGAAACTGCGCTCGAATCCCCACTGATTTAGGTCATCAAAAAACAAACCACCGACACCACGCGTCTCGCCGCGATGTTTCAGATAAAAGTATTCATCACACCAGGCTTTGTATTTTGGATACACATCTGCACCAAAAGGCGCGCAGCAATCAAAAGCCACCTGATGCCAGTGACGGACATCCTCTTCAAATGGATAAAACGGTGTCAGATCAAAACCACCACCAAACCACCAAACCGGCGCTTCACCGTCTTTTTCGGCGACAAAAAACCGCACATTGGCATGGCTGGTTGGCACAAATGGATTATTCGGATGAATCACCAGCGACACCCCCATGGCTTCAAAGCGCCGGCCAGCTAGCTCCGGTCGGTGGGCCGTTGCTGACGCCGGCATTTTGTCACCAAAAACATGGGAGAAATTGACGCCAGCTTGTTCAAACACCGCGCCTTTTGTTAATACCCGGCTACGGCCGCCACCGCCTTCAGCCCGCTCCCAGCTGTCTTCAACAAAACAGGCGGCACCATCAGATTGCTCCAGCGCAGCACAAATTTGTTCCTGCAACTGCAGTAAAAAGGCTTTGACGACGTGTTTATCAACGGACATATCGGCTCCCGTTTAGTGTTTCAGGCAGAAGACACTGGTGAAAAATTTTCCTGGCCACGGCCAGATGGCTATAATAGCGCCCTATTATGCCAGCACCTGGCGGTTTTGAGGAAACAGCAATGAAAGTCGGTATCATTATGGGCTCCAAATCCGATTGGCCTACCATGAAAAACGCAGCAGACATGTTAGACAAATTCGGCATCGTTTATGAAACCACTGTTGTTTCTGCGCATCGTACCCCGCACTTACTGGCTGAATATGCTGGTAACGCGGCCGGCCGCGGCTTAAAAGTAATTATTGCCGGTGCCGGCGGCGCTGCGCACCTGCCAGGCATGGCTGCAGCCTTCACTTCATTACCGGTACTCGGCGTGCCGGTGCAATCTAAAGCGTTAAAAGGTCTCGATTCTTTACTCTCTATTGTACAAATGCCAAAAGGTGTGGCTGTTGGCACTTTGGCCATCGGTGATGCCGGTGCAGCCAATGCCGGTTTGTTAGCAGCACAAATTCTGGCGACCAGCGACGAAAGCTTAATGGCCAAAATTGATGCGTTCCGCAAAGAACAAACTGACTCTGTACTGGCACACCCGAACCCGGCTGAGGAAGTCTGATGAACGTATTAGTCATGGGGGCCGGGCAACTGGCACGAATGATGGCGCTGGCCGGCGCGCCGCTGAATCTGAAAGTCACTGCATACGATGTGAATTCGGCACAGGTACAACATCCTGTGACTGGCGAAATCTATCCACTGACGCTGGAGCAAGCCGTGGCTGCAGCAGATGTAGTCACCTCAGAGTTTGAACATATCCCCTATCCGGTACAGGCGGTATGTGAAGCCAGTGGCAAATTCAAACCAAACAGCACTGCCATCAAAGCCGGTGGTGACCGCCGCCAGGAAAAAGCCCTGCTCGATGCCGCTGGCGTGGCCAATGCCGGTTATCGGATTGTGCAGACTGAAACTGAGTTTATGCTGGCGATTAATGAACTGGGTTTGCCACTGGTATTAAAAAGCGCGTTAGCTGGGTACGATGGTAAAGGCCAGTGGCGTCTGAAGCAGTTGGAAGACGCGGCATTAGTCTGGGCTGATATTGCCGCTTTTATGGCGGGCGCTGATCACAGCTTGCCGCAAGCGATTGTGGCCGAACAGTTTGTCCGGTTTGACCGCGAAGTCAGTCTGGTTGGTGCACGTAATGAACATGGCGATACCGTGGTGTATCCGCTGACGGAAAATCACCATGTCAATGGTGTGTTGTCGGTGTCAGTTGCGCTGCAATCAGAGTCAGCCTTGCAACAACAAGCCAAACAAATGTTCGATTCGGTGGCCAATCAACTGCAATATGTTGGTGTGCTGGCGCTGGAGTTTTTCCAGGTCGGCGACCAGTTACTGGTGAATGAGATTGCGCCCCGCGTGCATAACTCAGGGCACTGGACGCAACAAGGCGCCGATACCTGCCAGTTCGAAAATCACCTGCGTGCAGTCTGTGGCTTGCCACTGGGCAGCACGGCCTTAGTGCGCCCGACGGTGATGGTCAATATTCTCGGCGAAGACTCTGTAAATCCGGCCGTGCTAAGCCTGCCATCCTGCCACCTGCATTGGTACGGCAAAGCAAAACGGGCTGGTCGCAAAATGGGCCATATCAATATTTGTGGCGCCACAGTCAAAGAGCTGGCAGAAAGGTTCAGTGCTTTAAGTGCTTTGTTGCCTGAAAACAGTTTCCCGGAAGTCGCTGAAATGGCAGCGAAATTGCGCGAGCGCGCCAGGTAGTTCAAGGAATTCAAGCTGCTCAATGAACAAAGGCCCGGACGGGCCTTTGTTTTTGGTATTCAGCGCATCTCACTTAGCTTGCCTGCACCGCCTGACATTTACGGCTGGCACAAATCAGCTTGACCCCATGCGCACCCGGCTTTTCCGCCAGCAGGCCAAAACCACAGCTTTGGCAGATTCCGGCGACAGGCTTAAAATTCAGTACAAAATCACATTTTGGATATTGGTCACAGCCATAAAAGGTTTTGCCGAACTTACTGGTACGCTCCAGCAGTTTACCGGTTTGGCACTGTGGGCAATGCACATCCTCTACCACCACCGGCTCTTCATGCACAATAAAGTGACAGGCAGGAAAATTGCTGCAGCCGATAAACATGCCATAACGGCCATTTTTAACCGCCAACGCCGAGCCGCAACTGGGGCATGGCGTGTCTTCCAATAGCTTGACGACTGTACTGTCGTGCGGGTGCAAATTCTGAATGTAACTACAAGCCGGATAATTGCTACAGCCCAAAAATGGTCCATGCTTGCCGGATTTCATCACCAGTTCATGCTGGCATAATGGGCAGATTTGTTTGTGTTCTGGAATGGCAAACAAAGGTTGGTCAGTCATAACTCAAACAGTTGGCAGTCGAAGATGTAACATTATCGCACAGTCGGCCACAGAAAAGGCAACGCCGGCAAACACCGGCGTTGTATTAACATGATTTTTATACGGACTGAGATTTAGTGTAAAGGTCCGGTTGGCTCTTCAAAAATCAAATCTTCCATCTGGGCATAAGCAGTTTCATGGCCTGGGGCGTTAAACAACACCATCAGCACCACCCATTTTAAATCTTCCAGACTGACTTCAGCGCTGTCCAAATCCATCACCCGATCCAGCACCATTTCTCGGGTTGGTAAATCTAGCACATTGATTTGCTCCAGAAACATCAGAAAACCACGACATTCAGCATCGAGTTTTCTTAACTCTTCCGGCGTGTACACACGTAAAGCGTTAGAGGTAGTTTTGGTTAAATAGGGTTTTACATGACTCTCTTGCAGCTGGGATAAATTTTCCAGCCAGCGCAGGGCTTTGAAGATGTCATCATCATGAAATCCGGCTTTGACCAACTCTTTGGTCAAATCAGCCTGGTTGACGTAAATTTCCGATTCGTTGTGGATGTAATTCTCAAACAGGTAGACGAGGATATCAAACATGACTAGGCCCTCCTCACTCGAATGTAGCCACCAGGTACGGCTGCCACTGCGCCAGTTAATTCAAGCTGTTGCAGGGCAATGGTTACGTCGGCTACCGGCATTGCTGCGCGATCTGCAATCAGGTCTATTGCAGTTGCCTCATCTCCTACGTTAGCTAACAAGCCCTCGTCGGACAAGAGTGGCAAACAACTATTTTTTTCAACCGGATGGCTGAATAAATCTGCTGCAAGCAGCGGCGCTAACTCTTCCAGAATATCGGCTACACTGCGGGTTAATTTAGCACCCTGTAAAATAAGCTGATGGCACCCCGCTGCTTGCGGATTGCGGATAGAACCCGGGATAGCAAACACGTCGCGGCTATATTCGGCGGCGTAATGGGCACTAATCAGCGAACCGCTTTTTTCGGCAGCCTCGACCACTACAGTGCCAAGACTCAACCCCACTACAATCCGGTTTCGGATCGGGAAAAACTCTGACTTCGGATGTTGTTGCGGCAAAAACTCAGAGACCACAGCACCCTGCGCGATGATTTGTTGTTGCAGTGCCTGATGCTGCGGCGGGTACAAATGGCATAAGCCGTGTCCCATCACCGCAATAGTCTCGCCTTTTGCCCGTAAAGCGCCCTGATGCGCGGCGCCGTCTATACCATTCGCCATCCCGCTGGTGATGACGAAACCCAGAGCCGCCAGTTCAGCGGCAAACTCAAGTGCAATTTGCCGTCCGGTTGGTGTAGGTCTGCGGCTGCCCACTATCGCTATCTGCGGTTTTTGCAGGACCGCCGGATCACCACAGCCAAATAAACCAACCGGCGGGTGTTTGATTTCACGCAATAACGGCGGATAACGCGGATCAGTGAAAGGGATAAACCAGCGTCCTGCATCACTTTGTAGCCAAAGCAGGGCCTGTTCAGCTTTACGCTGGGATTGCGTTAAATGCAAGGCATGCACGACGGAAAAGCCGAGCTGTTGCAATTGGATGGTTGATGCCTGACACAGCTCGGCGACAGAACAGGCTGGACTGATTTGTTGCAGTGCATTGGCATCAAGCCCGGGCACTGCCATCAGTCGCAGCCAGCAGATGAGATCGTCCATGATCTCCCCCTATAGGCCGGATAATGCACCTGACGCTGAGCAATGCAACCTCAGGGCGTGATTGAGATAGGTTACAGGTCGCCGATGCTGTCGCCGACCCGAATGGGTTTTTTCGTCCCAGTGACGATAGCAAAACTGGTGCGTTCCGCCACTTTAAATACCATCAATTCACCGATTTGCTCTTTGGGCATGTCGATGCGGTCACCATCGATACCACCCATAATTTTCTGATATTTCGATGCATCAGACATATACACAGGCCCGCGGCTGGAATCGACCACTGCCGGTGACTGCCGGGAAATCGAGAACATATAACCGGCTTTTACCCCATCCTGCTGGCCTTTATTCAGTACTACAATGTCCCAGCTGGAGAATTCACGCAGGTCCGACGTCGTATCAATAATACTGCCGGCAATAGGCTGCTCGGGCTTCCTCATCATGAAAAACGCCGGCAGACTCTGGCCATCGGCAGCTGGTAATAATCGGTCACCCTGACGGATCTCTTGTTTTACATCCAGTACTGCCACTGAGGCCGGTGCGTTCACCTCGGTACCACCGGCACGAAATGCGCGGGCAGTGCCGACCAGAATGGTCTCGTATCCAAGAATCTCTTCGGATTCAGGGTCGACATAAGCTTTACCTTTACGGTAAATGCCATATGCCGCATCCTGCTGCAGTTGACCACGGACATACAGGATGTGGCCCTGACTGGCATTTTTGACATGGTCGTCCGCGCCCAACACATAAGGCAAACTATCAATCTGCTCAGCGGACAATGACTGCTCATAGGTCAGGAAAGGCCGAATCATCATCAACGGAATCGTTGTAACAGCTTTGACATTCTTTAGTGCTTTGCGCGCTTGTGGTGATAATTTGCGGATACCCTGCCCCGGCTCAGCTGCACTGTCTGAAGGTGACACCTTCAGCGCACTGCCATTGACCGTCAATACTGGTTGGCCGTCTTTGTCATAACTCAGGCTCAGCACATCGCCGGGATAAATTAAATGCGGGTTTTCCACCTGAGGATTGAGCTTCCACAACTGTGGCCACAGCCAGGGTTGCTGCAGATATAAACCGGAAATATCCCACAGCGTGTCGCCTTGTTTGACGGTGTAACTCTTGGGTGCATCAGGTTTTATGGCGAGAATGTCAGCTGACGCAGTTGTCGTCAGACAGAACAACAGGGCGGCGATTGAGCTTGTTATTGTTTTCAGCATGCCAGTTTCCTTCGGCCCGGAACTGCAGTAATTATTGCACAGAATGCATAGGGAGCTGTTATTACAGCGATTTAATGGCTAAAATTGAACCATAACACAGTTATATTCACAAAGCATAATTTTGTAGGTGCCATGGCAGTTTTAACCGTTTTACATTACCCCGATGAACGTCTGCGGACCATCGCCAAACCCGTTGCAACTGTAAATGACGAGACTCGTCAGTTAGTTGCAGACATGCTGGAGACCATGTACGCCGAAAATGGCATTGGTCTGGCCGCTACGCAAGTCAATGTTCATCAACGAGTGGTCGTGATCGACTTATCTGAAGAACGTAACCAACCACAGATTTTCATCAACCCGGAAATCACCGGGAAAAGCGGCGACACCACCTATGAAGAAGGCTGTTTGTCGGTGCCGCAAAACTACGCCAACGTCGAACGAGCGGCCGAAATCACGCTGAAAGCGCAGGATTTGGGCGGCAACTGGTTTGAAGTCAAAGCCGACGGCTTGCTGGCGATTTGCCTGCAACACGAACTGGACCATCTGGTTGGCAAGCTGTTTATCGATTATCTGTCGCCATTAAAACGCGATCGCATCAAGAAAAAGCTGGAAAAACAAGCCCGCGCCGCTAAAGCCTGACAGGAATCTCCGTGACCACACCGCTTCGTATTATTTTTGCCGGCACGCCGGATTTCGCCGCCCGCCATCTGCAGGCCTTGCTTGATTCTGAGCATCAGGTCATCGCTGTCTACACCCAGCCGGACCGCCCGGCTGGCCGTGGTCAGCAACTGCAGGCCAGCCCGGTCAAACAGCTGGCGCTTCAGCATGACATTCCGGTGTTTCAGCCCAAGTCACTGAAAAAAGCGCCAGCGCAGCAACAACTTGCCGCGTTAGACGCCGATCTGATGGTCGTAGTAGCTTATGGCCTGATCCTGCCGCAAACGGTGCTGGACACGCCAAAACTCGGTTGTATCAATGTGCATGGGTCCCTGTTACCACGCTGGCGCGGTGCCGCCCCTATCCAACGCGCACTCTGGGCTGGCGATACAGATACCGGCGTCACTATTATGCAAATGGATGCTGGTCTCGATACCGGCGCCATGCTCAGCATCGCGTCTTTACCGATTGAAGCCAGCGACACCAGCGCAACTCTGTATGAAAAACTGGCGGTGATAGGCCCGAAAGCGCTGACCGACGCACTGCAAGACCTGCCCGCATTGCAGGCCAAAGCGCAGCCGCAGCAGGACAGTGCCGCCAACTACGCCGAAAAACTCAGCAAAGAAGAAGCACAACTCGATTTCAACAAAGCCGCCGTGGCGCTGGAACGGGAGATCCGTGCTTTTAACCCATGGCCAGTCAGTTATCTGCAACTCGGCGCGCAGCAATTAAAAATCTGGCAAGCCCGGGTTGAAGCAGGCGCGGCGCAACCGGGTCAAGTGGTACGGGTCGATAAAAAAGGCATCGCTATTGGCACTGCTGACGGTTTACTGGTGATTGAACAGCTGCAGCCGCCCGGCAAAAAAGCCATGGCGGTGGTCGATTTTCTCAATGGCCGCGCCGACTGGTTCCAGACCGGTCAGCAACTGCAAGCTAATGCGGAACAGCCGCAATGAGCGCAAACTTACGCGCAACCGCCGCGACTTTGTGTTACCAGGTGGTCGATCAGGGCAAATCGTTGTCAGACGTTTTGCCCAAAGCCCAGCTGCTGTTCAGCAATCCGGCCGACAAAGCGCTGCTGCAGGAAATGTGTTTTGGCCTGATGCGCCAGCTGCCGCAACTGGATTTTGTCTGCCAGCAACTGATGAGCAAGCCGCTGGTGAAGCAACTGCGCCCGCTACAATTTCTCATTTATCTCGGTATTTATCAGCTGAAATTTTTACGCATTCCGGACCACGCTGCCGTCGGTGAAACTGTCGAGGCGGCCCGTTATTTAAAAGGTCAGTCGATGACCAAACTGATTAACGGTGTGTTGCGCTCAGTGCAGCGCCAGCCGGAATTGTTTGAATTCGCTGACGCGCCGCTTTCAGTGCAAACTAACCACCCGTCCTGGCTGGTGCAGGCGCTGCAGCAGGCCTATCCACAGCAGTGGCTGGAGATTATCGCCGCCAATCAGCAAAAAGCGCCACTGTGGCTGCGGGTGAACACCAAACGCTGTTCAGTGGAGAAATTCACCGCAGATTTAGCCGCGATGGAAATTGGCTTCAGCCAGCCCGTCCCGGAAATGCCACAGGCGGTTCTGCTGGACAAAGCCTGTGACGTCACCACTTTGCCCGGTTACGTCTGGGGCTTTTTTGCCGTGCAGGATTTAGCCGCGCAATACGCGGCGGTATTGCTGGCACCAGAAAATGGCGAGCGAGTGTTAGACGCTTGCTGCGCCCCCGGCGGTAAAACCGGTCATTTGCTGGAACTAGCGCCAGAGGCACAGGTACTGGCGCTGGATAAAGATCCGGCGCGACTGGTGCGCGTGCGCGAAAATCTGGCCCGGCTTGGCCACGAAGCCGAGGTCAAAGCCGCCGACGCCGCCGAACCTGAGCAGTGGTGGAACGGCCAGCTGTTTGACCGAATTTTGCTGGACGTCCCCTGCTCGGCCACCGGCGTCATTCGCCGCCATCCGGATATCCGCTGGTTGCGTAAAAAGCCGGATATCGCGGCGCTGGCGCTTTTACAGCAACAAATACTGGCCGCGGTCTGGCCAACGCTGAAACCGGGTGGTGTGCTGCTGTATGCAACCTGCAGTGTGTTGCCAGATGAAAATCATCTGCAAATCCAACGTTTTCTCGAGTCGCAGCCAGACGCTCAGGCCATGCCGTTAAGTAGCAGCCATACCGCTAATCAGTGGCAGTTATTACCGGGCCAGTCGCAGGCTGACGGCTTCTTCTACGCCAAATTGCAGAAAAAGGCGATTGCATGAAAATCATTATCTTAGGTGCGGGTCAAGTTGGTGCGACGCTGGCAGAGAACCTGGTCGGTGAAGAAAACGACATCACCATCGTCGATATCAATGCAGACAAACTGCGCGCCTTGCAGGACAAATTTGACCTTCAGGTGGTACATGGTCACAGCGCCCACCCGGATATCTTAAAAAAAGCCGGCGCCGAAGATGCCGACATGATTATCGCTGTTACCAACAGCGACGAAGTCAACATTGTTGCCTGTCAGGTCGCTTACAGCATTTTTAATACACCAACCAAAGTCGCGCGTATCCGCACCAACCAATACATCAAATACCGTGACAAACTGTTTAATAAAGATGATTTACCGGTCGACCATTTTATCGCGCCGGAAACACTGGTCACCGACTACATCCGTCGGTTGATTGATTACCCGGGCGCTTTGCAAGTGGTTGAATTCGCTGGTGGTAAGGTCAGTCTTGTGGCAGTCAAAGCTTATTATGGCGGTTTGTTAGTCGGTCACGCGCTGTCGACGCTGAAAGAGCACATGCCGCATATCGATGCCCGGGTCGCGACTATTTACCGGCGCGGCCATGCCATCAAACCTATTGGCACCACTATTATCGAAGCTGACGACGAAGTGTTTTTTGTCGCGGCCACTAAACATATCCGCGCCGTGATGAGTGAGCTGCAGAAGCTGGAAAACAGCTATCGCCGCATCATGATTGCCGGCGGTGGCAACGTTGGTTATGGCCTCGCCAAAGCGCTCGAAAAAACCCACAGCGTCAAACTGATTGAGCGCAGTAAAGAGCGCGCCGAGTATTTGTCCAGCACGCTGGAAAATACCGTCGTTTATGCCGGTGACGCTTCAGACCCAGAGTTGTTGCAGGAAGAAAGCATCGACGAAGTGGATGTATTCCTCGCCGTGACCAACGACGACGAAGCCAACATCATGTCGGCGATGCTGGCCAAACGCATGGGCGCGCAAAAAACCATGGTGCTGATAAAACGCAGCGCTTACGTCGACCTGCTGCAAGGCGGGGAAATCGACATTGCGGTATCGCCACAACAAGCCACGATTTCGGCCCTGCTGACCCACGTGCGGCGCGGCGACATCGTCAACGTCTATTCGCTGCGCCGCGGCGCAGCAGAAGCCATTGAAGCCATAGCCCATGGCGACAGCACTACGTCCAAAGTCGTCGGTCAACCTATCGGCAAGGTGAAACTGCCACCTGGCTGTACTATCGGTGCCATAGTGCGCGGCGAAGAAGTGTTAATCGCCCACGATAACATCGTCATCGAAACCGACGACCATGTGATTTTGTTTTTAGTCGACAAAAAGCACATCGGTGAAGTGGAACGGCTATTCCAGGTCAGTGCGTTTTTCCTTTGACCCGGCGCGGTCAGAGGCGCTTTGCCTCTGGCAGCTTTCTGTTGAGGACTCAACTGCGCTGCCTTTCATGGCATCGTTTTTAGTTTTTGCGGCGAGACCGCCGAGCAGGAAATAACAAACAAGAAACCAAGGGGTCGCAGGGGCCAAGCCCCTGCTAAACAAAAGCTTATGCCAGCCCTAAATCCCTTGTCATATTCTCATTGCGCTCGCGATGCACGATGACGTTGTCTTCAATACGAATACCACCAAACTGGCGGAAAGCATCGACTTTGTGCCAGTTGATGTATTTGCCTTGATCTGTGGCTTTTAAATCCGCCAGCAGCGAATCGATAAAATACAGGCCCGGTTCAATGGTAAAGACCTGGCGTGGCTCGATGAGACGGGTGCAGCGCAGGAATGGGTGTTCTGTAGGTGCCGCGACGTGCGTGCCGCGCTCATCCGCCATAAAGCCTCCGACGTCATGCACCTGCAGGCCGAGGTGATGGCCGATGCCATGTGGGTAGAAAGTCCGGCTGATACCAGTTTCGACAATGGCTTGCGGCGATAACTGCACAAAATCAAAGTCCGCCAGCACTTGCGCAATCAGTTCGTGCGACTTTAAATGCACTTCCGTGTATTTAATACCGGGTTTTAACGTATCCACCAACGCCAGCTGTACCGCATTCATGCTGGAAATTAAGGCCTGGAATTCGTCATCGCGTGCGCTGTAGGTACGGGTGATATCGGCGGCGTAACCGTGGAAAGACGCGCCGGCGTCGATTAAAAACGAATGATGTTGTGTCGGCTTTTTCCGCTCTAACACTGTGTAATGCAAAATTGCCGCGTTTTCATTTAGTGCGATGATGTTGCCGTACGGCACTTCATTTTCACCTTGCTGTACTGCCGCTAAATACGCCAGCTGAATGTCAAACTCGCTGCCGCCACTGCGGAAACATGCTTCCGCCGCGCGATGGCCCTGTACCGCGATGCGGTTGGCTTCACGCATACAGGCCAGTTCATAATCGGTTTTGTAACCACGGAAATAATGCAGATAACTTAATACCCCTTCCGGATTGAGCTGGCTAAAACCGAGCGCCTGCGCCAGTTCCAATTGTTCGCCCAAATAGGCCACATTGGCTTTGTCATACGGCAGCAGGCTTTCTACTTTGGTCGGTTTATCAATCAGTTGAATATCAAAAAAACCGGACCAGAAGTCATTTGGCGCATCCGGCACTTTGTGCCAGAAATCGACCGGTAGATAAAACACCAGTTTGGGTTTGTTCACACCATCGACAATCAGCCAGCAATGCGGATTGTCCACCACCGGCAACCAGGCTTTGAACAGCGGATTGACCTTAAACGGATAATCCATATCGTCGAGGAACTGCCGTTTGGCCTGACCTGAGTGGATCACCAAAGCGTCCAGACTCTCGCGCGCCAATACGGCTTTGGTGCGTTGTTGCAGTTCAAACAAATGGGCGGCGTACAGAGCCTGATATGCTGGGCGCATGAGTGTGTCCTGTGCTGATATTTTTCAGTAGCTTAACATAATTATGATCTGGTCCGGCTTAACCTGTCTGGCCGACTTTCATCGTTGCCAATGGCGCAAACACATCCTGTTCCTGATTCATCCGGATGTTGTAAATCTGATAATAGGCCAGCACCGCTTTGACATATTCCCGCGTTTCTTTAAACGGAATGGTTTCAATCCAGACATCCAGTTCCATCTCGCGGTTTTTTGGGATCCAACGCTGCACGTTACTGTAACCAGCGTTGTAGCTGGCCGTGGCGAATACCAGATTATTGTCATTGGCGCGCAGCAAATACCGCAGATAGTCGGTACCCATATCAATGTTGGTATTGGGATTGTACAGCGCTTCCACTTTGACATTACGCCCGGCGATATGTTTGGCCGTGCGCGGCATGATTTGCATCAGACCATGGGCGCCTACCGGAGATTTTGCCGTTGGAATAAAAGTACTTTCCCGCCGGGTGATCGCCATAGCCCAGGCCGGATCAACATGCGCCGCTTTGGCATGTTTCTGAATTTCTTTGTTGTAAACCATTGGGAAACGCATCTCAACATCGTCCCAGTAACCGGCGTCCGCTAAAGCGAAAATAGCTCTGTCATACCAGCCATTGTCGTACGCCAGCTTGGCGGCGCTTAACTGCTGCTGCGGTGTACCGTATTTTTGCAAAAAGGTCAGTTCACGTTTGGCGGCATTGGGCCGGCCTAACTGTTCCCATTCCCGCATCCGCTGCATGCTGTCGCTGTTACGAAAGGCTTGATATTGCTCTTTGCTGACCGGCACCGGTTTATGCGCCAGACTCGGCGGTAACCCCAGTTTTGCCGCTGCCATAAAACCATAATAACCGCGCGTCGCGGCCAGAGCAGTTAGTATTTGCTTGCTTTGCTCCAGGTTGCCGCTTTGCTCGTAAGCGCGCGCCAGCCAATACTGCCAGCTGTCGTCTTTACGGGTGGCTTCCGGCAGCTCGTTCAGCACTTCAATGACGCGCGGCCATTGTTGCTGTCGCAGATACCAGGTAATTTGCCATTGCAGGAATAGATCGTCTTTTAATTCCACCGGCACCATCGCCAGAAATTTTGCCGCGCGGCTGTCGTCTTTACTGGCGAGTGCAATCGCAAAATTACGCGCCACATCAATCCGTTGCGACTTAGTAAAGTGCGGATCCATTTCGTAACGAGCCCAAACAGCTAAAGCCTGATCCGGCTTTTTCCACACCAGCTTTTTCAGGCCAAAGGTCAGGATTTCGCGCTCCCACGGGTGTTTCAGCGGCAGAAATTTTTGCCGGCTGACCAAGGCTGGTTCTTCCAGCACTTGTTTCCACTTGTCGCCCAGATACTGCAATTTTGCCGGCAATAAAGTACGTAAATAAGGAATGATACGGTCGTCACCACCATCGGGGGCTTTGTCTACTCGAGTCCAAACCACTTCTTGTGTTCGCTGACCGGCTTTTTTACAGGGTTTTAAGA
>CAMLRA010000084.1 GCA_946482325.1 uncultured Chromatiaceae bacterium | reverse complement strand
TGCCTCAAACCAGGCGTCAGCAGCTGTCAGCGCCTGCCCCACCTGCACCGGACAAGTGCCGCCCAGTGCCGAACGTTTCGCCATACCTGCTTCGATAGTTAATGCCGGATAGACATCCTCACTGATCAGCGCACTGACTTCCTGCAGTTCAGCCAGGCTCAGTTGTTCCAGCGCCACTTGTTTTGCTGCCGCTTTGAGTACCAGCTCACCGGATAACTCATGCGCGTCACGAAAAGCGATACCTTTGCTGACCAGATAATCGGCCAGATCTGTGGCATTGCTGTAGCCAAGTTCAGCGGCTTTGCGGCAGCGCTCCACATTCACCGACAAATGCGGCAAACAAGTCGCCAGCACCAGCAAACATTGTTGCCAGGTGCTCATCAAATCAAAAAAGCCTTGTTTGTCTTCCTGCATATCTTTGTTGTAAGCCAACGGCAGGCCTTTCAGGATATGCAGAATGGCTACCAGATGGCCCAAAACCCGGCCGGTTTTACCGCGAAGCAGTTCAAACACGTCCGGGTTTTTCTTTTGTGGCATCAGCGATGAACCACTGGAGATCGCATCACCCAGTTTAAAGAAACCGGCTTCGCCGGAGCAGAAGAAAATCACATCTTCAGACAAACGCGATAAATGCGTCAGGCAGATACTGGCGCAAGCTGATAATTCAACGACATAATCCCGGTCCGACACTGCATCCAGGCTGTTCCGTGCCGCCTGGCTAAAGCCTAAACGCTGCGCCAACGCCTGCCTGTCCATCGCCACGCCGGTACCGGCCAAAGCGCCTGAACCGAGCGGGCAACTGTCGAGGCGCTTTAATGCATCTTCTATCCGGCTTAAATCGCGGCGGAACATTTCGACATACGCCAGCGCCCAGTGGCTGACCAGTACTGGCTGCGCGCGTTGCAAATGGGTAAAACCCGGCATCACAGCGCCGTGATGCAGGCGGGCGAAATTAAGTAATGCGCCGATAGCACCGGTTAGCGCCTGTTGCACCAACTGCGCATTCAACCGGCTCCACAAGCGTAAATCGGTGGCGACCAGGTCATTACGCGACCGGCCGGTATGCAGCTTTTTCGCGATCACACCGATTTTTTCACCGAGTTTAAGCTCGACCCAGCTGTGAATATCTTCTTCAGCGGTCTGCAGCGGCAACTGTGGATTGGCACTGACTTCATCCGCCAGCTCTGCCAACGCAAGGTCCAGTGCTTTGGCTTCGTCTGCGGTGATAATGCCGCCTTCCAGCAGACCACCGGCCCAGGCTCGGGAACAGGCGATATCCTGCTGCGCCAGCAGATAATCAAAACTCAATGAATCATTAAATGCCCGGAATTCTTCCAGACTCGCTTCCTGAAAGCGGCCGCCCCACATCGCCATAACCAACCTCAACAAATCTGATGAACAAAAGCCGGGCAAGCCCGGCGTTTTCTGACACTTTCCGGCGTTATTCTTTCACGCTGTGCAGCGCGCGGATGCGACTTGCCAGGCTGTACAGACGGATAAAACCGGCGGCATCTTTCTGGTTGTACACTTCGTCACCGTCAAAAGTAGCGAAGGCTTCAGAATACAGGCTGTTCGGTGAACGGCGTTTCGCCACTGTGACCTGGCCTTTGTACAGTTTCACCACGATGTCGCCAGTCAGTTGCTCTGCCAGTGAGTTCGACGCGGCAAACAGCGCATCTTTCAGCGGTGTAAACCAACGGCCGTCATACACCAGTTGTGCCACTTCCAGACCGACTTCTTCACGGTATTTCAGTGAAGTGCGGTCATACACCAGCGATTCCAGCGCCCGCAATGCTGCCACGATAATGGTGCCGCCTGGTGTTTCATAACAACCGCGTGATTTCATGCCGACTAAACGGTTTTCAACGATATCAATCCGGCCGACGCCATGGATTGAACCGGCTTTGTTCAGCTGTTCAATGGCTTCAACGCCCGATACGGCTTTACCGTCGATGGCCGACAGTTCGCCTTTTTCAAAGCTGAGCTGAATATATTCAGCTTTATCCGGCGCTTGCTCCGGAGAATTGGTCCACATCCAGACTTGTTCAGACGGCTCGTTCCATGGATTTTCCAGCTCGCCACCTTCGTGGGAGATGTGGAATAAGTTGGCGTCGCGGCTGTAAATTTTGGTAGCCGTCGCTGTGGTTGGCACTTTTTTCTCGGCCAGATAATTCAGCAGGGACTGACGCGAGTTAAATTCCCACTCCCGCCATGGTGCAATCACTTTTAACTGCGGGGCTAAGGCAGCAAAAGCGCCTTCAAACCGGACCTGATCATTGCCTTTACCGGTACAACCGTGGCACAGCGCGTCTGCGCCGAGTTTCAGCGCCAGTTCAACCTGAGCACGGGCGATAATAGGCCGCGCCATCGAAGTCCCGAGCAGATACTGGCCTTCGTACACAGCACCGGCTTTGATAGTCGGGTAAATTACTTCTTTGACAAACTGCTCTTTTAAATCCACCACGTAGCAGCTGCTGGCGCCTGAATTCAGCGCTTTTTGCTCCACGCCCTCTAAGTCTTCCGCGCCCTGGCCGACGTCGGCGACAAAGGCGATGACTTCGCAGTCATAATTGTCTTTCAGCCAAGGCACGATGGCCGAGGTGTCCAGACCACCGGAATAAGCTAATACGACTTTTTTTACACCTTTTTTTAATTCGCTCATCACGCAAACCTCAACTGAATAAACTGACTAAAACGGCATTTTGCGCGTGCATGCGGTTTTCCGCCTGCCGCAATACCAAAGAGTAATCGCTGTCCAGCACTTCGCTGGTCACTTCCTGCCCACGATGTGCCGGCAGGCAATGCATAAAATGTTTAGCGCCAAGGCGCTGCATCACGGCAGTATTGATTTGATAAGGTGCAAAGACCTTTTCAATCTGCGCCGGATCGGCTTTGTTGCCCATCGACAACCAGGTGTCGGTGTAAATCGCATCGGCGCCGGCAGCGGCTGATACATGCTGACTGAGTGTCAGTTTCGCGCCGCTTTGCACCGCCAGCGCCTGCGCCCGTAACAACACATGGGCGTCCGGACCAAAACCCGGCGGTGTCACCACAGTTAAGCTCATGCCAAGAATGGCAGCACCTAACATCAGCGAATGGCAAACGTTGTTACCATCACCAACAAAGGCCAGATGCACCTGCGACAAATCACCAAGTACTTCCTGCAACGACAACAAATCGGCCAAGGCCTGACAAGGATGGTACAAGTCACTGAGCGCATTTATCACTGGCTTTTTGCTGCTCGACGCCAGTTTTAACAGCGTCTGCTGCGAATACACCCGCGCAACGATAGCATCACACCAACACGCCAGATTAGAGCCGAAATCTTCCACTGATTCGCGCACGCCCAAAGCGCCGTTTTGCTGGTCCAGATACACACTGTGACCGCCGAGTTTATAGATACCGACATCAAAACTGACGCGGGTACGCAGCGATGGTTTTTCAAATAGTAAGGCAATGCTTTTGCCTTTTAACGCCTGACTGTAATTGTCAGGCTGTTGTTTAATCTGACCTGCCAGTGTCAGTAATCCGGACAACTGGCTTTTACTTAAATCCGCTAAACACAGTAACTGCGATAATTGACTCATGTTTCACACTACAAGGCCGCGTACGGCCACCTTTTTTTGAGGAAATCTGCCCGGCAAACGGGCCTTGTTCCATCAAAGGGGCCCGCGCTTTAGTGAACAGATCTCAGTGGGGTTACCAACTGATACAAGTGCCAACTTCCTGCTGTTGCATCAGCTTTAATAAATCTTCCGGCTGTTGCCAGCCCGCGACGATGATAGGTCGTCGCAGTGCTGCGGCCGTTTCGAGCGCCGCGTCGAGTTTGACTTTCATGCCGCCTTTAATCACACCTGAATCCACCAGCGCCTGTGCTTGTGTGCTATTCAGCGACTTAATCAGCTGACCGTTGCCGTCCAGAATGCCCGGCACATCAGTCAGCAACACCAGCGTGCCCTGCACTAACTGGCAAATGGCTGCAGCGGCGATATCCGCGTTCACATTCAGTAACTGACCGTCGTCACTTAACCCGATGGAACTGAATACCGGCACAAAACCGTTTTGCACCAGCGTGTTCACCAAAGTGCCGTCGTTGGCTTTGGCGATGCCAACAGCACCAAGTTTGGTATTGACGTCAAACTTCAGGCTTTGCCCGGCCGCCAATGTCAGGCCGACGGCATTTAAGCCAGCCAGCTGCGCCCGCGCCACCATCAAGCCGTTGACGGCACCAGCTAAAGCGCCGGTGATCACCGGCATCTGTTCAGCAGGTGATACGCGCTGGCCGTCAATTTTTTGCGTGTCAAAGCCAAAAGTTGCCAGCCAGCTGTCGACCTGAGCCCCGCCACCGTGCACCAGCACCAGCGGATATTCGCTAGACAGGCCTTTGATGACGGTCAGTAAACTATCCAGCGCCTGCATGTCTTCCAACAGCCGGCCGCCCATCTTCAGTACTAACGGTGACTTATTCATGACAAACACCACCGCCGAGTAAACCAGCCGTTTCCGGCTTGCCGAATTTGACGTTAGCCGCCTGCATCGCTTGCGCTGCGGCGCCTTTGAGTAAGTTGTCGAGCGCGGAGACGATAACAACCTGCTCGCCATCGATTTGCCAGAAAATATCGCAATACGGCGTACCGGCTACATCCGCCACATTCGGTGACGTGCTTAATAACCGTACCAACGGTTTGCCGGTATAGGCCTGTTCAAATGCCGCTTTGACCTGCTCAGCCGTCACGCCTGCTTTTAACGTCACCACGCTGGTGGCCAGAATGCCGCGTTTGAAATTACCCAGATGCGGCGTGAACACCACTTTGCGGCCTAAATTTTGTTCAATTTCTGGTCTGTGTCTGTGTTTAAAAAAGCCATAAGCATTCAGGCCAACTTCGCAGAATGAGGTGCTTAACGCCGCTTTGCGGCCAGCACCTGACACACCACTGGTTGCACTGATCACCGGAATGTTGTCGTCAGCCAATAAACCGGCTTTCACCAGCGGCAGCAGCGCCAGCGATGCCGCCGTGACATAACAGCCCGGCACAGAAATCAGTTGTGGCAACGGCTGGTCCAGCCATTCCATCAGTGAATACACGGCTTCATGAATCAGTTCCGGATGCTGATGGGCATAACCATAATATTTTGGATATAAATCAGGGTCTTTTAAGCGGAACGCACCAGACAAATCCACCACCACGATACCGGCGGCCATCAGTTTTGGCGCCACTTCTTCACTGGCTTCATGCGGCAATGCCAAAAAGGCGACATCGACTTTGCCTTTGATATTCTCGATCTCGGCATCAGTCCAGGGTTCAACCAGCAGGTCAACCTGACCTTTGTGCCGTGGATACAAGGAAGAAAAAGACTCTGCCTGCCGCCCGGCAGAGGCATAGGCATGGCAGAGTGCAAAGTGAGGGTTACGCGCCAATAACACGCAAAGTTCGGCGCCGCTATAACCGGCGGCGCCTAACACTGCGCTGCGAATCACTGAACTGGTGGCAGATTGTGATGACATCTTGTGGTCAGTCTCCAAATGCTAAATAAAAAATGGCCACACCAAAAAACTGCGGCCAGTGTATCGGGGCTTTCATGCACTTTCAAGAATTATTATGCTGTTTTTATGAATTTTTATATTATTCAAATTCACTTTCAGCTGCTGCATAAAGATGCATAACGCGCCAACGTACGCCGGGCAAGGCCTGGCGCAATGCGGCCGCTATTGTCGCAGACTGTGTTGTGCATGAATATGAAAATTTAGCAGTCGCAGCGTGAAGCGCCAGTGCGCCTACGCTTTGCTCAGAAAGACAGTGGTGAGCACTGCTGTGATGAGAAACGCAGCACTGCTGCGTCACAATCCGGGATTATCCAAAGCCGTCAGTCCGACAAACTCGTCCGGTAGACGTTTCGGCAATAACTTCAGCGCATCCGGCAGCGTCGGATAAAATGACAATAAACCGTCAACAGGCCGGACTTTAGCTTTGGCCAGAGTTTTCAGCACCTGAAATTGCAGGTCGACTAACATCACGTGACATTCGGCTTTTGCGGTCGCGGTGAGGAATTTATCAAAAGCAGCAAGCCCGCCTGCGTCCAGTAAAGTCACGCCGTCCATCAGGATCACCACTTGTTGCTGCTCTTTGCAAAGTAGCGCCAGTTCGGCAAATACTCTGTCCGCCGCAGCAAAAAACAGCGGCCCGCTGATGCGAAATACCTTGTGGCCAGACGCCAGTTTTTCGCTGACCAGCTTCGGATTTTCGGTCACGTCCGCGACTTTGGTCATCTCCGCTACTTCGCGCACAAACAGCAGCGCTGCGATGATCATGCCGCAGCTGATAGCGATCACCATGTCAAACAATACGGTAAAAGAGAAACACACCGCAAACACCAGCACGTCGCTACGCGGCGCAGTGTTAATCAGGTGCAGCGCTTTGGGGGCTTCACTCATATTCCAGGCCACCACCAGCAACAAAGCAGCCATACCGGCTAATGGCAGGTAACTCAGCACCGGCGCTAAGGCAAAAAGCGCCAGCAAGACCACACCGGCATGCACCATGGCTGACACCGGCGATACAGCACCGGCCCGCACATTGGCCGCCGAGCGAGCCAGTGCGGCCGTCGCGGTCATACCGCCAAAAAACGGTGCCACTATGTTGCCGATGCCCTGCCCGAGCAACTCACTGTTGGCGCTATGACGCCGGCCCGTCATGCCATCGAGCACCATGGCACAGAGCAACGACTCAATGGCACCAAGCATCGCCATCGCAAAAGCGGCGGTCAGTAAATCTTTGACTAGTTCTGAGCTCCACTGCAGCGGCTGACCATTGGCGCCCGGCAAATCCCAGGGCCATTGCAGGCTTGGCAACATATCCGGAATCCCAGCGGCAACACTGCCATCAGCCGCCGTGTACTGAAAGCGGCTGCCGATAGTTTCCACCGGATAACCATAATGATTGAGTGCCAAGGCCAATAAAGTGGCGACAATGACTGCCGGTAAATGCGGCGGCACGCGGCTGCCAAGTTTGGGCCAGGCCAGCATCAGCCATAAAGTCACACCGGCAACCAGCATCGCCGGCCAATGCGCCGTATCTGCGGCCCGCAGCAAAACCTGCAGTTTTTCCAGATAGTGTTCAGGCATGGCCACGACAGTCAGGCCAAACAAATCGCGCAGTTGCAAGGTGGCAATCACCACAGCAATACCGGCGGTAAATCCTAAAGTGACAGCTTCCGGAATGTATTGAATAAATCGGCCGAGGCGTAACATCGCCATCGCCACCAGAATACCGCCGGACAGCACTGTGGCCAGCAACAAACCACTCAAGCCATATTTCTGTACGACCGGATACAAGATGACAATAAAAGCGGCGGTTGGGCCTGAGACGCTGTAACGGGAGCCGCCACAAAGTGGAATCAAAAAGCCGGCGATAATCGCAGTATACAAACCGTATTGTGGCGGTACACCTGATGCAATGGCCAGCGCCATCGCCAGCGGGATGGCAATAATGCCAACGCTGATACCGGCCAGCACATCTTTACTCAGCGCAGAAAAACCATAACCTTCAGCAGCTGCTTCGCGCAGCGCATGAAAAATCCGTAGCGAGAACAAATGAGCACGGTGTGACATCAGGCAACCTCACAACCTTAAAACTCTATTGTAGGGAGAAAATCAGGGCGCCAGAAATTTGTTTTGGATCTTTTGCAGAATTTTCCAGCGGTTAGGGTCAAGGAGGAGTGACCAAACACATGCATCGAACAAGGTTTTGAGAGTCAGCTTGATTGCAATCTGATGCTCATACAGAAAGGGCATAGAGTCTTCATAAAGAGCTGGTTGGTATCTGTATAGTATGTATTCCACCGCTTGAAGACACGAAAACAGTGATGAAATTGCAAGTAAAGCTGCCATTAACATTACCTGCGGCACATCAGCATTGATTTTTGCGTTGAAGGTCTTCAATAAATATCTGTCGTTGTGATAATGAACTACGGCAAATGCCATCATCAAATCCAACAGTGCAGAGCACAAATAGTAATAAAGTGCGTTTTCGAAATTATTGAGAAACAAAGATATTGGAAATTGGAGAAGTTTTATGCACAAGAGCAGCGCCAGCAAAGGTAGGGTATGCGGCTTTTGCAGGCTAAAAAGAACAACAAAACTAAACGAGAGATAAGAAATAAATCTGACAAAATCTGGACTACTGAAAGCGGTCGCATAAATCAGTTCGGGAAAATGAACTGACAGTTCCAAAAAAACTGCAGCCGCGGTTGTGACTATGAAAATCAAAAACGCGGCTGTATCTCTTAAAGTTGAATATTTCTGTGTCACAAAGCCCTATCTTAATTTTTATTAGTTTTTGATCCAGATTGGGCCACTGCCGTCACCAATATGGAAAGTGCCAACTGACACATCATCCATATTCAGTGAAACACCGCCGCTGACCTGATTCAGTTCAGCTGTGTTCAGCTCGACCAGCTCTGCGGTTTGCTCTTGTTTAGATACTGGAAACAGCGCTGCGAACATTTTTGATTTTGCATTGAATTTCATAATGAGTAAATCCCTTAATTGTAAAGATTATTTTGTTTTGGATTTTTAATTCCCTGGCCCGGATCACGCAGATCCGGCAGGAGCTCTTTGAAATTGCAAACGCAATGCCAAATGCGAAACAGCTGCAAAACTTAATTTTATTCCATTAAAATACAATAACTTACAAAAAAGCCCTCTAAGCAACCAGATCACAAATCAGATCCTAGACTAGAGATCCGACCTGATGCGGCGAGAAATTTCCGCCGGTATTTGCCGGGTTTGCCACTACTTGCCGTAAGGTTCGCGTCAAGATTTTGTCGTTTCACGCCCCTGCGACAAAATGCCACATACCACGAGGTCTCTATTATCGTTATAGTCAATGACGACGAGCCTGATACGCGCCAAGTCGTGACTTTTTTCTGGTCAATGCGTAGTCTGCACCTGTCAGTTTTTTGCCACGGGCGCATTGCGCCCGCTTTTTTTTGAGATCCGCTATGCTGCCAAACAGATCCGCTTTCAGCACCGACTCAGATCCATTACAACAAATCAAACAACTGCAGCAGTTCCGCTGGGGACTGGTCAGCACCACATATCTGGCCGCTTTAGCCGCCTGGATTTTTCACTACCCGGTCAGTAGTTGGCCCTTATTGCTGCTTTTACTGGCGTTATACGGCTGTACCAATCTGTCGTTAGCTTGGGTACCGGGAGCAACAACGCAGCCACAGCGTATTTTTGCTCTGGCAATCCTGTACGATTTGACCTTATTTACGCTGATGCTGGCATTGTCAGGTGGCGCCGGTAACGGTCTGATTGCATTGTTATTATTGCCGGTCGCAGTCAGTGCTGTATTGCTACCGGGTCGAATCGCATTGTTAGCTGCAGCTTTGGCCGTCAGCTGTTATTTGGTGCTGGCCCTGTTGCTGCCGCTGAGCGAGGTGGATCCAAACACCGGCCAACTGATTTATGACCCACACACCCAGCATGGCAGTCATCAGGTGTTTATCGATGGCGCGGCACAAAGTCAGCTGCTGCCGGTGCAATTCAGTTCACATTTATGGCAAATGGCCTGGGCTTTTGCGTTGTCCGCATTTTTTATCGCTGCTTTTGTCAGTGCACAGGCCAGGCTGGTCCGGCAAAAAACCACAGCGTTACAGAAGTTACAGCAACAGCAATTGCAACAGGAACAGATGCTGGCCGTCGCAACCTATGCCGCCAATGCAGCACATGAACTTGCGACTCCGCTGCAAAATCTGACTTTGCTAACCGATGAACTAACCGATGGACCGCCGGATCCGGCGTTGATCAACGACTTACAGCAGGAAGTACGACGTTGCCAGCAGATCGTCCAACAGCTGAGGCACAATGCACAGCAACTGCGTACACCAACAAACCAGGAAGCCTTACATCTGATTGCACAACGGGCGTTAAAACTGTGGCTGGTCAGCCGGCCTGAGATTAGCCTGAGGCTGGAGGAAAGTATCGACAACACTGGCTGTCTGGTGTCGGATGCGCTGGCCTGGTCGGCAGCTTTGTTTAATATTCTGGATAATGCGGCTGATGCCGGCGTTGCACAACAACAACCAAAGCTGCAGGTACGACTACGTCAGCAACAACAGCAATTTTGCCTGTATATTGAAGACTTTGGCGCCGGAGTGCCGGCAGAACAACTAACCGAATTGGGTAAAGTCCCGCAACAGAGCCCGGATGGTCTCGGGCTCGGTCAATTTTTGGCTACTAGCAGCATAGAAAGACTTGGCGGTAACGTCACCCGCCGCGCTTCGGCGACGGGCGGCCTCATCACCCAAATCCGTTTTCCGGCCGGAGGCGGACATTGAAACTGACGATTCTAGATGACGACGAAGTGTTATTACGCACGTTGCAACGTCGGCTGACGACAGCAGGTCACCAGGTCCGCACCTACGCCACTCCACCGCAGCTTGCTGAACTCATCGCAGACCCGGCCGACGTTTGGCTGCTTGACCTGCGTTTTGGCGATGTCTCCGGCCTGAACTACGTTGCACCACTGCGGGAAGCCTTACCGGATAGCCGTATTCTGGTGCTGACCGGCTTTGCCAGTATTGCCACGGCCGTACAGGCTGTGAAATTGGGCGCTGACGATTATCTGACAAAACCGGTAGATTTCGCGGTGTTGTTACAAGCACTGCAAGGCGAAAAGGCTGTGCCGCCTGTCAATGAGACCAGCAGTGACGACAGCGAAGCGCTGTTATCGACAGATCAAATCGAATGGGAACATATTCAGCGCGTGCTGGCACAGCAAGATGGCAATATCAGTCAGACTGCACGGTTGTTGGGGATGCACCGGCGCACCTTGCAGCGCAAGCTGCTGAAACACAGACCCGGCTAAGGCGCCGGGCCTTGGTTATTCAAACACAACATCAAGCACGTGGATTGGCCCAGGCCGCGGCCTGCGCCTGACTATGCCGGGCCGCCTTCGCCGCAGCAATTTGCTGGCGTGCCAGAATAGCCAAATCGGCATGAATACCACCGGCTGTGACCTGACGCCCAGCCCCAGGGCCTTTTAACACCAGCGGATTAGCCTGATACCAGTCACTTTCGATGACAAACACATTGTCACAGGCCTGAATAGCCGCCAGCGGATGCTCAGGCGCAACAGTCAGCAACTCAACCCGCGCTTGCGGGCCTTGTGGTGTCACGGTAAGGGTTGCGACATAACGCAGCACTGTGCCTGTCGCTTGCGCTTTGGCATAAGTTGCGGCCAGCGCCTCGTCCAGTTCGTGGCGGCGCGCCCAAAACTCATCCCAGCTCAGTGTATCTAAACCCGCCGGCAATAATGGCGTCAAGGCGATGTCATTGATATCAAGACTCAGCCCCAGTTCCCGCGCCAGCACCAACAGTTTACGCTGGACGTCTTTGCCGGACAGATCATCACGGGGGTCCGGCTCGGTCAGCCCTTCGGCCTGCGCCTGCAGCACAAACTCGGAGAATGGCGCGCTGCCGTCGTATTTACACAATAACCAGGACAATGTGCCGGAGAAAATCCCGCTGATCTGGTGGATATGGTCACCGGAGCTTTGTAGTTCCTGCAGCAAGCGCTGCACCGGTAATCCGGCACCGCACGTCGTATTGGCCTGCCAGCTGACCTGCTGCTCGGCGACTGCGGCAATAATTTGCTGATACTGCGCAAGTGGCAAAGTCACGCCTTGTTTATTGGCACTGATGAGGTGGCAGCCGGTGCGGACAATTTCGGCATAATCTTCGGCAAAACTGCGACTTGGCGTGATATCGACCAGCACTTTTGGATCCGGTAAACCGGTTAAATAATCCAGCAGATCCTGCTTCTGATATGGTGCGGCTGTGGTTAACGCCTGCTGCCAGTCCGCGACATTAATCTGGTCACTGAACACCGCCTGACGCGAGTTAAACAACCCCGCCAAACGCAATTCAATCTGGCCGGCATAGGCTTGTTGTTGTTTCGTCAGCAAGCTGAGGAACTCAGAGCCGACATTGCCGGTCCCTGCCACCACGATGTTCAGCCTCACTGTGCTGGGCAGCAACAGCTGGTGTAATTCGGTCAGCTCGTTGGCTGTTAAAGCCGGGCTGAACAACCACAGCGCCAGTTCATCGTCCTGAAAACTATGTGCCGGTTGCTGCCGTTCCAGCCAGTGCGCAGCTTGCAGCGGTAACTGGCGCTGCTGGCGTGCGGCCGGCTTTAACCAGGCAACGGCATAAAATTGTTCTGAACTGACGCGAGGATAAATCTGTTGTTGTCCGAGAAATTGCAACAAAGCATCCAGATTCTTCTGCGCTACCAGCCATTGCTTGCCTTGGGTTGCCGGCGCGGCAAACACCGGAAACTGCAACGCGGCGGCCGCTTGTTGCGGGCTGACTTTGCAATGCGCCGGTAAGGTCAAAAGCACTGCATCAGCTAAATCCGTGACAAATTGCACTTCGATAGCACTTTGGCGACTGACGCGACAACCCGGCTGCTGTGGCTCATAACTGCTGCGTACAATCAGTTCCGCCGCATGTTGCGCCAGCGGGTTTAAGGTTTTCGCATGCAGTACCGGATTACCCAGTTCAGCCAGGCGAATCGCCAAAGGCCAGGGCACCTGACGATACGCGCGCGCTGACGGCACTTTACGCGGATCTGCGCTATAAATCGCATCAACATCAGTCCAGATCTGCACCGCATCGGCTTTGATTAAAGCACCAACAATAGTCGCCGAATAATCACTGCCATTGCGGCCAAGCGTGATGCTGTTGTGCGCTGTATCGCGGGCGATAAAACCGGTTACGACGTTAAACCCGGCTTGTTGTAACGGCGCTAATAAATCAGCAGATTGTTGCCACAACACTTGTGCATCGCCCAATGGCTGAAGTTCCAGCCGTAAAAAATCACGCGCATCAATAGCTTGCGCCTCTTTGCCGCGCTCGGTCAGTACTGCACTCAGCAACAATGCGGAAAGCTTCTCGCCGGTGGCCAGCACTTCATTGTGCTGACCGGCCTGCACCAGCGCCGGTAATTGTGCCAGCCAGTTATTCAGTGTGTTAAGCGCCTGCGGTGCGGTTTGCGCGCTCAAAGTGCGGTTGACCAGCAACCGCAGCTGCGCCGACAACTGCTGCCATTGGGTGTCAAAGTTTGCTGCATCGGCAGCTGAGGCGATCAAATCAAGCAGATGATCTGTGGTATCACCTGGTGCTGATACCACCACCCAGGCACTTGGTTGCGGTTGTTGCAGCAGAATATCTGCCACAGCATGAAAACGCTCAGCGGTGGCGAGGCTGCTGCCACCAAATTTATGCACGACGACCTTATCGGCGTCGGCGGAAAGTTGTTGTACTGCCATGATTTTTACCAGAATGCGGCCAGGGCTGGATTCAGCCGGAATTGTTGTTCGGATGTTGCAGTGACCGATTGTGCTGCTGCCGGTGTTTCGGTTACCGACCGGGCGGCCACTGACGCCTGCTCATGAGTTATCTGCGTCTTACCGCCATCAGCGTCAAGCGCTGCAGCAACAGCGGCAAACGCCTGTGCTAAATCAGCCAATAGATCGCGTGGATCTTCAATGCCAACCGACAAACGAATTAATGTCGGGCCAATGCCGGCAGTTTTTTGTGCCGTCGCGTCCATTGATGCATGGGTCATAGTGCCGGGATGGCAAATCAGGCTTTCAATGCCGCCTAAAGATTGCGCCAGCGTGAAGCACGCTAATGCTTCGAAAAAGACACCAAGGTATTTGGCATCTGCGGCCAGATCAAAGCTAATCATGGCGCCAAAACCATGCTGTTGTGCTTTAGCAATGGCATGGCCCGGATGGTCTTTTAAGCCCGGATAATAAATTTTGCCGACCAGTGGCTGCTGTTGCAGGTACTCCACAACCTGTGCGGCATTTTCCTGATGCGCTTTGATGCGCGGTAATAAAGTACGGATACCGCGTAAAGTCAGGTGCGAATCAAAAGCACCGGCGGTGACGCCCAGACAATTCGCCCACCATTTCAGTTCATCCCCCAGCGCTGCATCTTTAACAATCAAAGAGCCGCCGACAATGTCACTATGGCCGTTTAAGTATTTGGTCGTGGAATGCAGCACTAAATCAGCACCCAGCGCGATCGGGTTTTGCAGCGCCGGCGATAAAAAGGTGTTGTCGACCAGCACCAGTGCCTGCAGCGTTTTTGCCAGCGCACAGACTGCACGCACATCGGTGATTTGCAGCAGCGGGTTGCTTGGTGTTTCCAGCCAAATCAACTTTGGTTTGGCGGCTTGGACCAACGCCCGCCAGTTGTCCTGCTGAAAATTGACAATGACCAGCTTAAAAGCACGTTTTTTATTGGCGAGGTTGGTGAATAACCGGTAGCTGCCGCCATAACAATCGTGTGGGATCACTAAAGTATCGTCCGGCGTCAGCACCTGCAGCGCCAGCACACAGGCCGACATGCCGGTGTTGGTGACTAAGGCTTTGGCGCCGCCTTCGAGCTGACACAACGCATCGGCGAGCAGGTCACGGGTCGGATTGTTCGAGCGTGAATAATCGTATTTGCCCGGCTGTTTAAAAGCCGGTAATTCATAAGTTGAGGTTAAATACATCGGCGGCGTCACTGCACCGTAAGCGGGGTCCTGCGCAATACCGGCGCGGGCTGCAACTGTGGCGGAGCGACGTGTGGACATATCAACCTCATACTTTTAGATGTTTAGACGGCTAAAAGTATACAGCGCCGCAAAGGGATGTCAAAACATTTAGACGTCTATCATGATTATTTCTTGCGCAGCGTTTGTTTATGCGCGTATAAAGAGATAAAATTTCGGGCCAAAACGCACAACAAATAATTAAATCAAGGTACAACTATGGCAAAGTGGAATGGTGAATACGTTCACCCTTATGCAGAACACGGCAAGAAATCAGAACAGGTGAAGAAAATCACCGTCTCCATCCCCCTGAATGTATTAAAAGTTTTAACCGATGAGCGCACCCGCCGCCAGGTCAACAACTTACGCCACGCCACCAACAGCGAATTATTATGCGAAGCTTTTTTGCATGCTTTTACCGGTCAGCCACTGCCAGCCGATGAAGATTTACGCAAAGACAACCCGCACCAAATCCCGATCGAAGTCCGCAATATCCTGACCAGCATGGGCAAACCCATTCCGGATATTCAGGAAGCGGAATCAGACGAAGAGTAATACTACGGGGGTCAGGCCTGACCCCCTGCTGTTTTCAAATCAGCTTGTTCAATCCGGAGCGAACACCGTACATTGGGATCAGAACTAAAGTTCTGACCCCATATAATTTTCAGGCAATGGCAAACGTGCCACTCCTGATGCTACAGCAGCTTCAGCCACAGCACGGGCGACGCGGGATAATAAACGTGGGTCCATTGGTTTTGGAATAATATAGTCCGCACCAAACTCCAGTTTATCCACCTGGGCAGCTGTTAACACGGCCTGCGGCACAGGCTCTTTGGCGATAGCACGAATCGCATGCACTGCGGCCAGCTTCATTTCATCGTTAATGACTTTAGCGCGCACGTCTAAAGCACCACGGAAAATAAAGGGGAAACACAAGACGTTGTTGACCTGATTCGGGTAATCCGAACGGCCTGTCGCCATAATTAGATCGCTACGCTCTGCATGAGCCAGTTCAGGTTTAATTTCCGGATCCGGGTTCGAGCAGGCAAAAATCACCGGCTTGTCCGCCATCAGTTTTAAAGCTTCGGCTGGCAAGGCATCAGGGCCTGAGACTCCGACAAACACATCAGCGCCTTCCATTGCATCTTCCAGCGTGCGTTTGTCGGTATTGTTGGCAAACTGCTCTTTGTATTGATTCAAATCGTTACGACGGCTGTGGATCACACCTTTGGTGTCGAGCATATAAATATGTTCGCGCT
>CAMLRA010000083.1 GCA_946482325.1 uncultured Chromatiaceae bacterium | reverse complement strand
ACCGCTGCTACATCCTGTAGCGTCCTCTGTCCTTGCTGGTATCATCCTGATACCGCTGCTACATCCTGTAGCGTCCGGATTGGTATCGTTCAGTCCCTGAATAACACCTGCTCATCCTGAGCGACTACTCCTTTGGCTGACTTCCTGTCAACACGGCCGTTCCCGGCATCCTCGTCCCTGGAGATTTCTTCCTGAAATCTCAGCTCGTCCTGAGCCTGTCCATGACAATCCGACTGATACACCATCCTTGATGTTTGACTGCTTGTCGCCGTAATGTCTTCACTGACAGTAGACACATTATGCCTGTGAATTCTCTGCACATTGTCGATGTAAGCCGAAGATGAGGAGATGGACTACATTGGTTTGTCGTCTAGGTGTATTAAAATGTGTTATAAAACATGCACATACGATATTTGTGAAAGTTCATCTCTGCGTAAAATAGCGAAATGACTTACTTAAATGTGAGATATATCTCACACGAACATCGCAGATTTGGCGCAGCCGGATTTTTTCGTTAGCATGTCTGCATTTTTACGGTACTGATTGCGGCATTATGGCAAGAGAACAAGTGGGTGTGTGTGCGGAACCGAATCTGCACGGTTTGTTATTGCTGATGAATGCATTAGACGGCCATGAAAGCGCCGTGAGACGCGTACTCGGGGATATCCCCGGGCTGATACACAAACTGGCGGAACAGTTTTCGGAAGCGAATTTGAATGCGGTTGTGGCCATCGGGCCAGGCTATTGGCATTCTTTATACCCACATGCGCGTCCTGCCGAATTTGAGCCGTTTTCACCACTTTCTGTTGATGACCTGGCTATGCCGGCCATCCCTTATGATGTGCTGCTAAAGATCCGTGCCGATCGCTACGATGTACTGCATCTGGCGATTCAGCAATGCTATCAGTTGTTGATGCCACATCTGGAGTTGGTAGAGCAGACTCATTGCTTCCGTTTCATGGATGGTCGTGATCTCACCGGTTTTATTGACCAGCCGCAACCACCGCGTGGACGCAAAAAGCGAGAGTTAGCATTAATCAATGAGACCAAACAACCAGAATTTGCGCAGGGTAGTTACCTGTTTTATCAGCGTTACCGCCTCGATTTAAATCGTTGGCAACAATTGACCCAAGCTCAGCAGGAAGCAATTATTGGGCAGCGAAAGTTAGATGGTCAGCAGCTACCAACCGCGCAACTGCATGAACATAGCCATGCAGTGAAGGCCGCGGTCGTGGATGCTTTCGGGCAATATTACCCTCTGGTATTTCAGAACATGCCGTATGGTCAGCTGAAATCGCAAGGATTAGTGATTCTGGCCTGTTCGGCAGATCCATCAGCCTATCTGGCATGGCTCAGCCGCCGGCTCGGGGATGCGGCGGGTCAGAATTACGATTTGTTGCTGGACTATGTACAGGCAGACAGTGGGGCTGCTTTTTTTGCGCCATCTGTTAGTTTTTTGGAGGACTCTGCGTCGTTGTAGTGCGGATTACCTAGACCTTTTCGAACAATTCAGTGACTTTCTTCAGGGTGAAATTAATATTTTTCACGCTGGTTGGTGCAATAAAAATAGTGTCATCCCCGGCAATAGTACCGAGCACCCCCTCCGCTTTACCAACTGAATCCAGCAGGCGCGCAATTAATTGCGCAGCACCCGGGCTGGTACGGATAATAATCATTACATCATTGTGTTCAATGTCCAGTACCAGCTGACGCAACGGGCTTTTTGTTGTCGGCACACCTAGTTCCGGTGGCAGACAATACACCATCTCCTGTCGGGCATTACGGGTGCGAACTGCGCCAAACTTACTGAGCATGCGGGAGACTTTCGACTGACTGACGTTGTCAAAACCCTCGGACTTTAATGCATCTACGATATCACTCTGTGAACCGAATCGTTCTTCTTTCAGCAGCGCCTTGAATGCCTGAATCAGCGCTTCCTGTTTAGTTTGTTTGGTCATATGCACCGGGTTATCGCGTAATTTAAGTAGAAAAAACTTTTAGATCAGAGCATACCATAACAAATCATACTGCCAGGTCCAGAGAATTATTTTTGCTGTCTGTGAATGTCGCCGTCGGATATCTGCATGGTTTTGAAGAATAGTAAAATTGATTAAATAATGTGCTGCTACTTTGGTATAAGTCATTTGTAATTTGCGCCGTATTTCAGTATTGTTGGCGCGTTTTTTTCGGTGAACCGTTAATTGGGAGAGAAGCATGAAAGTTGCCGTTTTAGGTGCTGCTGGTGGTATTGGTCAGGCCTTATCATTATTACTGAAGTTAAATCTGCCAGCTGGTACTGATTTAGCTTTATACGACCTGGCTCCGGTTACGCCAGGTGTTGCTGTAGACTTAAGCCATATCCCAACCGCGGTAAAAGTAACGGGTTATGGTAAAGATGATTTACACACCGCATTAGCCGGTGCTGATGTCGTGATGATCCCGGCAGGCATGCCACGCAAACCAGGTATGGATCGTTCAGATTTGTTCAATATTAACGCCGGCGTGGTAAAAACACTGGCTGAAGCTATTGTTCAACAGTGTCCAAAAGCATTAGTTGGTATCATCACCAACCCGGTGAATACAACAGTTGCGATTGCGGCTGAAGTATTCAAAAAAGCCGGTACTTACGATGCAAAACGTTTGTTCGGTGTGACGACACTGGACGTCATCCGCGCTGAAACTTTCATTGCTGAATTAAAAGGCAAAAACCCGGCTGAGCTGATCGTTCCGGTGATTGGCGGTCACAGCGGTACCACCATTCTGCCTTTATTGTCACAAGTAAAAGATGTGACATTCACTGACGAAGAAGTGACCTCTCTGACTTACCGTATCCAAAATGCCGGCACTGAAGTTGTTGAAGCAAAAGCCGGTGGCGGGTCAGCAACATTATCGATGGGTCAGGCAGCAGCCCGTTTCTGTGTATCTTTAATTAAAGGTCTGCAGGGCGAGTCGGTGACTGAATATGCCTACGTTGAAGGTAACGGTGAACACGCTCGTTTCTTCGCTCAGCCAATTGTGCTGGGTAAAAATGGCGTAGAGGCACTGCTTGATATCGGTACTTTAAGTGCTTATGAACAGAAAGCCATGAGCGATATGCTGCCAACGTTAAAAGCAGATATCGTATTGGGCGAAGAGTTCGTCAATAAAGCGTAATTTATCGCATTGAATAAAAAGCCAGCGAAAGCTGGCTTTTTAGTTTGTGAAGCTGGTGTATTGATCAGTGAGACCGTTCGACAGCTATGTCTGCCAAGGTTAACAACGCGTCTTTGTAAGGGCTGTCAGCTAAAAAAGCGATCGCTTGTTTCGCCAGTTCAGCTTCCTGTTCTGCCAGCCTTCTGGTGTAACCAAAGGCGTCGGTGTCATGCATCGCGGTCATAATAGCGTCAAAGTGCTGCAGACCGTTACTTTCCAGAATGGCCTCGCGGATCAGTACTTGTTGGGCTGCTGTGCCGTGTTTTAGTGCGTGAATAAGCGGAAGCGTTGGTTTCCCTTCAGCCAAATCGTCGCCGATATTTTTACCTAAATCTGCTACATCAGCCTGATAATCAAGTACATCGTCAATTAACTGAAAAGCAGTACCTAAGTGAAGGCCATACTGGCGCATAGCTTCAGTCGTGACCGGGTCTTTGTCAGCAAGCACTGCAGCAAGTTCTGTAGCTGCCTCAAACAAACGAGCGGTTTTACAGTAAATTACCTGCAGATAGCTTTGTTCAGTAGTGTCAGGGTCATTCACATTCATCAGTTGCAGCACTTCGCCTTCAGCGATGACGTTGGTGGCATCCGCGAGAATCTGCATGACACGCATGCGCTCTAACGAGACCATCAACTGGAAAGCTCTGGTGTACAAAAAATCACCAACAAGCACGCTAGCCTGGTTACCAAAAACTGCATTTGCTGTTTCTTTTCCACGGCGCAGCATGGATTCGTCTACAACATCGTCATGCAGCAAAGTAGCGGTGTGAATAAACTCTATGATGGTCGCCAGCGTTACATGTTGACTTCCCTGGTAACCCAGCGCCCGAGCAGCGAGAACCGCCAACAGTGGGCGCAAGCGCTTGCCACCACTATTTACAATGTAGATGCCCAACTGGTTGATCAGAGCAACGTCAGAATTCAGCTGAGAAAAAATATGTTCATTCACAGCGGCCATATCTTGTTGGCTTAACAAGCGGATTTCATCGAGCGTCATGCGGGTTCAGTTAATTCAGCAAACCGGAGTGGCTGGATTCTACAACAACAACGAAAGTGGCAAAACTAAAAACTCGATCCTTTTGATGTTCGATGATCTTTTTAATATTTGTGCTTGCGGGGGTAGGGGAAATTGCGTACAATTCGCGCCCTGTGAATCTAATTAACACGCCCCCTCAGCGGCCGGCGTGATCTGTACGGAGTTCTAACTATGTACGCGGTTTTCCAAAGTGGTGGTAAACAGCACCGTGTGACTGAAGGTCAAACCCTTCGTCTAGAAAAACTGGACTTAGAGATGGGTGCAAAGGTTGAGTTTGCTGCCCTGATGATTGTAAACGGCGACGATGTCAAAATCGGTACTCCAGTCGTTGAAGGCAGTAAAGTTACTGCGGAAGTGGTCGCACATGACCGCGGCGATAAAGTTAAAATCGTCAAGTTCCGTCGTCGTAAGCACTACCGTAAACAAGCTGGCCATCGTCAGTGGTTTACTGAAGTGAAAATTACTGGCATCAGCGCTTAATTTCAGGAGTAACGACTCATGGCAAGTAAAAAAGGTGTAGGTAGTACACGTAACGGTCGTGATTCAGAAGCGAAACGCTTAGGCGTAAAACGCTTCGGTGGTGAATCAGTTCTGGCTGGTAACATCATCGTTCGTCAACGTGGCACTAAATTCCACGCTGGCACCAACGTGGGTATCGGTAAAGATCACACGCTGTTTGCTTTAACTGACGGCAAAGTTCAGTTCGAAGTGAAAGGCGAGCATAGCCGTAAATTCGTTAGCATCGTTAGCGAATAACTGCTGGATTCTTCGAAGAAACCCCGCGCCAAGCGGGGTTTTTTTTTGCTTATCAATGAAATAAAGCAGCATACTTTTGAGACATCGACCTTTGTTTTCGCAGTCCGGCGAGCATAGGTTTATAATGTTCGCAATGATTAAAGCAGGATAGGTCGAAATGAAATTTGTTGATGAAGCGTTGATCAGGGTCGAAGCCGGCGACGGCGGTAACGGAATCATCAGTTTCCGTCGCGAAAAATTTGTGGCTAAAGGTGGCCCAAACGGTGGTGACGGTGGTGACGGTGGTGACGTTTATCTGATTGCGGACAGTAACCTGAATACGCTCGTTGATTATCAGTTTGAAAAACTCCACATCGCACAACGCGGTCAAAACGGTATGAGTACCAACTGTACCGGCAAACGCGGTGATGACTTAGTGTTACGTGTTCCGGTAGGGACTCGTGCGATTGACGTTGATACCAATGAGGTATTAGGCGATCTGACGAAGAATGGCCTGAAACTGATGGTTGCTAAAGGCGGCTGGCATGGTTTGGGCAACGCCCGTTTCTCTAGTAGCACCAACCGGACTCCCCGGAAAAAAACTAACGGTACCCCTGGCGAAGTACGCAACTTGCGACTCGAGCTTTTACTGCTTGCCGACGTAGGCATGTTAGGTCTGCCCAACGCAGGGAAATCGACTTTTATCCGCGCGGTTTCGTCTGCTAAACCCAAAGTCGCCGATTACCCATTCACGACGTTAGTACCAAATCTTGGTGTTGTGCGCACTGAAAGCAGCAAATCGTTTGTGATCGCCGATATCCCTGGTTTGATAGAAGGTGCAGCAGAAGGTGCCGGTCTGGGGATTCAGTTCCTGAAACACCTGGAACGTTGTGGCTTGTTATTACACATGATCGACGTTCTGCCCGCTGACGGTTCAGACCCTGCAGAGAATGCACAGGTCATCATTCACGAGTTAGGTAAGTACAGCGACAAACTAGCCAATAAACCACGTTGGCTGGTATTTAATAAAATTGACCTTGTGCTTGAAGACGAGCTCGATGTCATTAAACAAAACGTGATTGATGCGATTGGTTGGGAAGGGCCGGTATACCAGGTTTCTGCAGCCTCAAGAACCCATACAGACGCGTTGTGTCGTGATATTCAGGCATATCTGGATCAACTGCCGAAGGAAACGCCAAAAGAACAGTTACTCGACCCTGTGCAGTTCAAGTGGGATGACTACCATGCGGACGCGATGAGTCTGGCTGATGATTTGGATGATGATGACGACTTCGACGATGACGATTATGAAGTTGAAGTGATTTACCGCCGCTGAGGTTGTTGATGATACTGAGCATGATTGCGGCAATGGCTGAAGACCGTGTGATTGGCTTGAATAATCAGATGCCGTGGCATATGCCAGCGGATCTGGCGCATTTTAAGCAAATCACACTGGGTAAACCTGTAGTGATGGGACGCAAGACTTTCGATTCCATCGGCAGACTGTTACCGGGACGGCGCAATATCGTGATCAGCCGACAGCCAAAGCCTGCAGGATTTGGGGCGGATTGGGTGCAGAGTGTCGATGCTGCATTAGATTTATTGCAGGCCGAGCCTGAAGTCATGATTATTGGTGGGGCAGAGTTGTATCGGCAATTATTACCAATCGCCGATCGGCTTTATCTCACTGAGTTTGATCTCAAAGTTCAGGGTGATGCCTGGTTTCCGGATTATCGCAAAGTGGGCACCTGGCGGGTTAGTTCTCAGCAGGAATATCAGGCTGATGCTAAGAATCCGGTCAATTATCGTTTCTTGCAACTGGAACGGGAACGCTGAAATTTCCAGCGTTGCGTATCATCTAACATGTTGCTACTATTAATTTTGTTTTGCTAATTCAGCATCAGGGGTTGCCTATGAAATTAATAAACGCCACGTTATGCCTGTCGTTGGTCGCCGGATTATTGGTTGTTGCACCTGCCGCTCAGGCGCAGGAGCAGCTGGCAGCTTCAATGTGCGATTATGTCAAAGCAGATGATAAAAACCGTTTCCGCAAATTATTGTCTGATAATCGTTTACGCTTAAGAAATATTTACGACGGCGTGTTATGTGACGGTCTGCCATTAATCCGGTTTGCTGTTAAAAATAATGCAGCGGGTGCTGGTGAGTTTATTATCAAACAGCTGCCTGCAGCGCAAATCACTGCATCAGGTGACATAGCTTGGGCTGAGTCCAACCATGCCGGGTCCGGATTGATAGCAGTGCTGAAAGCCAGAGCCGGTGGCGGTGAGTAACAGTCCATAGGCCAAAAAGCCGTGCAGAGCACGGCTTTTTTGTTGCTGACGTTTAGATTGCGACTCTCCTGAAAGAGCACGTTTTTACTCTGTTGTAAGACCGATATCAGCATTCAATCAACAAAAAAGGAGCCTTGCGGCTCCTTTTTGCGATCGACCGGTAAACTACACTTTAAACTGGTCTACTGACAGACGCAGCTCTTCAGCAAGACGGGCCACTTCATGACTTGAATCCGAAGTTTGCTCTGCACCAGAGGCCGTCTCTTCAGCGATATTCACGATGGATTCCAGCAGTTTGCTTATTTCGTGTGAGACCTGATTCTGTTCTTTCGCGGCATGAGAGATTTGTTCGCTCATGTCGTGCGCCATATGTACGGCATGCGTGATCGAATCAAGTGCCTGATCTGCGACTTCAGTTTGCGCCACACAATTTTCAGCCTGACGTTTGCCTTTGTTCATCGCTTCAACTGCAGCATGAGCCCCGCTTTGCAACACTTGAATCATCGCCTGGATTTCTTGTGTAGAGCTTTGGGTTTTACTTGCCAGCGAACGAACTTCATCGGCAACAACAGCAAAACCACGGCCTTGTTCACCGGCGCGCGCCGCTTCAATGGCTGCGTTCAGTGCCAGTAAGTTGGTTTGTTCTGCGATACCACGGATCACATCTAAAATGCTGCCGATGGAGGCGCTGTCTTGATGTAACTTGTTGATAACTTTAGAAGCTTGTTCAACTTCTTGTGACAACTGCAGAATGGTTTGTTTGTTGTTGGAGGAAATGCCTTTCACGCGTTCAGCTTCGGCGTCTGCATGTTTGATTTCAGCCAGCGCATCGTTTGAGCTTTGCAGTACACCTTGTGAGGTGCTGCTCATTTCGGTCGTTGCTGTGGCTGCCTGTGTCACCTGAGACTTCTGTTCACGAATCGCTGCAGTCGATTGCACTGTGATCGCTGAAGTCTGTTCTGAAGCTGCTGCTAATTGGGTTGAGCGCGAAATAATGCCTTGGATCAGTTGGCGCAGATTACCAATAACCTGGTTGCAGTTGCGTGCCAATTCACCGAATTCGTCCTGAGCGGAGTCATCCAGTTGTTTCGTCAGGTCACCGGATGCAACCACACCCAGAATTTCGTTCACTTTGCCAAGTGGAGTGGTGATACTGCTGCGCGTCCACAGCGCAATGCCTGCTGCTGCAGCAAACGAGAATGCCATGACACCGAAAATGAGCACGATGGCGCTGGATACACTGGATTCGGACTCTTTTTGAATCTCACCGGCCGCTTCACGTGCCTTAGTCAGCAATTTACTTAATGCGGTACTGGCATCTGTGGTTTGTTGTTCTGCGGTTGCTAACAATTTGGCAGCAGAAGCTTCGGCCGCCAGTTTGTTGGCTTTTAGGGTGAGAATGCCATCATCACTGACCAACAGGTCGTTGATTGTAGTAATTTTCTCGTCGAGATCTGCCACCATGTCCACTGAGCCGCCGGCTTCAGCCTTGATAATCGCCATTTTTGCGACAATGTCGGTCATCCGGTTCTTAATTTCATTACTCAGCGTTTCTGAGGTATTCGCTGCGTTAGTACGGGTTAAATCCACCACAGTACTCACCATCGAATTGAGACTGGTTTCCAGTACAGATGCGGCTTCTGCAGCTTTAGGGAAGCGGCGGCTGACGTCGCGTACATCGCTGAAATCTAAAATTAATGACGCAGAGTCATCTGCATTACTTTCCAAATCACCCAGCTTACTGTTGATTGCATCGCGTAATGACAGTGATTTTTTCAGTTCAGCAAACAGCTTGCTGCTGGTTGGCACAAATTCGTCATATTGAGTGCTAACGTCTTTAAAACTCGCAGCCAACACGGGTTCGTTACCTACGACAGATTGCAGATTTTGCGCTGCAGCATCATAGGCGTCTTTTTCTGTGGCAAATGCCGTTTCAAGCGCAGTAATTTTTTTCACTTCATCGGTGTAAAACGCCTGTAGCGTGATTTTACTCATGATGACGAATTCGCTTTTCAGTGTCGCACTGTTTTCGAGCGCAGGGATGGAGATGGTATTTACCTGGCTGGTGGAATCACTGATATTGTTCAGGCTGGAGTAGGAGGTAAGGCCGATGATCAGCAACAGCACTGATATCACACCAAAGCCGCCGATGATGCGCAATGCAACGGTTAACTTCATATGGAACTCCCAACGGGTTGGTCAACAATCGCCTTCAACAGCATCCATACAATTGCAAGGGACCGGGATGGAACAAACCCAAGTATTATAGTCTTTTTTCGTAGCCGGCAACACTAAAACGCTGTTGCGATTCAATACAATAGCATGTCAGAGCTTGCCCCCAGACACATCCGGTGTCCAGTGCGTGTATAGCTGAAACAGGTGAGTAGCCCTGTAACGCCGCCCAATGACCAAAAAAGATCGTCGGGTGTTCTCTATCAGACCAGAAATGAAACCAAGGGGTCAACAGCGGATTGTCGGATAATTCGCCTTTCTGTTTTAATTCGAGGCGGCCGTCAGCAAAACAATAGCGCATCCGGGTGCAGCTATTGATGGTGAATCGGAGTTTATCCTGTTCATTCCTGGCTTCTGACCAGAGTTCTGGCTGATTGCCATACATGATGGCGTAAAGCGAAGGTGCATCGAGGTGCAGGCAATCTTCAACGGCCTGACAGGCCGCTATCGCCGTTGGAATGTCCCACTCCGGAGCCAAACCGGCATGCACCAGCAACAAGTTGTCCCTGCTATCGAAATGCAGCAGGGGTTGCTGTTGCAGCCAGGCTGCTAATTCGGCCAGATCCGGCGCTTGTAACAGTTCTTCGAGCTGGTCGTCTGGTGTGATCCGACCATAACCGTGCAGACTGGCGAGGAAATTCAAGTCGTGATTCCCCAGTACAGTGATGGCTGCGGGGCCAAGATCCCGGACAAAACGCAGGGTTTGCAGAGATTTCGGGCCGCGGGCAATTAAATCGCCGCAAAACCAGAGTTGGTCTTGTTGCGGGTCAAAATGGATAAGTGCAAGAAGTTGCTGTAACTGGTCAAAACAACCCTGCACATCACCAATCACATAACGCGCCATTAGTTCAGCACATTAGGGACGGCCAGCCGGAATAGCGGGATTGGCGCTTCAAATACACTGCCGTCTTTAGTTTGCATCTCATAATGTCCCTGCATAGTACCCACAGGGGTTTCAAGAACTGCGCCACTGGTGTAGGTATAACTGCTGCCTGGCTCGAGTTCCGGTTGTTCACCGACCACACCATCGCCGCGCACTTCGGTATGTTTGCCATTGGCGTCAGTGATAGACCAGTAACGGCGCAGTAACTTAACCGGACCTGCGGAATCATTGCGGATAGTGATGGTATAGGCAAAGACAAAACGTTCTGCTGCGGCGTCGGACTGCGCCGGAATGTAAAAAGTTTCCACCTGAACCGGAACCTGGTAAATCACTATTCGTCTCCGTCTGCTGCAAGAGGTACACCCAGCGCATCTGGCCGCTGAGCCAGCCACTGCGCAACCCGGATAAATTCGCTGACTGGCAGCTGTTCCGGCCGCAAGCCCGGGTTGATGCCTAGGGCTTCAATGTCGCTGGCCGTCGCAAAGTTGCTAAAGCAATTGCGCAGCGTTTTACGACGCTGATTAAAGGCTTCCAGACAGACCCGGTTCAGTACAGCCACCGGCACATCAGCGCGTTCTGCTACAGGCCTTGGGATCAGACGGACTACCGCTGAATCCACTTTGGGCGCTGGTTTGAAGGCGCCAGGACCCACTTCAACCACCGGAATGGCCTGACAAAAGAACTGGGTCATCACGCTCAAGCGGCCAAACGTTTTGCTGCCGTGGCCGGCGGTCATCCGCTCAACCACTTCTTTTTGCAGCATAAAGTGCATATTCTCGATGCAGTCGGCAAACTCGAACAAATGAAATAACAAGGGCGTCGAGATATTGTAGGGCAGGTTGCCAAATACTTTTAACTTGCCATCCGCCGGCATCAGCTGACTGAAATCAAATTTCATTGCGTCGGTCTGATAAATCGTCAGTTTATCGGCTAAGGTCGGGTGCTCACGCAAACGCTGCGCTAAATCGCGGTCCAGTTCGACCACGGTCAGATGACCACAACGTTCAGCCACGGGCTCGGTTAAGGCTCCAAGACCGGGACCGATTTCTACCAGATGTTCACCCGGCTTAGGCGCTATCGCTTTGACAATTCTTTCGATCACGGCAGGGTCGTGCAGAAAGTTCTGGCCAAATCGTTTCCGGGCCTGATGCCCCATATGTACATTATCAGTCATGTTTTGCTTTTGATTGAGTCGCTAAGAAAATGGCCTGATCCAGCGCGTGCTGGAAGCTGCCAGGGTCTGCCAGGCCTTTGCCGGCAAGATCTAATGCAGTGCCGTGGTCAACCGATGTTCTGATCAGCGGTAACCCTAAGCTGATGTTGACAGAACGGCCAAAACCTTTGTGTTTCAGCACCGGTAAGCCTTGATCATGGTACATCGCCAGGACAGCGTCTGCGTTGTCGAGATATTTGCTTTGGAATAAGGTGTCGGCCGGTAACGGACCTATCAGGTCCATACCTTCTGCGCGCAGCTCGTCAAGGGCCGGCCTGATGACATCAATTTCTTCTCGTCCCAGATGGCCGTCTTCACCGGCATGTGGATTGAGGCCACAGACATAAATCCGTGGCTGTGCAATAGCGAACTTTTGCTGTAAATCCTGATGCAAGATGCGGGTGACTTGCAATAAGCGCTCGCGGGTGATGGCTTTTGCGACATAGGCCAACGGGATATGGGTAGTGACCAGCGCCACGCGCAGCCCAGCGGTCGCAAGCATCATCACGACGTAAGGTGTATTGGATTGCAGCGCAAAAAATTCGGTGTGTCCGCTAAAAGGGATGCCGGATTTATTGATGATGCCTTTGTGCACCGGGCCTGTGACAATGGCATCAAACTGCTTTTGCATCGACTGTTCACCGGCGAAAGTCAGCGTATCCACCACATAACGGCCATTATTTTCGTTCAGCACACCAGGGATCACCGGTGCTGCGAGCTGAAAGGGCGCCAGCGTCAGCGTGCCGGCTTTTTGTGGCTTGGGCGGCTGGTCGGGCTGATAGGGTAGCAGTCGCAGCGGTAAACCAAGCAGTTGGGCCCGTTGTTGTAACAAATCAGCTGAGGCACACACCACCAGTTCAGCCGGCCAGTCCTGTTGGGCCAGCTGAATAATCAGGTCTGGACCAATGCCTGCCGGTTCACCGGGGGTGACGCCAATCCGCAACGTCATTATTTATCCGCCAGAACTTCAATAAAGGCTTCGTCGCGAATTTCCCGCAAGAAGTTGCTGGATTCCTCATTGAAGCGACGGTTGTAAATCATTCGGGTGACTTGTTCGCGTTTCTTCTCTGCGGTCGCATCGACAGTGCGGCGATCCATTAACTGCACAATGTGCCAACCGTGTTCGGTGCGGAATGGCTCGCTGAGTTGATTTTTCTGCAAAGTTTTTAAGGTGTCACGGAATTCAGGCACAAAAATATTCGGATCAGCCCAGCCCAGTTCACCACCTTTTAAGCGTGAACCCGGGTCTTCAGAATGTTCTTTGGCAAACGCAGCGAAATCGGCTTTGCCGGCTTTGAAGTCAGCAGCAAACTTTGTCAGCATGTTTTTAGCTTTTTCCTCACTGACGATAATCGACGGCTTAATCAGTACATGGCGTGAAGAAATTTCTTCAAATTCAACGACGTTGGCGCCTTTGATGTCAAAAATAGTCAGAATGTGGAAACCGGCGCCAGAACGCAGAGGGCCGATCAGGTCCTTTTTCTTTTTGCCGCGCACCTGATCAGCAAACAGAGTTGGCATTTCGTTGATGTTCATCCAGCCCATATCACCGCCTTCCAATGCAGTTTCAGCAGATGATGATGCGATGGCGATTTTTTTGAAATCACTGCCACCGCGCAGCAGTTCCATCACTTTGCTGGCTTTGCTTTCGGCTTCTTTAATCTGCTCTTCGCTCGGTTGGCCTGGCAGGGCGATTAAAATATGACCAATGTTGTACTGTTCATTGCTGGCACCTTGTTGTTCCATCATTTTGGTCAACGTATCAATCTCTTGCGGACTGACATAAATCCGACGCTGGACGTTGGCACGCAGCACTTCACCTGTGGTGATCTCTTCGCGTAATCTTTCACGGAACTGCTCGTAGCTGCCTTCCTCCCGCACGACCTGCGCACGGAATTGTTCTACGTTCATTTTTTGTTCGCGGGCGATGTTTTCAATGGTCTGGTCCAGCTGCGCATCGGTGATCTGCAGGCCCATGCGTTTGGCGACCTGTAATTGCAGGCTGTTCATGATCAGACGTTCCAGCGCCTGTACCTGCAGCGCGGAATCGGATGGCAGCGTCTGACCTTGTTTCGCGGCGTTCTTTTTCACCCGCGCGATCATGTCGCGGACTTCGGACTCGAGGACGACATTATTATTGACGATTGCGGCAACGGCATCGACTTTGGTTTCGGCTGCCTGGACGTTGAACAGGACACAAGTCGTCAGAGTCGCGGCAATCAGCTGTGTTAACTTCATAATTTTCCAGTCTAATTATTTAATAAATAGGGGCGGCGGTAACCAAAAACCCCAGTGGACAGCATGTCCGACACGTTAAAACCTGCACTGTCTCCGAACCCTTTTAACACAAACTGCAGCGCAATGCCGCTGTCGAGCCGGAACGGAGAGTTGATATTGTTAATCGGTAAATCCAGATTGGTTTCAATCTGCCGGCGTGCGATTAGCCGGACAGCCCAGCAGCACGACTCATATTGCAGACCGACGTTGGCTTCAATCATGCGCGAATTATGCAAATCGCGATAATAACTGCCGACCAGCTGCCACTGCGAATTCAGCGGCACTGTGCCGAGGGCACCTAACTGTTCAATCTCGTTGCCTGAGACATAACGGCTGTATCTATGGTTCAACTGCAGCAGATTTTTATCATCAGCGCGGTAATCCAGTGACACGTTGCTTTTGATCATCCGTTTAGTCTTGGAATCATACTGTACGCCACTGTTTAAAAACCAGCGCTGTTGAAAATGCAGTACCGACTCAGCGGCAAAAATTGATTCAGTCGCCGCAATCGTCTGGTTGTTGTCCAGCTGACTGGGTTCTGGATTGGCCAGAAATACAATTTGACCGACACTAAAACGGAAGCGCTCGGTGTCAAATTCGTCATAAATCCGCGTGGTGGCGCCGAGTGTCAGCTGATTGGCATCGTTAATCCGATCGAGACCAGAAAAGCGGTTTTGCCGGAACAAACCAAAATAGTCGTCTTGTAACCGCGCCGTGTCATATTGCCAAATCTGACTTTGGTCACGATAGGGGATATACAAATACTGAATTTGCGGTTCCAGCGTTTGCAACGAAGATTGACCAAACCAGCTGGCGTCGCGTTCAAAATTCAGTTTGCCGTTCAGCTGCACCTTCGGTAAATGACGAGCAGTATCTTCTTCAATCCGGAGGAGTTCTGCCGGCAATATGGCCAGATCATCACGGCGTTTTTGTTGGTAATAAGTCGACATCAGTCCGGTTTCTAACTGCAGCTCATAAGCGGGCGTGATGTAGGGTAATCGTAGTGTCGGCTCAAGATGCAGACGGTCTGCTTGCTTGATAGGCGCATTGTCATTGGCAAAATGCGAATACTGACTGTGCCAGCTGAATTCAAGGCCGGCCGGCAATTTCATTGGACGAGCTGAGCTTAAATCCCACTGCGGCAGGGCGGCATACGAATAACTGTCGGCATAATTACCAAGAATTTCAAAACCCTGCAGCCGGATATTCGAGTGCAGATCGGTGCCGAAATAACTCAGGCTGGCCTGACGGTTCAGTTGAGTGTCGCTTTGATTGTTAAAATCCGAGCCTAATTCACTGAGATAAGCATCATCGCTGACATCGGTGAAATCGACCTGCGCCCGCCAATTGTCAGCAAAATCAGAGCGATGCTCAATATGACTCAGATACCGGCTGCCAAAACCGGCTGGTTTATCCTGGTCGTCCGGCAAAAATTCGAGTTGCAATTTGCCATTGTTCTGCGTGGTGAGATAGCGGAATTCAGTTTTCAGCTGAGTACCACGCTCACTCATATAACGCGGCGTGATAGTCGCATCATAGTTTTCTGCCAGATTCAGGTAATAAGGCAGCTGGAAATCAACACCGAGTTTCTGTGAGCTGCCAAACTTTGGAATGAGTAAACCAGATTTGCGTTGATTGCTGACCGGAAAAGTCATGTACGGTAAATACAGCACTGGCACGCCTTTGATTTTAACGACGGAATTCCAGGCTTCGCCCCAGCCGTCGTCGGCATTGAGCTGTATGTCTTCTGCTTCCAACGCCCAGCCGTTGTCACCATCCGGACAAGTGGTGAAACTGGCTTCTTTTAACCTGACTTGCTCGCTGGAGGCCTGCATTTCTTTGGCATAACCGCGGCCAGCCTGACTGATAAAGCGGTAGTCTGCATCCGTCATCGTGGCGTTGTTATCGTCAATACGGGCGCTGAATGAGCTGCTGCTGACCTTTAATTGCGGGCTGTAATAACTGATACCGCCATCCGCAAACATTTTTTGTTCGGTTTTGGAGAAGGTGGCGCTGGGGGCGCTTAACAGAGTGTCGCGATGCGTCAGTTCAACGCCATCGCTGAAAATCGCGCTCTGATTATCGTTCAGGCTGACTTTGCCGGAGAAAATCCGCAGGTTGTTGTCATTTTTGTCGAGCTGGGCCAGCCGCTCCGGCAGCGTCAGACTGGGATAACATTGCCTGACCGGCTCAGCCGCAAGCGCCAGACCCGGAAGTCCGAACATCAGCAGGTACAAGGCGTGGTATTTCATCCGGTATTCCAAAAAAGTTGCTCTGTTCCGTCAGGTCGCAGCCGACCAGAATGCAAAAAGAGGGCCTGTATGATAAATCAATTTTCGCCGCTCGGCTAATCCGTTATAGTGCGGCTTTTGCCCGGTTTGGAGTGCACAAGTGGCGGAAAGGTTGTCACAAATCCAGAATTTTTTACAGCAGTATCAGGCGGACAGCCAAATGCAATGCACTGCACTGAGTGGAGACGCCAGTTTCCGCCGTTATTGGCGGGTGCAAAGTGGCACGCTGCACTGGATACTCATGGACGCACCACCGGTCCCGGCAGATT